>NC_016745.1:1857724-2189087 GCF_000243075.1 Oceanimonas sp. GK1 | reverse complement strand
GCGCCCACCGCCAGGGTGGCGGAGGTAAACACCCAACGAGTTTCTTCCCGGGCCAGCTCGACCGCAAAGCGCTCGGCCACCGACAGCGGCGTTTTGTGCAGCGCCACGTGCAGCCGGCTGCAGTCATACCAGAAGGAATAGCCGTGCTCTTCGGTTCGGGTCAGGGCGTCCAGCTGGGTGCGCAGGCCAATCAGCCGCTCAAAGCACTGATCCAGCTCTTCCCCCCGGCCGAGGGCCAGTTTCAGCACCTCGTGGGTAAAGGCCAGGCTGTCGTTAAGCCGGGCCAGGGCCTGCGCCACCGCGGGCCGGCCCAGGGCCGGACGCAGCTGGCCACGGCCGGTGTCCAAGCCAAAGGCCAGGCGAAAGTCCTGGGCACAGCGTTCCAGCTGATCCGCCGCCTTGCCCAGCTGGGCCATGTCCCGGGCTTCGGTTTTCTGCGCCAGCCTGAGATCCCGTGACAGCTCCACAAACTGCCGGCTGGACTGAGTCTGGCCAAAATACTGGCCGGCGATCTCCGGCAACTGATGGGCCTCGTCAAGAATGCACACCTCGGCATCGGGAATAAGCTGACCAAAGCCGGTATCGCGCACCGCCATGTCGGCAAAAAACAGATGATGGTTCACCACCACCACCTGGGCTTCCATCGCCTTGTTGCGGGCCTTGACCAGGTAACAGTCCTGATAATGGGCGCAGTCTCGGCCGGCACAGTTGTCGTTGGTGCTGGTCACCAGCGGCAGTATCTCGCTGCGCTCGGGCAGGCCGGGAATATCCCCCACGTCACCGCTGGTGGTGAGCGGCGCAAAGCGTTTGACTATCTGCAGATCGGTCAGCGCCTCGGCCGACAGGCCGGGCACGGCATCGTTGAGCCGCCCCAGCCGCTCGATGCACAGGTAATTGGCGCGGCCCTTGAGCAGGGCCACCGGATGATGGTAATCCAGCGCCTTGATCAGGGTGGGCAGGTCCCGGTGATAGAGCTGCTCCTGCAGGTTGCGCGAGCCGGTGCTCACCACCACCTTTTTGCCGGCAGCCAACGCCGGCGCCAGGTAAGCATAGGTCTTGCCGGTACCGGTACCCGCTTCCACCACCAGCGGAATACGGTCGGTCATGGCCCGGGCCACCGCCGCCGACATTTCCACCTGGGCGGCGCGGGGGCGGAACCCGTCTATCGCTCGGGCCAGGGGCCCGTCGGGGTCGAAGAGTGCGGTACTGTCGATGGGCTGCACAGGCGGCGGTTCCGTTGGCAAAAAGAAGAATCATACCAAAACCGGCTTCGGCACGGCAGGCACTGTTCCGTTTTATTCAATGCCGCCCGGTGCGCTGAACCGCTCCCTCAGGCGCCGTGGGTGATCATCATATGACCCAGCATGCCCAGCAGAAAACCGAACACGGCTCCCATGGGGGGCGCCCAGTGGCGTTTCAGCACCGCTTGGGGGGCAATATCCTGAAACACCGAATAAAGAATGCCGCCGGCGGCAAACAGCATGATGCCCGACACCAGTGGCGGGTTGGCGGCCAGCCAAAAATACCCCGCCAGGGCCGCCACCGGCCCCAGCAGCGCCATGGCGACAAAGCATTTCACCGCCCGCCCCCGGCCGTTACCCGGCTGGGCGCTGCCCGACAGCTCCCGGTAGGCATTAAAGCCTTCCGGCAGGTTCTGCAGTGCCATCAGCCCCGCCAGCAACAGGGCACTGCCCTGGCTGCCATAGGCAAAGGCCGCACCGAGGGCCAGGGATTCGGGAATAAAATCCGACAACATGGCCGCCAGCTGGCCAGCCCGGGTTTTAAACTGCGCCAGCAGCACATCCAACACCATAAAAGCCAGCCCACCGCCGGTAAAACACAGCGCCGCCGTGCTGGCTTCAAGCCGCGCCGCACCTTCCGGCACCAGCACCAGGGCCACCGCCGACAACAGAGCGCCACCGCCAAAGGCCACCACCGAATGACGGAACTCGTTTTCCAGCCAGTGGGGATGAATACGCTCAATTTGCGCCAGCAGGGCGCCGGCGGGCATGGCCAGACCCGCCATCAGGGTAAAGAGGATCATCAGCAAAACGTCGGTCATGGTGCGCTCCTTATCGGGATAATGGTAATGGGCTGATAACCGCGCTCAGGCCTCGCCCAGCTCGTATTCCAACTGCTCCTGGCGAATGTCCGCAAAGCGCTGCCAGCGGTGTTTACCGTCCTGCTTGGCGGCGTACATGGCCAGATCCGCCCGGCGCATCAAGGTGTCGGCATCCACGCCGTCCCTGGGATACACCGCCAGGCCCAGGCTCACCGAAACCCGTACCCTCAGCCCGCCGCCCAGGTCAACCGGCGCACTGGCGCTGGCCAGCAACCGCGCCATGACCTCGTCGCCGTCATCGGGTCCGTTCATGCCCGCCAGCACCGCCACAAACTCGTCACCGCCCAGGCGGGCCAGGGTGTCATGTTCCCGCAGACAGGCCTGCATGCGGGCGCCCAGGCGCTTGAGCAGTTCGTCACCGGCCTCGTGGCCATGACTGTCGTTGACCGCCTTGAAGCCGTCCAGATCCAGGTAAACCAGCCCCACGGCACCGCCCTGACGCCGGCAGCCGGCCAGCGCCTGCTGCAGCCGGTCCGCCAGCAACAGGCGGTTGGGCAGGCCGGTCAGGGCATCGTAATGGGCAATGCGCTCCAGTTTCTGCTGCTGATCCAGCAAGGAGGTAATGTCGGAAAACATGGAGACAAAATGCTGCGAGCGGCCGCAACTGTCCTGCACCCGGCTGACGTTCAGCATCTGGGCATACTGCTCGCCACTTTTGCGCCGGCTCCACACCTCCCCCTGCCAGTAGCCATGGCCGGCCAGGGCCTGCCAGATCTCCGCATAAAACGCGGCGGAGTGCCGCCCGCCCTGCAGCAGGCTGGCATTTTTGCCCAGCACCTCGTGGCGCGCAAAGCCGGTGATACGTTCAAAGGCCTCGTTCACATCAAGAATGGTGCCGTTCTCATCGCTGATCATGATGGCCTCCCGCGTGTGGCTGAACACACTCGCCGCCAGGCGCAGATCCAGATCCGCCCGGCGCTGGGCGGTAATGTCATTAAAGGCCACCACCAGGCTGTAACGGCTGTGGCCAAGGGGGGTGGCACTCACCTCCAGCCAGCGCTGCGCGGACGCAGACTGCAGCGCCATCACCACCCCCTGCACCGGCCGGCCTTCGGCCAGGGCCCGGCTGCTGGCGAATTCCTGCACCGGCATGGGGCTACCGTCTTCGCGCAGCACGCGCCAGCCCTGGTTGGCATAGACCGCCTCCAGCCGGTGTCGGTGGCGCATGCCCAGCATTCGTTCGGCGGCCACATTGCAATGCACGATCCCCCCCTGGCGGTCGGTCAGGGCAATGCCCATGGGCAGAAAGGCCATCATGGTACGCAGCCGCTCTTCGTTCTCGCCCAGCTCTGCCTGCTGGCGCTTGCTGGCACTGATGTCCTGCAGGGTGCCCGACATGCGCACCACCTCACCCGAGGGGTGCCGCTCAACCACTCGGCCCTTGATCAACACCCAGGCATAACCGCCCCGGCGATGACGCAGACGCAGCTCCAGCTCCAGTTGCTCCATGTCGCCCTGCTCTACCCGCTGCCAGGCCTGATCCAGAGCCGCCCCATCGCGGGCAGGAAAGAGGGCGCGCAATTGCTGGCGGCCAAAGGGCCCCGGTGTGGCCCGCTGATAGCCCGCCGGTGCGGCACACTGGGCGCTGCAGTACAGCCGGTCCTGAGCCGGCTGCCATTCCCAGGTGCCGATGCCGGTGCCCCAGATCACCTCCTCCAGCTTGCGGCTTTGCTCCCGGTAGGCTCGGCGGCTCTGGCGCACCTGGCAGTGCTTGCGCACCAGGGCCGCCAGGCTGAGGCTGAGCAGCAGCAACAACACACTCACAAACACCAGCCAGGGTCCGTAGTAGCGCCACAGCGCCAGCAGGCTGGGCTCTTCCTCCACATCAAAGGGAGGCTGGCGCAGACGCCGGGCCAGGGTTTCCACCGACAGGTAATCCCCCGGCGGCGCAAAGCCCTCAATGCCCGCGGCCCGAGCGGCGGGGTGGTCATGCTCCAGCGCCATCAGGGCACTGGCAATGCGCCGAATATCCGGCATGGATACCCGTGGCAGGGCCAGGAAGGGCCATTCCGGATACAGCCGGGTCGAGACCGCATAAGGAAAGCCGGGCAGGCTCTGGGGGTTGAGCACTCTGAACCGGCGCCGCTGGGCGTCGGGCAGGCTTTCAAGAATGCCGGTGCGCACAAAGCCCGCATCGACCTGGCCTTTCAGCAAGGCGGCGATCACGGCGTCGTGACCGCCCACTGCGGTGAGACGGGTGTCGCTGCCCGGCATGATACCGGCCTCCAGCAATTCCAGGGCCTGAGCCTGGTAGCCGCCGAGGAAATGCCGGCCGGGAATGGCGATATCACGATGGCGCAGATCGTCCAGCGTGGTCAGCTCGCTACGCTCCCGGCGTACCAGGATCACGCCGCCCAGTGCGCTGGTGGCCCGGCCCTGCTCACGGCTGATTTGGGTGGCCAAAACCCCGGTCAAGGCATTTTGGCTGCGCAGCAGCAGGTAGTGACTGGGGTTGGTAAACACCAGATCCAGGCCATTGCGGGACAGCTCGGTTTCCATTTCGTCCTGGTCCAGTACCCTCAGCTGCACTCGCCCATCGGGCAATTGCGCACTCAGGTAATCGGCCAGAGGCTGATACATCGCCATCATCACCGGCTTGGGCCGGTAGGCAAATACCCCCAGGGTAAGGTTGTGCTCCGCCCGGGCCGGCAGCGCCAGCAGGCAGAGCAGAAACAGGGCACGGCAATACAACTTCATCCCCTCTCCTCGGGCAGCCAGCGGGGGCTGAACAGCTGCTGAAACCGGTCGGGCTGGCGCAGCAGGCCATGATCCAGCATCACATCGTGCAGTTGCCGGGCGGCCTGGGCCAAGCGACTGTCCGGCTGCTCCAGGTAGCGACGGTTGGCCATCAGCCCCGGCATCACCACCCCGGCCAGGGCCTGCTCAACCCGGGCCGGAGAAATTTGCTGCCGACCGGCAATGCGGTAGAGCGCATCCTGGCGATTGGTACGAATGTGCTCCAATGCCCGGAAATGATGGTTCACCAGGGCCGTCAGCGGGCTGGCACCGGCCAGATCGGCACGCACCGCCAGCACGTCAAAAATGGTGTCGGGCAGGCTGCGGCTGTCAAACAGCCGCTCGGCGCCCAGCTCCAGCAAGCGGCCGGCGGTGGGCTCATAGGTAATCACGGCCTCTACCCGCCCCGCCTGCCAGGCCGCCAGTTGTTGATCCGGTGCCAATTCCACCAGCCGTACCGCCGAGCGGGACAGGCCGGCGTGGTGCAGTATCCGGTTCAGCATCAGGGCACCGAGGGCACTGGACTCCACCCCCAGACGCTTGCCCGCCAGTTGCTCCAGGCGCTGAATGCCGGGGCGGACCACCAGCATGTCGGCCCCCGCCGACACATTGAATACGGTGGCGATGGTCAGGGGAACGCCCTGACTGCGGGCCAGCAGCACCTCGTCCAGGGTCAGGCAGGCCGCCTCCAGCTCGCCCAGGCGCAGGCCGGTGAGCGAGTCAGTGGCACTGCTCCCCGATACCAGCTGCACGGAAGAGGGTAACCAGTTGAGGGTGCGGGCCAGATAAAGGGTTTCGTAACCAATCCAGGCATGAATACCGATGCGCAGCGGCTTGGCGGCACCGCACCCGATCAGCGGCAGGGCCGCCAGACCGGCCACCGCGGCAAGAAAGCGGCGGCGATCCATTACCGGGCACTCCGCAGCCAAACGGGTTGTTTACTCTGATGGAGCGGCAAGGCGGGCAAACTGGGCAAAATATCAACAATCCTTGTGAACAACTGGCCGGAACAATGCATTTTACACGGATTCAAACAGGCAAAAATGCGTCAGCTCAAGGTTTGCACTCCGGCCCCGGTTTTTTATCACGTCACCGGCAGTGGTCTGATCAGCAAGGAATATAACCATGCGGGTACAGGGCAGCATGCCCTCTCACCGAAAAACCAATTAACCAGACAAATAACAGGCTGACTCCATGCTCAGCCACAGATATGACGACACCGCCGGCCACCGCCCCGGGTTGCCGGGCCCACAAAACCGTGAATTGCCGGTTGGCAAAACGGCGCCGGCTTGTTATGGTGAATCCGTTTTCAACGAATTGAACGAGCCGAACACAGCATCATGAACTTCCTGCACAACGCCAAGCATCACCATCATCATCGACACTAGTCTTTCAGAATGCTTTTTCTGGAAGACCTTGCGCTTGGCGGCTTCCAGCAGGACAGAATTATGACCCCCGGAAGCATCGCTTTCGGGGGTTTTTCGTTTTTAGGACTCACATCACCCACAAGGAACACAGCTTATGACTTTGGATAAAACCCGTCTTCGCATCGCGATTCAGAAATCCGGCCGGCTGAGCAAGGAATGCCAGCAACTGCTCAAAGGCTGCGGCGTCAAGCTCAACCTGCGCGAGCAACGGCTGATTGCCCACGCTGAAAACATGCCCATCGATCTGCTGCTGGTGCGGGACGACGACATTCCCGGCCTGGTGATGGACGGCGTGGTCGACCTGGGTGTGGTGGGCGAAAACGTGCTGGAAGAAACCCTGATGGACCGCCAGGCCCAGGGCGAGGCCGCCGACTACAGCGTGCTCAAGCGCCTGGACTTCGGCGGCTGCCGGCTGTCGCTGGCGGTGGCCGACGACTTCGACTACCAGGGCCCGCAAAGCCTGGAAGGAAAGCGCATCGCCACCTCCTACCCCTGGCTGCTGAAGCGCTACATGGACAACCAGGGCGTCAAGTTCAAAAGCGTGATGCTGAACGGCTCGGTGGAAGTGGCCCCCCGCGCCGGCGTGGCCGACGCCATTTGTGATCTGGTCTCCACCGGCGCCACCCTGGAAGCCAACGGCCTGGTGGAAACCGACGTGATTTTCCGCTCCAAGGCGGTGCTCATTCAAAGCGGCAACCCCCTGCCCGCCGGCAAGCAGCAAATCGTCGACAAACTGCTGCCCCGCATTCAGGGCCTGCAACAGGCGCGGGAAAGCAAATACATCATGCTGCACGCCCCCAAAGACAAGCTGGAAGACGTGATTGACCTGCTGCCCGGCGCCGAGCGCCCCACCATCATGCAGCTGGCCGGCGACACCAATCAGGTAGCCATTCACATGGTGAGCAGCGAAGACATGTTCTGGGAAACCATGGAAGGCCTGAAGAGCCTGGGCGCGTCATCCATTCTGGTGCTGCCCATTGAGAAGATGATGGAGTAAGCCATGAACACCCTGGACTGGAACCAACTAAGCGCCGCCGAGCAGGCAGCCGCCCTGCGCCGCCCGGCCCTTGCGCAAAGCGGCCGCGAGGCCCAGGTGGCCGATATTATCGCTCGTGTGCGCGATGGCGGCGACGCCGCCCTGCTGGATCTCACCCGTACCCTGGACCGCGCCGAGCGCGACAGCCTGCAACTGACCGACGCCGAGATTACCGCCGCCGCTGAGCGGGTGAGCCCCCAGCTGAAAGCCGCCATTGAACTGGCCATCGGCAACATCGAGGCCTTTCACCAGGCCCAGCTGCCCGAGGCCGTGATCCAGGACACCAGCCCCGGCGTGCGCTGCGAGCTGCACTTTCAGCCCATTGAAAAAGTGGGCCTATACGTGCCCGGCGGCAGTGCGCCCCTGGTGTCGACCGTGATGATGCTGGCCATTCCGGCGCGCCTGGCCGGTTGCGCCCGGGTGGTGCTGTGCTCACCGCCCCCGATTAACGACGCCATTGTCTACACCGCCAAGCGTTGCGGCGTGGACGCCATTTACACTCTTGGGGGCGCCCAGGCCATTGCCGCCATGGCCTACGGCAGCGAGACCGTGACCAAGGTGGACAAGATCTTCGGCCCGGGCAACGCCTGGGTGACCGAGGCCAAGCAGCAGGTATCGAGTGACGTCGACGGTGCCGCCATCGACATGCCCGCCGGGCCCTCGGAAGTGCTGGTGATTGCCGACGAGTTTGCCGACGCCGACTTTATTGCCGCCGATCTGCTGTCTCAGGCCGAGCACGGCCCCGACTCCCAGGTCATTCTGGTGACCCCGAGCCGGGATTTTGCCGGCAAGGTGGACGAGGCGCTGGCGCGCCAGCTGGCTGAGCTGTCCCGGGCCGACATTGCCCGCCAGGCCCTGGCCGAGAGCCGCACCTTTATCTGCCGGGATCTGGAGCAGGCCGCCGCCATTTCCAATGCCTATGCCCCCGAGCACTTGATTGTGCAGACCGAACACCCGCGCGCCCTGCTGCCGCGCCTGAAAAACGCCGGCTCCATCTTTTTGGGCGCCTGGACCCCGGAATCGGTCGGCGATTACGCCAGCGGCACCAACCACACCCTGCCCACCTACGGCTATGCGCGTACCTATTCCAGCCTGGGGCTGGCCGACTACCAGCGCCGCTACACGGTGCAGGAGCTGAGCCCCGAAGGCCTACGCGCCATTGGCCCGGCGGTGGAGCTGCTGGCCGCCACCGAAACCCTGGATGCCCACAAAAACGCGGTGAGCCTGAGGCTCGCCAAACTGGAGAAACACGCATGAGCCTTACCCAACTGGCCCGCGCCCGGGTTCAGGCACTGACCCCCTATCAGTCCGCCCGCCGTATCGGCGGCAACGGCCACATCTGGCTGAATGCGAACGAGGCCGCCGACAGCGGCCAGTTCAACTTGGACTGTGCCCGCCTGAACCGCTACCCCGAGTGCCAGCCGCCGACGGTGATCAATGCCTACGCCGCCTATGCCAGCGTGGCGCCGGAGCAGGTGCTGGTCAGCCGAGGCGGTGACGAGAGCATCGAGCTGCTGATCCGCACCTTCTGCGAGCCGGGTCAGGACCGCATTCTGATCACCACCCCCACCTACGGCATGTACGCCATCAGCGCCGAGACCAACGGCGTGGAGGTGGTGGACGTGCCCCTGAGCGCCTCCCGCCAGCCGGACTTTGACGGCATCATTGCCCAGCTCGACCGAGTGAAGGTGGTGTTCCTGTGCTCGCCCAACAACCCCACCGGGGATTTGGTGGACCGCGACGGCCTGCTACGCCTGCTGGACGCCGCCGAGGGCCGCGCCCTGGTGGTGGTGGACGAGGCCTACATCGAATTCTGCCCCGAGCACAGCCAGGCGCCGCTGCTGAACGACTACCCGGGCTTGGTGATCGTGCGCACCCTGTCCAAGGCCTTTGGCCTGGCGGGCATTCGCTGCGGCTTTACCCTGGCTTCACCCGAGGTGATCGGCCTGCTGCTCAAGGTCATCGCCCCCTACCCGGTGCCGGATCCGGTAGCCCAGATCGCCGCCCAGGCGCTGAGCGATCAGGGCCTGGTGCTGATGCGCAATCGGGTAAATGAAATCAACCAGCTCAAGGCGGAGCTCGCCGAAGAACTGGCGCAAAACGCCCAGGTGCGTGACGTGTTCGCCCCTAACGGCAACTACCTGCTGGTGCGCTTTGCCCCGGGCAGCGACATGTTTGCCCGCATGAGCCGGGCCGGTATCATATTGCGCGACTTCGCAAACCGGCCGGGACTGGCCGACTGCATTCGCATCACTATCGGCAGCCGTGCCGAAATGGACGCGGTACGCGACGTACTGCAGAAGGAGCAATAAGTGTCTAAGGAACGCATTCTTTTTATTGACCGTGACGGCACCATGGTGGAAGAGCCGCCGGTGGACAAGCAGCTGGATCGGCTCGACAAGCTGGCGTTTTTGCCCAATGTCATTCCCGCCCTGCTGACCCTGCAAAACGCCGGCTACCGGCTGGTGATGGTCACCAACCAGGATGGTCTGGGCACCGACAGCTTCCCTCAGGAAGACTTCGATGCCCCCCACAACCTGATGATGCAGATCCTCACCTCCCAGGGCGTGCGCTTTGACGACGTGCTGATCTGCCCCCACTTTCAGCATGACGACTGCGCCTGCCGCAAGCCGCGTCTCGGCCTGGTAAAAGACTACCTGCAGCAGGGCAAAATCGACTTTACCGACTCCTGGGTGATTGGCGACCGCCACACCGACATGCAGCTGGCGGAAAACATGGGGTTGCCCGGCCTGCACTACGGCCATAACGAGCTGGGCTGGACCGAGATCGTGGCCCGGCTCACCAGCCGTGGCCGCACCGCCGAGGTGACCCGCACCACCAGGGAAACCGACATTCGCGTGAGTGTGGACCTGGATCAGACCGGCGGCAGCCAGATCAGCACCGGCCTGCACTTCTTCGACCACATGCTGGATCAAATCGCCACTCACGGCGGTTTTCGCCTGACCGTAAAGGTGGACGGCGATCTGCACATTGACGATCACCACACCGTGGAAGACACCGCCCTGGCCCTGGGCGAGGCATTGCGCAAGGCACTCGGCAACAAGCGCGGCATTGGCCGCTTTGGCTTTGTGCTGCCCATGGACGAATGCGAAGCGGCGGTGACCCTCGACTTGTCCGGCCGGCCCTACATGAAGTTTGAAGGCGAGTTCAAACAGCCCAAGGCCGGCGACCTTACCGTGGAAATGGTGCCCCACTTCTTCCGCAGCTTAAGCGACAGCCTGGCCGCCAACATTCACCTCAAGGTGACCGGCGACAACACCCACCACATGGTGGAAAGCGTGTTCAAGAGCTTTGGCCGCGCCCTGCGTCAGGCCGTGCGGGTGGAAGGCAATGAGCTGCCGTCGAGCAAGGGGGTATTGTGAAGGTCGTAATCATAGATACCGGCTGCGCCAACCTCTCTTCCGTGCGCTACGCCATTGAGCGCCTGGGCTATGAGGTGACCGTGAGCCGCGACCCGCAAGTGGTGCTGGCCGCCGACAAGCTGCTGCTGCCCGGGGTGGGCACCGCCAAGGAGGCGATGAAAAACCTGCACGAGCGGGGCCTGGTGGAGCTGATTGACCAGCTGCACCAGCCGGTGCTGGGTATTTGCCTTGGCATGCAGATGCTGGTGAAGCACTCGGATGAGGGCGACGTGGACTGCCTGGGCAAGGTGGACGCCGACTGTGTGCACCTGGAAGGGGGCGACGGCATCCGCCTGCCCCACATGGGCTGGAACCAGATCACCCCCATGCCCGGCCACCCGCTGTTCAAGGACATTCCCGAAGGCAGCTTCTTCTATTTCGTGCACTCCTACGCGGTGCCCGTGGGTGAATACACCCTGGCCACCTGCCAGCATGGCCAGGCCTTCAGCGCCGCCATTGGCCAGGAAAACTTCTTTGGCGTGCAATTTCACCCGGAGCGCTCCGGTGCCGCCGGCGCCCAACTGCTGAAAAACTTTCTGGAGCTGTAATGATCATTCCTGCGATAGACCTTATCGGTGGAAAGGTGGTGCGCCTGTATCAGGGCGACTACCAGCAGAAAACCGAATACACCGCCTCCCCCCAGGAGCGGTTTGACCTCTATGTGGCCGAGGGCGCCACCCAGCTGCACCTGGTGGATCTGGACGGCGCCAAGAACAGCAGCGAGCGCCAGCTGGACGTGATTAAAAGCCTGATTGAAAACACGCCGGTGCCGGTGCAGATTGGCGGCGGCATCCGCACCGAGCAGGACGTGAAAGATCTGCTCGACATTGGTGCCCAGCGCGTAGTCATTGGCTCCACTGCGGTGAAGAACCCGGAGCTGGTGGCCGGCTGGATCAAGCACTACGGCCCCGACCGCATTGTGCTGGCGCTCGACATCAACATCACCGCCGACGGCGAGAAGAAAATCGCCATCGCCGGCTGGCAGGAAGACAGCGGCATCACCATTGAAGCCCTGCTGGAGCACTACCTGCCCGCGGGCCTGTGCCATGTGCTGTGCACCGACATCTCCAAGGACGGCACTCTCACCGGCTCCAACGTGGCGCTGTATCGTGAGCTGGCCGCCCGCTACCCCACCATTTTGTGGCAGGCGTCCGGCGGCATCGGCAACATCGGCGACATTGAGGCGCTCAAGGGCACCGGCGTGGCCGGCGTGATCCTCGGCCGCTCGCTGCTGGAAGGCAAATTCACCGTCAAGGAGGCCATTGCATGCTGGCAAGACGCATAATTCCCTGCCTGGACGTGAAAGACGGCCAGGTGGTTAAAGGTGTGAAATTCCGCAACCACGAGATCATCGGCGACATCGTCCCACTGGCGGAGCGCTACGCCGCCGAGGGCGCCGACGAGCTGGTGTTTTACGACATCACCGCCTCCAGCCAGGACCGCGTGGTGGACAAGAGCTGGGTAAGCCGGGTGGCGCAGGTGATCGACATTCCCTTCTGCGTGGCCGGCGGCATCAAGTCGGTGGAAGACGCGGCCCGCATTCTGGAGTTCGGCGCCGACAAGATTTCCATCAACTCCCCTGCCCTGGCCAACCCGGCGCTCATTACCGAGCTGGCCGACACCTTTGGCGTGCAGTGCATTGTAGTGGGCATTGACTCCTACTTTGACGAGGCCACCGGCCAGTATCAGGTGCACCAGTTTACCGGCGACGAAAGCCGCACTCAGGTGACCCGCTGGAACACCTTTGACTGGGTGCAGGAAGTGCAGCAGCGCGGCGCCGGCGAGATTGTGCTGAACGTGATGAACCAGGACGGCGTGCGCCAGGGCTATGATCTGGAGCAGCTGCAGCGGGTGCGGGCCATTTGCCAGGTGCCGCTCATCGCCTCGGGCGGTGCCGGCGAAATGGTGCATTTTCGCGATGCATTTCTGGACGCGGACGTGGACGGCGCCCTGGCCGCCTCCGTGTTTCACAAGGGCATCATCAACATCGGTGAGCTCAAACAATACCTCAAGCAAGAAGGAGTAGTGATCCGTGATTGATGCCGCCAAACTGGACTGGGACAAGGTCGATGGCCTGATGCCGGCCGTTGTTCAGCATGCCGTAAGCGGCACCGTGCTGATGCTGGGCTACATGAACCGTGACGCCCTTGCCAAAACCCAGGAAACCGGCCAGGTCACCTTCTTCAGCCGCACCAAAAACCGGCTGTGGACCAAGGGCGAAAGCTCGGGCCACGTGCTGAAGCTGAAGGACATCAGCACCGACTGCGATAACGACACCCTGCTGGTGATGGCCGAGCCGGTGGGCCCCACCTGCCATTTGGGCACCGTGTCCTGCTTTAACGAGCAACAGGCCCCGGCGCTGACCTTTTTCGCCGAGCTGGAACAGGTGATCGCCAGCCGCAAGGGCGCAGATCCGGCCTCCAGCTACACCGCCAGCCTCTATGCCAAGGGCACCAAGCGCATTGCGCAAAAGGTGGGTGAAGAAGGCGTGGAAACGGCCCTGGCCGCCACAGTGCACGATCACGACGAGCTGGTGAACGAATCCGCCGACCTGCTCTACCACCTCACCGTGCTGCTGCAGCAGGAAGGCTTGGAGCTGGCCGACGTGATGGCCAAACTCAAAGAACGCCACAGCAAATAAGCCAGTTTGGAGCGCGGGCTGCCAGCCCGCATATTGCCGCAACGCGGCAACCTCCTCTCGTTCCCACGCTCCGCGTGGGAATGCATATCAGCCATAAAAGTAACGCCAATTACTGGAGCGCGGGCGGCCCGCCCGCAACTTGCCGCAACGCGGCAATCCGTCTTTGCTCCACACTCCCCGTTGCTCGAAAGCCTGCTGATGATGAGCTGCAACGCCGTGCCACATCGTCGGCCACGGGGCACTACTTCAGGTCATGCGCCACCTGTAAAGTAATAAACGAGCTCAGATACATCACTGGAGCGCGGGCTGCCAGCCCGCAAATTGCCGCAACGCGGCAACCTGCCATCAACTTCGCTACATTCAACCTTATGTAAAATACAAACTCAAAAATCTTACAAAACAAGGCTCATGCGGTAATACGCCACCCCGTGCTTGTAAAACCGCTCACCTTCCACCACAAAGCCAAACCGCTCATAAAACGCAGTGGCCGACGCCCGGGCATCAAACCAGAACCGCCGCACACCCCGCTCACGCAAATGCGCAATCAAAAACTCAAGCACCACAGAGCCGGTCCCCTGCCCCTGACACTCAACCTTGGTGGCAAACTTGCGCAGCCTGGCGGCATCGCTCTCAAAGAACACCGAGGCCACACAAATCACCTCTCCGTTCTGGCGCACGCCAAAATGCTCGCCGGCCTCGTCTTCCGCCACTCTGGAAAACGCCACCGGCTCGTTCGGCCAGAGCACCGCATGGCGCACCGGCAGCACCTCGTCAACGGTTAAGGCTTCAACCTTCATTCGCCAGCCATTTGTACATCACAAAGGTATCCACATACCCCAGCCGGGCATGCCGGTACGCCTTTGGCACACACCCAACAATCTCAAAGCCGAGCTTTTGCCAGAGCGCCACCGCCACCTCGTTGGTGGAGACCACGCTGTTAAACTGCATCGCCTTAAAGCCTAACTCCACCGCCTGCTGCTGGGAGTGCTCACACAGCGCCCGGGCAATGCCCTTGCCCCTGGCTTTTTCGGACACCATATAACCGCAGTTACACACATGGTCGCCCGGCCCGGCGGCATTGGCCTTGAGGTAATAAGAGCCCAGCACCTGGCCCTGCTCCACATACACAAAGGTTTTCAGCGGCAACTGGCACCAAAGCTGATACGCCTGCTCCAGGGTCATGTCCGGTGCAAAGGCATAAGTTTCCTGGGCCTGAATAACCCGGGAGAACACAGGCCAGAAGGCCTCGAACTCTGGCCGGGTAATGGGCGTGATCATGTTGCTTCCCCTTATTTATTTCCGTGGTTGAGGCTGAGGTTAAGGTTGCGCCAGTGCATAGTCGATGGCCCCACACACCGCCGCCACCTGGGCGGCATTGTACTGCTCAGGCGTGGCGCGGGGGCTGTTGGGGTACACTTCCGTGGTGGTCTTGTAATGGGCGTTGGTCATGCCGGCGCACAGCCCAAGCCGGGTCAGCGGATATTCAATCACCCCTCTGGCCACCACCGGAGAGCCGATGATCTCGCCATTTTCATCCGCCGGTGCAATGTGAGTGACTTTTTCCACTGCGGCGATGACCGCCTGCTGAAAGGCAGGCTGCGGATACTCGCTGTCGTCCACCAGATAAAAGCCATCGGGAATGCCGCAAGGCGTAAAAGGCTTGCCATCCCGCGCGGCCAGCGCCGGGCGAAACTCGCTTTCATCGGTATCCGTGGTTTCGTGCAGATCGATGTGCAGCAACACCCGCTCACGCACCGGTGCCACCAGTTGCATGAGTGCCGCCGATTCGGCCGCCGGGCTGTTTGCTGTAAATGAACGGTTAGGATCTACCGCATTGGCATTCCAACGCTGAATGCGCTCATAAGCCCAGGGGCTGACGCAGGGCGCCACCAGCCAATTCACCCGGCCGGCGTAACGCTCGCCATGCTGCTCCACAAACTGCAGCGCCCCGTGCACACCGCTGGTTTCATAACCGTGCACGCCCCCGGTTACCAGCACCACCGGCAGCTCCTCCCGCCAGTCGCGGCTGCGAATGGCCATCAGCGGAAAACGCTCATCGCCAACATTCAGCTCACCGTACTGCTGCACATCAAAGCGCGAAGCCAGGCGCTCGATTGCACTGAGTGCGTCTGCTTCATAACTGCGCTGGCGGCGCTGCCGGGCCAGCCATTCGGTGCGCTCCGCCTCGCCCCAGGGCTTGCCGGGCGTACCTATGGGATAGGTGCTCATGTTATTTCTCCGAAAAATCATGCGGGTGACAGTGTAACAGCCCGAGATTCACACATTGACCTTATAGCTGAGATCCCTCGCTTCATCACCCGTCATTCCCCTGAATCCCCACTGATAGGGTTGTTGCTCCTTGATGGTGATTTCCACATCAACAGGACTCAGCCCGATCTGAGACTCTATTTCACGAAACAGGGTTTTAATCAGCTCTCTCTGGGTCTCGGGCTTGCGACCAGCCATCATATTGATCTCGATAACCGTATACGCATCGCTCCTGCCGCCAGGATAATAAAAGTCATCTTTATCCAGGGGCACAATACGATGCGCTCGTTTATCTTCCGGCATGCCCAGTACACTTTGCATACAGCCATGGATTACATTCGACAATTCAGCTTTTATCGGGTTGAGGTTTTCTTTTATTCCATAGATTATGATCATCACTATTCCTTAACACCTCAAACACTGGCTTGGTAAGGCTAGCTACTTTTTCTTGTAAAAACTAACGACTTCTCCAAGTTCATGTGCTTTGATCTTTTATCTTGAGCGAATACACTCACCAACTGAAAATCTATAGCCAACATTTTCTTGAAACTTAGCTATGGATATATCATTACCCTTTAGAAAAGATATTGCCAATTTAGGGTCATCAATATTGGCACAACTTCTTTCCGCCTCTCGATACGACGAAAAAACCAACAGGCTGCTTACTGATTCTTTAAAATAATCACTATTAGTATAGCCACTTATAATTTTCGGAAATGTTACTAATACAATAAGCAGCCCCAAAGAAATTGCCAAATCCATGTAAACATTAAAGCCGCGATGATTACGTTTTACCCCCAAAAACAAACATAAGACATTGTAAAGGCTATTAACATAAGATATTTCCCTAGCCATGCGAATACATGTGATCAAGCCATGGAACACATAAAAAATGAATGAGAGCAATATGATTACAAAGATCCAAAATATAGGCGCCCAAAGTATTAATATCAGTTTCTGCGCATTCGGAAACAGACTGGCACTCAAGCTTGTCAATTTAGAGATCTCATAGTCCACATATACATTAGTCAGCAGAGTAACAATAAGAACAGATGACCCAAAGATTGTGGAAGTTACTTTTGGGTACATTTCAGCCAACTGCGCCAACTTATAATCTATTATTACAAGAAGCAAAGCAGACAATGAAGCAAACAGAAAAACACCAATAATAAAACACTGGCTAACGCTGACACCTAAATTCAGAAAAAACACAATAAAATACATCGCAATAATGCACAACCAAACTAGTAACGCCAAACATTCTCTTACACCCAAAGCTCTAGTTTTTTTTGCAATCCTTCTAATCTTACCAAGATCTTTGTTATGTTCAATAATTCCTGCCAAAACAGAAAAAAATGTAATTATAAATATATAAATCCCTAGCTCAATCATTTTTAGATACGTTCCAATACAATTCAGGTAACGTCCAATTAAGGTGTGAACTATACTACCACACAGCTCAATTTGAACTTCGCAATCACTAAACTAGACCCAATCAAAAAATGCCAAGCGTAGTGAGATCCAGAGTGAACTTGACCACCTTGTTATAGCGTATATGGTACCGATGCGCTTTCTAATCCTTCAATAAGTGCCCTATTAGTTATTTCTGAGAGGCTATTAATGAAATTATTCATATCAGACTTGAACACCTCGAACCAACCTAGACCATTTAAAGCTACCTTTTTACCAATTATATAGCCGGAACCACATGCTGATTTTTTAAAGTCTGGATGGTCAAATGTGTCTGATGATACTCGGGAAACTGTAAATACCCCTGCCAGATAGGTCGTCTTTGGTGATGAACCTTCGCCACTAATAGTCCACACCCTATTTGATGATATATTTCTTACACTTTTATCAGTGTGTTTCTTAGGCTCAGACAGTCCAGAAGCAGAAAAGCCCATTTTTTCTGAGTTATGACATTGAACAAATTACGCATAGTTCTCTATTGCGCTATAACGCTCGCATTTGCGGCTGGTTTGGAGCGCAGCGGAAAAACAGTCCGACAACATGCGCTTGTTAAATCAATATGGCTTTTCTACTTTGCCAAATGTTTCCAATAGTTCTTTTCCAAATTCGCTATCAACATAGTCTGCCTGAAAACCAGCCTCACAAAGTGCCTTCTTTAGATTCGATTCTTTGATGTCTTTTTCTGAAATGTCCAAATTTATCCTTTTACATTGCTGCTTGGCGACATTAAATTCCTCTTTATACGAAGAGTAAAAGAATGTGTTTTTGGGAAAATAAAGAGCAGGATCACCTTGATATGGTTTAGTCAACATCAATGCATTATCGGAAATATCAAACCTAGATATTGAAACCTTATCTGTTACATATAAACCGATTTCGATAAATGGTGATTTATTGATTTCTATGCAACACAAAAAAGTTGTAAGTAGTTCAATTCTTACATCTGTTGCTGACTGAATTTTTCTACCTTTTTTTCTTTCGCCATGCCCGAATGAAGCATAGAGGTTACAAGCACTTGCATCATCTGGGTCGATTATTATCAAATCAATATGCTTAGTAACTCTTAAATCTTTAGCCTGCTCTAGAATTTTTGGAAATGTGACTGCTCTGTTCCACCTAGCCGTATGACCATAGTAGGAAAAGCGTTCGGTTCTATTTAGCATGGAATTAAGAAAATCTTTAATATCATGTGAGGAAATCACATTCACATCATTACTATTTAAACCACTGGGTGTTACAAACCATATAAAGCCGGAAGCAATCAAGCTTGAACCAAGTAGCGCTATTAAATTATTAATAAATGAAGGGATCGCACCTTCATAATTGCTTCCAAAGTAAATAAATGCTTTAGGTAACAAGTAATAATTAGCAACTATCATGAATACTAAAAACATTACTAGACTAACAAAGTAAACCCTTAATTTATAAGGACTTTTTATTATATCTTTAACAATCAAGGCAACCTCCGCTCTAGAAATGAAGACAATTTACCTTGTAAGAAAGAACTCTCGACAGAGGAGTTTTTAGATATAGAGCTACACATGATTTTCCGGTTTGTAATCACATTTGCACTTAACCCTACTGAGTCACCAGTTATGACTATTGATTCTGCGGGTTGGGAATTCTCTTTTCTTACACTATGGTACTGTGTCTGAGGAAATTGAAAAATATCACCTTGCTGAAAACTTAGTTTATCTACCTGATTTAAAATAACCTTATCAAGATCATGGAACGAATGCCCTGAGTAGTCTTCCAAATACCGGCATTCAAATAAATCAAAACTTTCACTGCCTTCCGAAGTTTGGTCAAGAGAATATATTGGCCACTCATATGAACCATTCAAAACTAATCCAGTCATGTCCCAAGGATGATTATGGACATCAGGAGCTTGAAATGACTCTTCAGGCCAAATGTGAAACCTAACAGAATATTTAGGTCGCTTTTCTATCAACACAACCTTTAAAAATCCGTTGTTGTGGTAATAGGATCTGCTTGCTACTTCATTAAGCTCTCTTTCATTACCTAACAAGTTGTCAATGACATTTACAAGCAAGCCTGTATTTAACAATCGAAGAAAGCTCGTTCTGCTTTCTTCGTTGTTTATCGAGAGTTTTTCAGATGCTAGAGCTTCAAGCTCAATCAGTGTCATACAGTCCCTTTAGGATTTAACATTTGTATATTGACCCAGCTAAATAAAAACAAACCGAGCCCTCTATCAAACCCAAGCTAACCATTTGATTTAAATAGATAAAATTAGCTCTCGGGCGCTTCTACAGTGCGTGAAATTGAGACTGCTCAATAACTCCGCAATCAAGTCTTGAATGCTTTCATGGACCAGTCATAACGCCATGATTTATGACCATATTGGTAGGTCACTTGCTGGCATTCGAGAACTCCGATGAGTGAAACAAAGCGCAAACCAGCTACGAGACTCAATATAACTGTATATGTATACAAGTTAGAGGTTCGTGTGACTCACCCTCAGAACACTAATGCATACGGGCAAAAGCCACGCTACCGCCCCGATCTTACTGGCGACCCGGCCTGGTGAGGCTTTGATTGTGCATCGTATTTTGCCGCAGCCGAGAAAGAATTCAAATGAAACCAACAAAAACGGCCCGCAGTGCGGGCCGTTGGCTATAAGGTGAGCCTTCAGGCAGACTCGACGCCAATCTCTTGCAGGGCCTGCACCAGGGCATCGGGCTCCTGGGCGCCGGCAATCAGGTACTGGTTGTTGATAATAAAGGCGGGTACAGAACTGACTCCGGCCTGCTGGTACGTCGCTGCCTCTTCCCGCACCAGATCGGCGTATTGATCCGAGTCCAGCACCTGCCTGGCTTTTGCCGGGTCCAGCCCCAGGGCCTGAACGCAACTCAGCAGCACAGCGTGATCAGACACATCCATCGCCTTGCCAAAATACACCTCGAATAAGGCCTGTTTCATGGCGGTTTGCCGGCCCTGCTCCCCTGCCCACTTCACCAGCCGGTGGGCATCAAAGGTATTGCAGGTTAACCGCTCCTGTATTTTCTCAAAGTTAAGGCCAAGCCCGGTGGCAATGGTCTTCATGCGCTGCTGGTTTTCCCGCATCTCCTGCTCGCTCCGCCCGTATTTTCTGGCCAGGGCAGGCAGAATGGGTTCACCTTGCCCGCTGTGATCCGGGTTCAGCTCAAATGCCTTCCACTGCACGCTGAATTCATGGTCGGGCGCCAGCCGCTCCATGGCCTGCGCCAGCCGGGCATAGCCAATGGCACACCAGGGGCAGGCAATATCGGAAACGATATCTATGTGTATCTTTTTCATAACACTCCTACAGGAATTCGCGGGTAACGCTGATGATGCGTGCGTCTACGGTGCTCTGTATCTTGTCTTCAATGCGGCTGCACAGCGATTCCACCTCCCGTCGCGAGGCCGCCACCACCACAAAGGACCATTCGCTGGCATCGTGACTATTGTGCTCGCCACTCTCGCACACGGCGACCGACGGGTTGCGCCCGAACCGTTCATGCATGCCACCCATGCGCTGGCGTTTTTCCTTTAACGAGCCACATCCCGGCAGAGAAAAGGTGATGGTCAGCATAGCGATATGCATGTTGTCCTCCTTGCTGGCGGAGTTACAGGGCCAGACAAGGATAGTGTTTCACGCTCCCTTCCCTTTGCCGGACCATGGAGACCAGAGTGAAAATACTTGCTTAGAGCAGCCCATACCGAGTGCTGCGCCCACCGCCCGGCAGGCTGTGCAAACATTCTTTTTCTACCAGATCTGCCAGATCACGTGTGGCCGTGGCCTTGCTCACCTTGGCCAGTGCCTGATATTTACGAGCGTTAATGCCGCTTTCAAACTCTTCTCCCGCGTTATCAAGCAGCCGGTTAAGTACCTTTATCTGCCGTTCACTCAGGGGCGTTTTTGCATGTCGCTGCCAGAAATGAGCCTTTTCCAGTACCCGATCAACCCGTGCCAGCGCCTGCTGCAGTGCCTCTTGCAAAGTGTCCAGAAACCAGGCCAGCCAGATGGTGATGTCCAGATTACCCTTCTGGGTTTGTTCGAGGTGGTCATAATAGCCATTACGCCGGGCCATAATGGCCGCACTCAGAGAATAAAAACGCACGGAGCGGGCCTCGGCCTGGGCCAGCGCCCTGTCGGTAACCGCTCTGGTTACCCGCCCGTTACCATCATCAAAAGGATGCAGGGTGATCAGCCATAAATGAGCAATACCGGCTCTGAGAATAGAATCCAGCTGTTCCGGCGGATGATTGAACCATTCAATAAAGGCGTTCAGTTGCTGTTCCAGCCCCTGCCTGGGCGGTGCTTCAAAATGAACTGTGGGGTTATCCATTCGGCCGGATATCACCTGCATAGGGTGTTCACCCCGCAGCTCACCAATCAAAATTCGGGAAAGAATGCTCTCACGAGGAAACAGCCGTGCCTGCCAACGACATAGCTGCTCACAAGACAATGGCTGTTCGGGCTGATGGGTGGCTTCCAGTAAAAGGGCTACCAGAGAGTCGGACTCGGGAGTAGGTCTGCCGGCCATACCGGCCTGCTCAAGCCCAAGCTGACGGGCCACCGACGAGCGAACCGATCCCACATCCAGGTGCTCACCCTCAATTTCGCTTGTGCGGATGGCATTCTGGATCAGGGCGTCCATTTCCACGGCGGAGTCGGTTTGCGCAGGGGCCACCTCAGTGCGGCCCAACAGCCTCCCCTGCAGCCAGCGGATCTCGTCAAGCCTGGGCTTAAGCGTTGCTTCATCCCAACGGAAATGAGGCCAGTCCTTATGTTGCCAGATGTACATGAGCCGAATAACCACCCTAATCGAATCAAAATATGAGCCGATTATGGCAATTAATCGGCTCACAGGGAAGTTACTCCAGCACCCGCGCCAGCTCTTCCAGAGAGGTTGGGTCGTCGATGGTGGATGGCACCACATACTGCTCGCCGTCGGCGATCTGGCGGATCACCCGTCGCAGTATTTTGCCGGAGCGTGTTTTGGGCAGCCGGTCCACGATAATCGCCTGTTTGAAACAGGCCACGGCGCCCACCTGGTCGCGCACCAGTTGCAGCAGGGCTTGCTCTATGTTGCCGTTGTGCGAGGCATAGCCGTCTTTCAGCACCACCAGCCCCAGGGGCAGCTGGCCTTTCAGCTCGTCGTGCACGCCCACCACGGCGCATTCGGCCACCGCCTCGTGGCTGCCCACAATTTCTTCCATTTCGCCGGTGGAAAGCCGGTGGCCGGCCACGTTGATCACGTCATCCATGCGCCCCATCACGAACAGGTAGCCCTCTTCATCCATATAGCCGCCGTCGCCGGACACATAAAAGCCCGGAAACTGGCTCAGATAGCCGGATTCAAAGCGGTCGTGGTTGCGCCACACCGTGGGCAAACAGCCCGGGGGCAGCGGCCGCGCAATGGCAATGTAGCCCTGCTCGCTGGGGGCTTGCTCTTCCCCCAGCTCGTTCAGCACGGTTACCTTGTAGCCGGGAACGGGCTTGGTGGCGGAGCCGGGTTTGGTGGCAAAGCGCTCCAGCCCCAGGGGGTTGGCGGCAATGGCCCAGCCGGTTTCGGTCTGCCACCAGTGATCCACCACCGGGCGGCCGGTGTGGCTCTGCACCCACTCCAGGGTGGGCGGATCCAGCCGCTCGCCGGCCATAAAGATGGTGGTGAGCTGTTCCATGGGGTAATGCTTAAGCTGCTCGCCGTTAGGGTCTTCCTTTTTAATGGCGCGGAACGCCGTGGGAGCGGAGAACAACGCCTTTACGCCGTATTCGTCGCACACCCGCCAGAAGGCACCGGGATCCGGGGTTTTCACCGGTTTGCCCTCATACATGATGGTGGTGCAGCCGTACATCAACGGCGCATACACTATGTAGGAGTGGCCCACCACCCAGCCCACGTCGGACGCGGCCCAGAACACATCGCCGGGCTTTACGTTGTAAATGGTGTTCATGCTGTAGTGCAGGGCCACCGCATGGCCGCCGTTGTCGCGCACCACCCCCTTGGGTTTGCCGGTGGTGCCAGAGGTATACAGAATGTAGAGCGGATCGGTCGCCTTTACCGGCACGCAGGGGTGAGGCTCGGCGTTTTGCATCAGCACCGCCCAGTCCTTGTCCCGCTCAAAGGGCAGCTCCGCCGGGCATTCCCGGCGCTGAAACACCACCACGTGCTCCGGCTTCCAGCGGCTGTCCATCACCGCCTTGTCCACCAGCGGCTTGTAGGGGATCACCTTGTTCACTTCCACCCCGCAGCTGGCGGTGAGCAGCACTTTGGGCTCGGCATCCTCAATGCGCACCGCCAGCTCGTGGGGCGCAAAACCGCCAAACACCACGGAATGAATGGCCCCCAGGCGGGCGCAGGCCAGCATGGCCATGGCGGCCTGGGGGATCATGGGCATGTAAATCACCACCCGGTCGCCCTTTTGCACGCCGAGCCCGGCCAGCATGCCGGCCACCTTGGCCACCTGATCCCGCAGCACCCGGTAGGTATAGCGGGCCTTTTTGCCGGTCACCGGCGAGTCGTAGATCAGGGCAGTCTGGTCCCCCCTGCCCTGCTCCACATGGTAATCCAGCGCCAGATGGGCGGTGTTCAGCTCGCCGTCGGCAAACCAGCGTTCAATGCCGTGTTCGTCCGTGCTTAATATGGTTTGCGGAAAGGTAAACCAGTCCAGCTGTTCGGCCTGCTGCTTCCAGAAGGTTTCCGGCGAGCTGGCCGCCAAATCAAATGCCTGCTGATAGGTAAACATGGTGTTTGCTCCTGACATTGCTTGTCCTTAAGCGCCGCGGGCGCATGGGGGGTTATGCAAACGGCACGCGCACGGCTCCTTCCATTAAAATGCGCGCGCTGCGGCTCATGGTGACCTTTTCCACTTCCCAGCCCTGCTCGGTGTGGCGGGCTTCAGCTCCCACTTTCAGCGTGCCGGACGGATGACCAAAAGTGACCGAGGTTTTTTCGCCACCGCCGGCGGCCAGGTTGACCAGAGTGCCGGGCACACAGGCGGCGGCGGCAATGGCCACGGCGGCGGTACCCATCATGGCGTGGTGCAGCTTGCCCATGGAAAGCGCCCGCACCAGCACATCAATGTCGGTTTGCTCCACGGTTTTGCCGCTGGAGGCCACATAGGCCGCCGGCCCCGCCACAAAGGCCACCTTGGGCGTGTGCTGGCGGCTGGCTGCCTCTTCCGGTGACTTAATCAAGCCCATGGTTACCGCGCCATGGGCGCGAATGCGCTCAAACAGGGCCAGGGTGTCGGCATTGCCGTTAATGTCGCCCTGCAGCTCGGTGCCGGTAAAGCCAATGGCTTGTGCGTTGATAAAAATGGTAGGAATGCCGGCGTTGATGAGTGTGGCTTCCAGCACGCCGAGGCCGGGCACTTCCAGCCGGTCAATCAGGTTACCGGTGGGGAACATGGCCCCCTCGCCCGGTGCCATAAAATCCACTCGAATTTCGGCGGCGGGAAAGGTCACGCCGTCCAGTTCAAAGTCGCCGGTTTCCTGCACTTCGCCGTTGCGTATCGGCACATGCACCACCAGGGTTTTGCCAATGTTGGCCTGCCATACCCGCACCGCCACCACCCCGTTGTGGGGCATGCGCTCGGGCGGAATCAAGCCGGCATGAATGGCAAAGGGACCAACGGCGGCGGACAGGTTGCCGCAGTTGCCGCTCCAGTCCACCAAGGGCTGGTCAATGGACACCTGGCCGAACAGGTAGTCCACATCGTGATCGGGCTGTTGGCTTTGGGAGACAACCACCGCCTTGCTGGTGCTGGAGGTGGCCCCGCCCATGCCGTCGGTGTGCTTGCCGTAAGGATCCGGGCTGCCGATCACCCGCAGCAATAACTTGTCTCTGGCCTCACCGGGCACTTGCGCCGCCGGCGGCAGATCGGCCAGGTTGAAAAACACCCCCTTGCTGGTGCCGCCACGCATGTAGGTGGCGGGTATTTTCAGCTGGGGCGGGAAATCATTGGTTGCCATGGTTTGTTCCTTTTAACCGGCCAGAAAATCCTGGGCGAAGCGCTGCAGCACGCCGCCGGCGCTGTACACATTCAGCTCGTCGGCGGTGTCCAGCCGGCAGCGCACGGGCACTTGCTGCTGCTCGCCATTGGTGCGGGTGATGACCAGCGTCAATTCGGCACCGGGCTGAATGTGGCCCTGCACGTCATAAAGCTCGGTGCCGTCAAGATCCAGGCTGTGGCGGTTGGTGCCGGCCATAAATTCCAGCGGCAGCACCCCCATGCCCACCAGGTTGGTGCGGTGAATGCGCTCAAAGCCTTCGGCGACAATGGCTTCCACCCCCGCCAGGCGCACCCCCTTGGCGGCCCAGTCCCGGGACGAGCCCTGGCCGTAGTCCGCCCCGGCAATGATGATCAGCGGCTGCTTACGGTTCATGTAGGTTTCTATCGCCTCCCACATGCGGGTGACCTTGCCGTCCGGCTCAATGCGCGCCAGCGATCCCTGCACCACCTCGCCGTTGTCCCGCACCATTTCGTTAAACAGCTTGGGGTTGGCCAGGGTTGCCCGCTGGGCGGTGAGGTGATCGCCGCGATGGGTGGCGTAGGAGTTAAAGTCTTCCTCCGGCACCCCCATGCGGGCCAGGTATTCCCCCGCCGCGCTTGAACGCAAAATGGCATTGGACGGCGACAAATGATCGGTGGTGATGTTGTCCCCCAGAATGGCCAGCGGCCGCATGCCGGTGAGGCTGCACTTTCCGGCCAGGGCCCCTTCCCAGTAGGGCGGGCGGCGAATGTAGGTGCTGTTTGGCCGCCAGTCATACAGCGGCCGGGGGCTTTGGGCGGCGTCATTCAGTTTGAACATTTGAATGTACACTTCCTTGAACTGCTCGGGCTTGACGTATTGCGCCACCACCGCATCGATTTCTTCGTCGCTGGGCCAGAGATCCTTCAGGTAAATCGGCTTGCCGCTGGCGTCTGCTCCAAGCGCGTCGCGCTCGATGTCAAAGCGAATGGAGCCTGCCAGGGCATAGGCCACCACCAGCGGCGGCGAGGCCAGAAACGCCTGCCGGGCATAAGGGTGAATGCGGCCGTCGAAGTTGCGGTTACCCGAGAGCACCGCCGTGGTGTAGAGGTCGCGCTCGATGATCTCTTGCTGAATGCTGGGGTCGAGCGCCCCACTCATGCCGTTACAGGTGGTGCAGGCATAACCCACAATACCAAAACCCAGTTGCTCCAGCTCCGCCAGCAGGCCGGCTTCCTCCAGATACAATTTTGCCACCTTGGAGCCGGGGGCGAAGGAGGTTTTCACCCAGGGCCGGCGCGTTAACCCCAATGCATTGGCCTTTTTGGCCAGCAGCCCCGCCGCCACCACGTTGCGGGGGTTGCTGGTGTTGGTGCAGGAGGTAATGGCGGCGATGATCACGGCCCCGTCCGGCAGCTTGCCCGGCTCTTGCTGCCAGGGGCCGGCAATGCCGCGCTCAGTAAGTGCCGAGGTAGGCAGCCGCCGGTGCGGGTTCGACGGCCCCGCCATGTTGCGGGTTACCGCGCCAATATCAAACTCCAGCACCCGTTCATACTCGGCGGCGCGCAGGTCATCCGCCCACAGCCCGGTGTGGCGGGCGTAGGCTTCCACCAGTTTTACCTGCTCGTCGTCGCGGCCAGTGAGTTTCAGGTAGTTGATGGTCTGCTCATCGATGTAAAACAGGCCGGCGGTGGCGCCGTATTCCGGGGTCATGTTGGAAATGGTGGCCCTATCGCCAATGGTGAGGTGTTGAGTGCCTTCCCCAAAGAATTCCAGCCAGGCCGACACTACCCGCTGCTCCCGCAAAAACTCGGTGAGCGCCAGCACAATGTCGGTGGCGGTAATACCGGGCCGGCGGCGACCGGTGAGCTTGACGCCGACGATGTCGGGCAGGCGCATCATGGAAGGCCGGCCCAGCATCACGGTTTCGGCTTCCAGCCCGCCCACGCCAATGGCAATCACCCCCAGCGCATCCACATGGGGGGTGTGGCTGTCGGTGCCCACACAGGTGTCGGGAAAGGCCACGCCCTGTTGTACCTGCACCACCGGCGACATTTTCTCGAGGTTTATCTGGTGCATGATGCCGTTGCCGGCAGGGATCACACTCACATTCTCAAAGGCGGTTTTGCACCATTCAATAAAGTGAAAGCGGTCTTGGTTGCGCCTGTCTTCAATGGCGCGGTTTTTGTCAAAGGCATCCGGCTCAAAACCGGCGTGCTCCACCGCCAGCGAGTGGTCCACTATGAGCTGGGTTTGCACCACCGGGTTGACCCGGGCCGGATCCCCACCTTGAGCGGCAATGGCGTCCCGCAGGCCGGCCAGGTCCACCAGTGCGGTTTGGCCCAGAATGTCGTGGCACACCACCCGGGCCGGATACCAGGGAAAGTCGAGATCCCGCCTGCGCTCAATCAGCTGCTTGAGGCTGTCGGTGAGATGCTCGGGCTCGCAGCGGCGCACCAGCTGCTCCGCCAGCACCCGTGAAGCATAGGGCAGCCGTGCATAGGCACCGGGGGCGATGGCGTTGACCGCTTCCCGCGCATCAAAAAATTCAAGGTCCGTGCCGGGCAGCGGCTTGCGGTATTGGCTATTCATGGCACTCCTCACTGGCGCTCATTGATGGGCAGCCAGGCTTGCGGCTCGGGGCCGATGTAGTCGGCGCTGGGGCGAATGATGCGGTTGTTGGCGCGCTGCTCAAACACATGGGCGGCCCAGCCGGTGACCCGGCTCATCACAAAGATGGGGGTAAACAGCTTGGTGGGGATGCCCATAAAGTGATAGGCGGAGGCGTGAAAGAAGTCGGCGTTGCAAAACAGGTTTTTCTCCCGCTTCATCACCGCTTCTACCCGCTCCGACACCGCATAGAGATGAGTGTCGCCCACGTCCTCGGATAGCCGCTTCGCCCATTCCTTGATCAGGGCGTTGCGCGGGTCGGACTCGCGGTAAATGGCGTGGCCAAAGCCCATGATCTTTTCCTTGTTGGCCAGCATTTGCAGTATGCCGGCTTCGGCCTCGTCGGGGGTCTGCCAGCGTTCAATCATTTCCATCGCCGCCTCGTTGGCGCCGCCGTGCAGCGGGCCGCGCAGGCTGCCAATGGCGGCGGTAATACAGGAGTGCAGGTCGGAGAGCGTGGAGGCGCACACCCGGGCGGTGAAGGTGGAGGCGTTGAACTCGTGTTCGGCATAGAGCACCAGGGAGCAGTGCATCACCTTTTTATGCAGCTCGCTTGGCGCCTTGCCGGTGAGCATTTCCAAAAAATAGCCGCCGATGCTGTCCTGCTCCGGGCAGGTGGTGTCGATGCGCACGCCGTCGTGGCTGTAGCAATACCAGTAGCAGATGATGGCCGGCAGCATGGCCAGCAGGGTGTCGGTTTTGTCGCCCTGCTCGGCAAAGTCCCGCTCCTGATCCAGATTGCCCAGCATGGAGCAGCCGGTGCGCATCACATCCATGGGGTGGGCGTCGGCAGGAATTTCTTCCAGCACCCGGCACAGCGCCGGCGGCAGCCCACGGCGGGCCTTGAGGCTGTGTTTGTAGTCATTCAGCTCGGCCTGGGTAGGCAGCTTGCCCTTCAGCAACAAATACGCCACCTCCTCAAATTCGGCATGGTGGGCCAGGTCGGTAATGTCATAGCCCCGGTAGGTCAGCCCGGTACCGCTCTTGCCCACGGTGCACAGGGCCGTGGTGCCGGCACTTTGGCCTCGCAGGCCGGCGCCTGCCAGTGGTTTGTCATCCTTTTGCTTGTCGGCTACGGCGATCGCAGTCATGGCACTCTCCTTGTTATGTTTTGGTCGATGAGGGGTCAGTCGCCTTTTTGCTCGTTAAACAGTCGGTCGAGCTTGTTCTCGTAATCGTGGTAACCCAGGTAGTGGTAGAGCTGCTCGCGGGTCTGCATGCTGTCCACCACCTGGCGCTGATGGCCGTCTTGCAGCAGGTGCTGGTACACATTGAGCGCCGCCTGGTTCATGGCCCGAAAGGCCGACAGCGGATACAGCACCATGCTCACGCCGCACTCGGCCAGCTCGTCGGTGCTGAACAGCGGGGTCTGGCCAAACTCGGTGATGTTGGCGAGGATCGGCACCTTTACCGCGTCCGCAAACTGGCGGTATTGCTCCAGGGTGTTGATGGCCTCGGGGAAGATCATGTCGGCTCCCGCCTCCACACAGGCGATAGCGCGCGCGATGGCGGCATCCATGCCTTCTACCGCCAGCGCATCGGTGCGGGCCATGATCACAAAGTTATCGTCGGTGCGGGCGTCCACCGCCGCCTTCACCCGGTCCACCATTTCGCCCTGGCTGACAATGGCCTTGTTGGGCCGGTGGCCGCAGCGCTTTTGCGCCACCTGATCTTCCAGGTGCACGGCGGCGGCGCCGGCGCGCTCCATCTCCTTGATGGTGCGGGCAATGTTAAAGGCCCCGCCAAAGCCGGTGTCGATGTCCACCAGCAGCGGCAGGCCGGAGGCCGCCGTGACCCGGCGCACGTCTTCCAGCACGTCGTTCAAGGTGGTGATGCCCAGATCCGGCAGGCCATAGGAAGCATTGGCAATGCCACCGCCGGACAGATAAATGGCCTGATGGCCCACCTGCTCCGCCATCATGGCGCAGTAGGCATTAATGGTGCCCACCACCTGCAGCGGCCGGTGGTTTGCCACCGCCTGGCGGAATCGTTTCCCTGGACTCATGACGTTTTCTCCTTGTCTTCGGTGAGTTGTTGTTCAATCAACAGCCGGCTGCGCATGATATGACGGCGCATCAGCAGCTCGGCCAGCTCTTCGTCCCGCTCCCGCAGGGCCGCCAGCAGATGGAAATGCTCGGTCAGCGCCTGTTGCGGCCGGGAATAGGCGCGCTGGGACTGGTGCCGGTACATGCGCAGCAGGTGGTACAGCTCGTCGCACAGCAGGTGGATGAGGGTGTGGTTGCGGCTGGCCTGGATCAGGCGGTAGTGAAAGTCGAAATCCCCCTGCTGGTGGAAATAAGAGGCCCCCTCCACTTCCTCGATATGGGCCTGGTGGGTATTCAAGAGTTGCTGCAGGGCATCCAGCTCTTCCTCGGTAATGTGCCGGCAGGCCAGACGCACCGCCATGCCTTCCAGCGCTTCGCGCACCGCATAAATTTCCACCAGCCTGGCCCGGCTCAGCGCAATGACCCTGGCTCCCACATGGGGTACCCGCTCAATGAGCCCCAGGGCCTCCACCCGCATCATGGCTTCCCGCAGGGGGCCGCGGCTCACGCCAAAGCGGCGCGCCAGCTCCGGCTCGGAGATCTTGCTGCCGGCGGCAAAGTGCCCTTTGACGATGAGATCCACCAACTGCTCGGTCAGGTTTTCCGACTTGGTCAGCTCCCGTGCCTCGGTAAACGACAAATCGGTGTTTGGGTGTACTACTGCGTGCTCAGCCATTCAAACTGTCAACAATTTAACGAACATGAAACAAAATTATCACCTAGAACGGGGGCTTTCAAGGTGATGTGTTGACAATGTGGATTAGACTTTGGTCGGAGGCAAAGGTGGGGACGGGGGGATTTGGGAATGGTGATTGGACGTGTGCCGGCTCATTGCGAGTGGCGTACGGTCGTCAGGTCAGCGTCTGGTCATTCCGGCCTTCGCGCCGGAATCCGTATCACAGATACCGGCGTTGTCGGCCATGGGCTCCCGCCTTCGCGGGAGCGACAAAAAAGAGGGGTTACTGCACCTTTCCCTTCAACAAGGCCTCTATGCTGCCCACGGCACCGAGCACGCTGCTGGCTTCATAGGGCAGGAAGATGCGGTCGCCGTCCTTGCCAATTTCGGGCAGGGTTTTCAGGTACTCCAGCCCCAGCAGATAACCGATCACCAGTTGCGGATCCAGCCGGTCACTGCCGGCAGACAGCACTTTGTCAATGGCCTGGCGCTGGCCGTCGGCCATGAGGATGGCGGCTTCCCGCTCCCCTTCGGCCACCAGAATGTTGGAGCGTTTTTCCCCCTCGGCCCGGGCAATGGCGGCTTCCCGCTCGCCGCTGGCCTGCAGCACCAGGGCCCGGCGCTCCCGCTCGGCGGCCATTTGCTTGCGCATGGCGTCCTCCACTTCGGCGGGAATATTGATGTCCTGTATTTCCACCCGGGTGACTTTTACGCCCCATTTGTTGCCGGCTTCGTCCATCACGATTTGCAGCTTGTCATTGATTTCCTGCCGGGATTCAAACAGCTTGTCGAGCTCCATTTTGCCCACTTCGGAGCGCAGCGAGGTCTTGGCCAGGATTTCGATGGCCTGAATAAGGTTCTCGGCCTGGTAGACGGCCCGCTCGGGATCGATCACCTGAAAATACAGGGCACCGTTAACGGTCACGCTGACGTTGTCGGCGGTGATCACCGACTGGCCGGGAAAGTCGAGCACGGTTTCCCGCCGGTCGATACGGGTTTCTTCCTGCACCACGGGTACGTTCTCGCCGCCGATGGCCTGGTAGCGGCGCACCTTGATGGAGCGGGGCTTGTCGACAAAGGGAATAATCCAGTTGATGCCCGGGCTCAGGGTTTTCTGGTAGCTGCCCAGGCGCTCGATCACCACGGCTTCCGACTGCTGCACTATCATCAGCCCCTTAATCACCAGTGCCAGCACCAGTACGGTAAACACCAGGGCAATAATCAACATCACGTCCATGACAAAATCCCCTTGTTTTTTGACATTCGGCGGTTTGTGTTATCTCGTTGGAATTAGTCGGGTTGTTTAACAATAGCGGTAATGCCGTCGAAACGGACGATTTCCACTTCGTCACCTTCCTTCAGCTCGGTGCCGGGCTGGGCCCGCACCATAAACAGATCCCCCTCAAGCCTCAGCCGCAGCTCACCGCTATGATGGCGTACCAGTTTTCCGGTTTGATGACGGCTTTCGCCGGCCAGGCCGCTTTTGCGGCGGGAAGGCGCATACTGACGAAAGGCCTTTTTCAGCAGCGGCGCCAGCACAGCGGTGGCAATGGCAAAGGTAAACCACTGACCGGTGGCCCCCGCCCCGAGCAGCGCCGCGGCCATGGCGCCCAGGGCCGCCAGCCCCATGGCAAAGGCAAAAAAGCCGGTGCCGAGCAGTTCGGCCAGCAATAACACCAGGGCGGCAATCAGCCAGAGATGCCAGGCAAGCACGTGTTTCACCTCAGATGCAAATGGAACAGTGATTACTATAGAGGAGCAGAAGTGAAGCTGGAAGCGCGGGATTGGGGATTGGGGATTGGGGATTGGGAATTGGGGATTGGGGATTGGGGATTGGGGATTGGGGATTGGGGATTGGGGATTGGGGATTGGGGATTATGCGTTCCCACGCTGAGCATGGGAACAAGAAAGAAAATGTCTGCGCCTTACCCCTCACATCACCGGTTTGGCCAGTTTAAACAGCTCAAAGAAGTTGGCCGTGGTTTGCTCGGCCACCTGCTCATAGGGCACGCCCTTGAGCTGGGCCACATACTCGGCCACGGTGCGGGTGTAGGCGGGCTCGTTTTCCTCACCCCGGAACGGCACCGGGGCCAGCCAGGGGGAGTCGGTTTCCACCAGCAGCCGCTCCAGCGGCAGGGCCTTGACCACTTCGCGCAGGGCATCGGCGCTGCGAAAGGTGACAATGCCGGAAATGGAAATGTAAAAACCCAGCTCCATGGCCGCTTCGGCCATCTCCAACGATTCGGTAAAGCAGTGCAGCACACCGCCCACCTTGTCGGCATTGCCCTGGCGCAAAATCTCCAGGGTGTCTTGCTGGGCATTGCGGGTGTGAATGATCAGCGGCTTGTTCAGCTCAACCGCCACGTCCACATGCTGCTCAAAGGAGCGTTTTTGCAGGTCGGCGGTCTCCGGCGCGTAGAAATAATCCAGCCCGGTTTCACCAATGGCCACCACCGCAGGATGATCCGCCAGCCGGCGCAGCAGCGCCGGATCGTTTTGTTCATCATGCTGGTGCAGCGGGTGCACGCCGCAGGATGCAAACACCTGGGGGTAAGGCGCAATCGCCTTCAGCATGTCGGGAAAGGACGACAGCCCCACGCCAATGCACAGCATGTGGTTTACGCCGCGTTGGGCGGCCTTGGCAATGGCCTCGTCCATGGATTTGTGTTTTTTGCCGTAATCGAGTTTGTCGAGGTGGCAATGGGAATCAACCAGCAAAATCGGCTCCAGTAAATCGGTTATTCATGGGTCAGTGTCTGTTGCAGCCGGCGCAGCCACTGGCTCAGCTGCAGGCCGGCATTCATGGGCCTGCCCTGCCCCGGCTGCAACCGGCGACGCAGCGCCAGCAGTTCGTTATTAAGCTCATGCAACGTCATGAAGCCCAGCCGCGCCAATCGTGCGCTTAGGCGGCGACAGTCGTCGAGTTTCAGGGACGCACGCACCCCCAGGGCGGTTTGCAGCGCATCCTGCAGCAATAACTGCACCCACACCAGGTGCACCGGCTGCTCCAGCAGTCCCGCCTGTACCATCGGCAGCTGAGTGGGCGCTTCCCCCAGGCTCACCAGCGCCGTGAGCAACTGCAGCCGTTTGTCGTCGGCGCCCGTGTTCAGGTAGTCCAGGGTCTGCAGCGGCGAGCCCTGGTTGACGCTGAGCGCCGCCGCCGTGGCGGCCACCCCCTGCTCCTTCAGCCAGGCCAGTGCCAGCTGAGTATCCGGCAACGGCACCAGCCACTGCTGGCAGCGACTGATGAGCGTCGGCAGCAGCCGCTCCGGTTGCGACGACACCAGGATCAGCGTGGCCTCGCCCGCCGGCTCTTCCAGGGTTTTCAGCAGGGCATTGGCGGCGGCTTCTGTCATCAGCTCGGCCCGCTCGATAATGGCCACCTTGCCGTGCCCCAGGCGGGCGCTCTCGCTCATGATGCGGCTGAGTTCGCGAATGGCGTCGATGCCGATGCTCCGCCCTTCCCGGCCCACCACCTGCAAGTCGGAATGGCTGCCGGCGGCATTGAGTTCGCAGGCATGGCACATGCCGCAAGGGGCATTACTTGTATGTTGGCATAATAAGGCGGTGGCCAGCTTGCCGGCCAGCTCGCGCTTGCCCAGGCCCGCCATGCCCTTGAGCAGCAGGCCGTGGCCCAGGCGGCGTTCACGCACCCCCTGCAGCAGCGGCTGCCACACCGGCGTCAGCCAGCCGTACACAGTCGTCGCTCCAGGCAGGCCAGCACCCGCGCTTTCACTTCCTGCTCGTTGCCGGACGCATCGATCAGCTCGCAATTGGGGTCGGCCTGCACCAGCTCCAGATAACGGGCCCGGGTGCGCTCGAAAAAGTCGATATTTTCCAGCTCAATGCGGTCCAGCTCGCCCCGGCCACGGGCCCGGGCCAGTCCCTGAGCCGGGTCAATGTCGAGGTACAGGGTCAGATCCGGTTTAAAGTCCCCCAGCACCGCCTGCTTGATCTGACGAATCAGGCCCGCATCTATGCCCCGGCCACCGCCCTGATAGGCCTGGGAGGAGAGATCGTGGCGGTCGCCCACCACCCAGATGCCGTCCCGCAGGGCCGGCTGAATGCGGTTTTTCACCAGTTGCACCCGGGCGGCGTACATCAGCAGCAGCTCGGCTTCCACGGTGAGTTGTTCTTCGTGCACCTCCTTCACCAGGGCGCGCATTTTTTCCGCCAGCGGCGTGCCACCGGGCTCCCGGGTGGTGATCACCCTGTGGCCCTGGGCTTCAAGCCAGTGCACCACATGGGCCTGCACCGTGCTTTTGCCGGCGCCTTCCAGGCCTTCAATCACAATAAAACGGCTCATGGCTTACCTGTTCAGAATGTAGCGGCGCACCGCGTTGTTGTGCTCGCGCAGATTTTTGGAGAAGTAATGGCGTCCCTCGCCCATGGCCACAAAATAGTAATACTTGCTCTCGGCCGGGTTCAGGGCGGCGCGAATGGCCTCCTGGCTGGGCATGGCAATGGGTGTGGGCGGCAGACCGTCGATCACATAGGTGTTGTAGGGCGTGTGGGTCTGCAGATCCCGCTTGCGAATGTTGCCGTCATAGTCCTCGCCCATGCCGTAGATCACGGTGGGATCGGTCTGCAGCCGCATGCCCCGGCGCAGCCGGTTCACAAACACGGACGCGATCATCGGCCGCTCTTCGGCAATGCCGGTTTCCTTTTCGATGATGGACGCCAAAATCAGCGCCTCGTAAGGGGTCTTGATGGGCAGGTTGGGGGCTCGCGCTTCCCAGGCCTCGTTGAGAAAATCCTGCATATGGGCATAGGCCCGCGCCAGCACATCCAGATCGCTGTCACCGGGAGTGTAGTTGTAGGTCTCGGGCAGGAACAGGCCTTCCAGCTTGTCGTGCTCCACCCCCAGCCGCTCGGCCAGCTCCGCTTCGCTGACACCCTCCAGGGTATGTTCCAGATATTCGGCACCGGCCAGCCGTGCCTGCCAGTCGGACAGGCGCAGGCCTTCCACCAGGGTCACGTTCAGCCGGTAGATATCGCCGTTCACGAATTTGGTGAGGGCCTCACGCAGGGAGGTATTGTCATCCAGCTTGTAGGTGCCCTGGCGCACCGCCGCCAGCTCCGGGTGCAGTTTCAGCCACAGCTTGCGGTGCAGGGCCGGCAGCCCGGGGCTGAGCCGGCCAGTCAGTTGCAGGGCGGTTTCACCTCGGTGCACCACAAACAGCGGGTGCTCTCCGGGCGTGATGGTCATGTTTTCCAGCTTCTGCCACTGGTGGTAGCCGTAACCGACCAGCCCCAGGCCCGCCAGGGTGGCCGCCAGCACGGCGCCCTTCAGCCCCTTAATCAATTTGCTCATAGCGGTGTTGTAGTGCTCTCGTCATGGAATAGTCCCCGGGCAGTGGCCGTCCGGCAAAGGTGTGCACCGGCACCAGGCCCATCAGGGCGTTGGTCAGCCAGATTTCATCGGCGCGATAAAGGGCCTCGGGCTCAGCACCGACCTGCTGCACCCGCGCACCCAGCTCGTGCATCACCCAGGCCCGCAGGGTGCCGTGCACGCCGCCGGTGGCAAGCACCGGGGTAAAGACCGTCTCGCCCTGGCGCCAGAACAGGTTGGCGGTCACCGCCTCCATCACTCGGCCCTGCTCGTTCAGTACCACGCCTTCGGCAAGGCTCCGGCTTTCAAGTTCGGCCTTCAGCAGCACCTGCTCCAGCCGGTTGATGGTCTTCAGCCCCGCCAGCAAGGGTGAGCTGCCCAGGCGGCCTTCACACAGGCCAAGTTCAATGCCCTGCTCACGCCAGTGCACATAATGGGCGGGAAAGGGCGCCAGGTTCAGCGCCACCGTGGTATCGCCGCAGCCGGCAATACCGTAACCCCGGCCACCGGGGCCGCGCAACAACGTCAGGCGCACCACGCGATCGTCCTCGTCCGGCAGCGCCGCCAGTTCGGCGTCGATGGCCGTCCAGTCGGGCTCGGCCATGTGCAGCCGGCGGCAGGCGTCCACCAGCCGGGCCCGGTGCAGCGGCCACAGCCGTACCCGGCCGCGCCGGGCGTGCATGGTGGTGAAATGGCCGTCGCCCAGTTGCCAGCCCCGGGTCAGTGCCGGCTCCTGTGAATAAAGTATGTTCTGCATGGGTTCCGATAAAAAAAGCCCGGCACATGGCCGGGCTGTTTCTGGCCGAAGGGCCATTATATGCGTTTGAAGATCAATGAGCCATTGGTGCCGCCAAACCCGAAGGAGTTGGACAGGGCATACTCAAACTCCGCCTTGCGGGCCTGGTGCGGTACCAGATCCAGATCGCACTCATCATCCGGGTTGTCCAGGTTGATGGTGGGCGGGGCAATTTGATCACGCAGGGCCAGCACGGTAATGATGGCTTCCACCGCACCGGCGGCACCGAGCAGGTGACCGGTCATCGATTTGGTGGAGCTCACCAGCAGCTTGCCGGCATGATCGCCAAAGACCTTCTTCACCGCCTTCAGCTCGGCCACATCCCCCAGCGGCGTGGACGTGCCGTGGGCATTGATGTAACCCACCAGGGCCGGATCCAGTTTGGCGTCGCGCAGGGCGTTGACCATGGCGGCGGCGGCACCGCTGCCGTCGTCGGGCGGCGCCGTCATGTGATGGGCGTCGCCGCTCATGCCAAAGCCGACCAGCTCCGCATAGATGGTGGCGCCACGGGCCAGGGCGTGCTCGTATTCTTCCAGCATCACCACACCGGCGCCGTCACCCAGTACAAAGCCGTCGCGCTCCTTGTCCCAGGGGCGACTGGCCTGTTGCGGCGCGTCGTTGCGGGTAGACAGGGCGCGGGCGGCGGCAAAGCCCCCCATGCCCATGGGCGTGGAGGCTTTTTCGGTGCCGCCGGCCAGCATGGCGTCGGCGTCGCCGTAGGCGATCATGCGCGCGGCCAGACCAATGCTGTGGGTACCGGTGGTACAGGCAGTGGTGGCGGCGATGTTGGGGCCGCGCAGGCCTTTCATGATCGACAGATGGCCGGACACCATGTTGATGATGGTGGACGGCACGAAGAACGGGCTCAGCTTGCGCGGGCCGCTGTTCATCAGGCTGGTATGGTTCTGCTCGATCAGACCGAGTCCGCCAATGCCGGAGCCGATGGACACGCCAATCCGGTCCGCATTGGCTTCCGTGATCTCCAGTCCGGCGTCCGCAAAGGCCTGCAGGCCAGCGGCAATGCCGTACTGAATAAACAGATCCATCTTGCGGGCTTCTTTCTTGGCAATGCCATGCGCTTCCGGGTCAAAATCCTTGACCAGGCCGGCAAACTTGGTGGGGTAATCGGTAGTATCAAAATGATCGATGTTGGTAATGCCACTTTGACCTGCCAGCAGGGCCTGCCAGCTGGCATCGACCGAGTTTCCGACAGGAGATAGCATACCGAGGCCAGTCACCACGACTCTGCGTTTTGACACAGGAGCGCCTCCGAATGGGATTTAAACAAGAAAAAAACCGAAGTGGCGGGCGCCACTCCGGTACAGGTTTGTTATTCCTGGTTAGCGTTGATGTAGTCGATCGCGGCTTGAACGGTGGTGATTTTTTCCGCTTCTTCGTCAGGAATCTCGGTATCGAACTCTTCTTCCAGAGCCATTACCAGTTCAACGGTGTCCAGGGAATCCGCGCCCAGATCATCAACGAAGGAAGCTTCGGATTTAACTTCTTCTTCCTTAACGCCCAGTTGCTCTACGATGATTTTCTTTACGCGTTCTTCGATGTTGCTCATGACCAGTATTTTCCTTTAGAAATACGCAAGTGCGTGTCGTTGCGGTAGTGTATAAAAATAACCGTCGTTTGCAAGCCTGTTTGGGGCTGGTCTAACCAGAATTCATACGAAAAGTGCCGCATTTTCCGCCAAACAGGTGCCAACTGTGGTGATTTTCATCACACCATGTACATGCCGCCGTTAACGTGCAGCGTTTCGCCGGTAATGTAGCCGGCTTCATCCGACGCCAAAAAGGCCACGGCGGATGCAATCTCTTTGGGATCGCCCAGACGCTGGGCCGGAACCTGTGACAAGATACCGGCTCGCTGCTCGTCATTCAATGCGCGCGTCATGTCGGTTTCAATAAAACCGGGGGCCACCACGTTCACGGTAATGCCGCGGGACGCCACTTCCCGGCCCAGGGACTTGCTGAAGCCGATCAGGCCCGCCTTGGCGGCCGCGTAGTTGGCCTGGCCGGCGTTGCCCATGGTGCCCACCACGGAGCCGATGGTCACAATGCGGCCAAAGCGCTTTTTCATCATGGAGCGCAGTACCGCCTTGGACAAACGGAACACGGAGGTAAGGTTGGTGTCGATAATGTCCTGCCACTCCTCGTCCTTCATGCGCATCATCAGGTTGTCGCGGGTGATGCCGGCGTTGTTGACCAGTACGTCGATGTCGCCGAACCGCTCCTTGATGGTGGCCAGGGTCGCTTCCAGGGACGCGGCGTCGGTCACGTTCAATACCAGGCCGGTGCCCTTGTCGCCCAGGTAGGCGCTGATCGCCTCGGCGCCCTTGTCGCTGGTGGCGGTACCGATGACGGTGGCGCCACGCTCGGCAAACAGTTCGGCGGTGGCCCGGCCGATGCCACGGCTGGCCCCGGTGACCAGCACTACTTTACCGGAAAAGCTCATATTCACTCCTTTACTCGGAAATTACAGACCGTTAACGGCAGCCAGGGCCGCTTGCAGGCTGGCGTCGTCGTTTACCGCCAGGCCTTCTACCCGCTTGTCGATACGCTTGGCCAGGCCGGTCAGTACCTTGCCCGGGCCCACTTCCAGTGCCAGGGTCACGCCCTGCTCCGCCATGGTTTCCACGGTGTCGGTCCAGCGCACCGGGCTGTAAAGCTGGCGTACCAGGGCGTCCTTGATGGCGGCCGGGCTGGTTTCGGCCGCCACGTCCACGTTATTGAGCACGGGCACGACCGGCGCGTTGAAGCTCATGGTGTTCAGGGTTTCGGCCAGTCGATCGGCGGCGGGCTTCATCAGCGCGCAGTGGGAAGGCACGCTCACCGGCAGGGGCAATGCGCGCTTGGCGCCGCTTTCCTTCATCAGGGCGTTGGCGCGCTCCACGGCGGCCTTGTTGCCGGCGATCACCACCTGACCCGGCGAGTTGAAATTCACCGCCGACACCACCTCACCTTCGGCGGCCTTTTCGCAGTTGGCAATAATGGTGTCGTTGTCGAGGCCAATAATGGCGGACATGGCGCCGGTGCCTTCGGGCACGGCTTCCTGCATCAGCTTGCCGCGCAGCTCCACCAGCTTAACGCCGTCGGCCAGGCTCAGCACACCGGCACACACCAGGGCGGAGTATTCACCCAGGCTGTGTCCGGCCATGACCGCAGGCACTGCCCCACCCTGCTGTTGCCACAGGCGGTACAGGGCGACGGAGGCCGTCAGCAGCGCCGGCTGGGTGCGCCAGGTTTGGTTCAGCTCTTCCGCCGGGCCGTTCAGCACCAGGGCGGCCAGATCGTAGCCCAGGGCGTCTGACGCCTCGGCAAAGGTCTGTTTCACGATGTCGTGGTCGGCCAGCACGCCCGCGAGCATGCCCACCGCCTGGGATCCCTGTCCGGGAAAAGTAATGGCAAAAGACATTGAAGTTCCTCTTAAAAACGTACCAGGGCCGAGCCCCAGGCAAAGCCGCCGCCAAAGGCTTCCAGCAGCACCAGATGGCCACGCTGAATGCGGCCGTCACGCACCCCTTCGTCCAGGGCGATGGGCACACTGGCCGCCGAGGTATTGCCGTGCTTGTCGAGGGTCAGAATGACCCGCTCGATGGGCATGTTCAGCTTGCGGGCGGTGGCGTTGATAATGCGGTAGTTGGCCTGGTGGGGCACCAGCCAGTCGAGCTCCGACTTGTCGATGCCGTTGGCCTCCAGGGTCTGGGTCACGATGTCGCTCAGGCGGCTTACGGCCACCTTGAACACTTCGTTGCCCTTCATGTGCATGTAGGCATCCATTTCGGTGCCCGTTACACCGCGCTGGCGATGGGGCAGCTTGAGCAGCTCGCCATAGGCGCCGTCGGCATGCAGATGGGTGGACAGAATGCCCGGCTCTTCGCTGGCACCCAGCACCACGGCACCGGCACCATCCCCAAAGAGAATAATGGTGGAGCGGTCTTCCGGGTCGCACATACGCGACAGGGCGTCGGCGCCGATCACCAGCACGTGGCGGGCCTGGCCGCTCTTGATAAACTGATCGGCCACGCTCAGGGCGTAGCTGAAGCCGGCGCAGGCGGCGGCGATGTCAAAGGCCGGAATGCCGGGGACCTTGAGCAGGGCCTGCACTTCACAGGCGGCGGCCGGAAAGGCATTGTCGCCACTGGTGGTGGCCAGCACTATCATGTCGAGCTGCTGCGCTTCAATGCCGGCGGCATCCAGGGCCCGCAGGGCGGCGCCGTAAGACATGGTGGCCACGGTTTCTTCGGCACCGGCAATGCGGCGCTCGCGGATACCGGTACGCTCCACGATCCACTGATCACTGGTTTCTACCATTCTTTCCAGGTCGGCGTTGGTACGCACATCCTGAGGCAGGTAGCTGCCGGTTCCCAAAATTTTACTGTTCATAGGCGTTATCTTGCGTGACTGTCCTGAGGGGCAGTATCAAAAAGATGCGCGATTTTCGCAGGCAGCTGATGCTCGGTTTCGGCGACGGCCTGCAGAATCGCATTCAAGAAGGCGGGTGATCCTGCGCTCCCGTGGCTTTTTACCACACTGGAACGTAATCCTATCAGACTGGCCCCATTATACTGGTCTGGGTTCAGATGAGAAAGCCGCCGCTTCAGCCAGATACCCAGCAGCTTCCACCAGAACCCCCGCTTTTTACCCGCACCCAGCAACAACCGGGCAACCCCTTCACTGGTTTTCAGCGCCACATTGCCGACAAAACCGTCACAGACAATGACGTCGGCGGTACCGGAAAAAAGATCATTGCCTTCTATGTAGCCGGTAAAATTCAGCGCTGGCTGCGCTTTCAGGCGGCGGGCCGCCTGGCGCACGGCCTCGTTGCCCTTGTTGGCTTCGGCGCCCACGTTCAGCAACGCCACTCTGGGGTTTGGCTGCGCCAGCACATGACGTGCCACCGCATCCCCCATCAGGGCAAACTGCGTCAGCTGGCCGGCATCGCAACAGACATTGGCGCCCACGTCCAGCAACAGGGCATGGCTGCCATCGGTCTGCGGCAAACGGGTGATCAGGGCCGGCCGGTCCACCCCCGGCAGGGTATGCACCACTTTCACCGCCAGCGCCATCAGCGCGCCGGTATTGCCGCCGCTGACGCAGGCCTGGGCCTCGCCCCGAGCCAGGGCATCGAGGGCCTGGCGCATGGAGGAATCGGTCAGGTGGCGCAGGGCGAAGCCGGCCTTGTGCTCGTTGGTCACCTGTTGGGTACAGTAATGCACCCGAACCCGCTCATGAGCGTTCAGGTTACAGCGATCAAGCCAGGGGGACAGCGCCGCGCGGGACCCGAACAAATGCAGGTTGAGATCGGGTAAAAGCGACAGTGCCTGCGCGGCGGCAGGCACTGTAACCGGAGGGCCAAAGTCGCCCCCCATCATATCAAGCGCAACGGTCAGCTGCGGCAAAGGGCAACCCTTACTTGGCGATTACCTTTTGGCCACGGTAGAAGCCATCGGCAGTCACGTGGTGACGACGATGAGTTTCACCGGTGGTCTGGTCCACAGACAGGTTGGCAGTGCTCAGGGCATCGTGTGAACGACGCATACCACGCTTGGAACGGGTTTTACGGTTCTGTTGTACGGCCATTTGACCTAACTCCTAAATCAGTTACTTTCGTTTCAGCTCTTCCAGAATCGCGAAAGGATTCGGACGCTCTTCGGCTTCGGGAATGTCGCCATAGCTCAGATCGTACTTGCCTTCGGCACAGTGCTCATTTTCATGGGCAGGCACCAGGGGCAAAGCAAGGATGAGTTCATCCTCAATGGTCTCAGCCAGATTGATTTCCCCGAATTCATCCGCCTCAAACGTCTCGTACGCTTCCGGCAGCTCCGGCGCCTCGGCATTTTCACGCAAAGGCGTGTACGTAAACTCGGACTCTATGGTTGTGTCGAACGGCTCATTACAGCGCTGGCACTGAAGGGTGACCTGTGCACGGGCATGACCCGACATCAGGCGTAACCCCTGGGCATCGGTACCAAAGCTCAGAGAGACGTCGATATCACCATGGATACCTTGGGTTGACTCCGCCAGTCTGGGCATCAGTGCTGCATCAAAAACACCCTGATAATCCAGGCGTTTATTGGCGCAGCGAACGGGGTCAACCTTGATGGGCAACTTTACCTTTTCCATAAGGCGCGCATATTATAGCGCCACTTCACCGGAGTCAAAGGGAAAATGGCGCCACCGGCGCCCCGCCGCCGTTTGTCAGCAGCCGGGCACGGCGCTAGAATCGCCCCCAGACATGCTTTTAACCGGGTCACTTCATGCCTTCCCTGATTCTTGCCTCCTCGTCTCCCTACCGCCGTGCCCTGCTGGCCCGCCTTGGGCTCGACTTTGCCTGCCACAGCCCGCACATTGATGAAAGGCCCCGTCCCGGCGAAAGCGGTGAGCAGCTGGCCCTGCGACTGGCCGAACACAAGGCGGCGGCGGTGGCCGCGGAATACCGGGAAGGGCTGGTGATCGGCTCGGATCAGGTGTGCGTAAACGGCAATCAGTTGCTGGGCAAACCCGGCACGCGGGAAAACGCCCGCCGGCAATTGCAGGCCGCCGCCGGCAAACGGGTCTCCTTTTATACCGGCCTGTGCGTGCACGACATTGCCTCGGGCCGGCGGGCGTCCCTGGTCGAGCCCTTTCACGTGGACTTTCGCCCACTGACCCTCGCGCAAATTGACCGCTATCTCGACCGCGAACCGGCCCTGGACTGTGCCGGCGCCTTTAAGTGCGAAGGCCTCGGCATCAGCCTGTTTGAACGAATGGACGGCCGAGATCCCAACAGCCTGGTGGGGCTGCCGCTGATCGCCCTGGTCGACCTGCTGACAGAATTCGGGGTGGAAGTGCCGTGAGACGTTGAACGTTGGACGTCTTACGTTTCACGTCCAACGTCTCTCCCCTCACGCAGTCAAAGCCACTGGGGCAGATGGCGAATATCGTCGATCAGCGCCACCGGCCCGTGCACACCGAGCTGATCGCGACTGTGCACGCCGTAGGTAACGCCGATACGGTCCATGCCGATGGCTTCGGCCATGGCCAAGTCGTAACTGGAGTCCCCCACCATCACCGCCTGCGACGGCGCCAACCGCAGTTCTTCGAGGATCTGCGCCAGCATCAGCGGATCCGGCTTGGAGCGGGCCTGGTCGGCGCCGCGCAGGGCGTGAAACAGATGCCCGAGGCCGGTATCGGCCAGTACCGAATCCAGCCCCTCTCTCGCCTTGCCGGTGGCCACCGCCAGCCGGTACCCGCCCCGGTGCAACCCGGCCAGGGTGTCGGCAGCGCCGGCAAACAGCGGCGACGGTGTGGTGTTCAGCTCCAGATAATGACGCCGATAAGCCTGCAACAGACCATCGCTTTCCGCGGGCGACAAGTCGCCGAACAGCACCGGGAAGGCCCTGTACAGGCTGAGCCCGATAATATGCCGCACCGCCTCAGGGGTGGGCACCCGCTGACCACAGTCGCTGGCTGCGGCCTGCATGCAGGACACAATGCGCGCCACCGAGTCCATCAGGGTGCCGTCCCAGTCAAAGATCACCAGTTCATATTTCATGAGGCGGCCATGCGCGTCAGTAGTTTTTTCAGGGCCGGTTCCAGGGGCGCTTCCAGCACCATGGTTTCTTCCTTACCCGGGTGATAAAAGCGAATGCGGCAGGCGTGCAAAAACAGCCGCCCCAGCCCTTGCGCCCGCATTTTTTCATCAAACTGACGATCGCCGTACTTGTCGTCGCCGGCAATGGGGTGCCCCGCGTGCAGGGTATGCACGCGAATTTGATGGGTACGGCCGGTGACCGGGCTGCATTCCACCAGGGTGGCCCCGGTAAACTTCTGCACAATGCGAAAACGGGTTTCCGACGGCTTGCCTTCTTTATCAACCCGCACCACGCGCTCGCCCGAGGCCAGCTCGTTTTTCTTCAGCGGCGCCTTCACCACCTTCTGGTGCGACTGCCACTGGCCACGCACCAGGGCCAGGTAGTGCTTGTCCATGGTTTTTTCCCGCAGCTGCTCGTGCAGGCTGCGCAGCATGCTGCGCTTTTTGGCCACCAGCAAAATGCCGGAGGTGTCCCGGTCCAGCCGGTGCACCAGCTCCAGAAAACGGGCCTGGGGCCGCAGGGCACGCAGCCCTTCAATCACCCCGAAGCTGAGGCCACTGCCGCCATGCACCGCCATGCCCGAGGGCTTGTTCAGCACCAGCAGGGCATCGTCTTCGTACACAATGGCCGTTTCCAGGCCCTGTACGCTGTCGAGTTTCGCCGACGGCAAGACGTCTTCCCGTTCGGCCACCCGCACCGGCGGCACGCGAATGACATCGCCGGCCAGCAGCTTGTATTCGGGCTTGATGCGCTTTTTGTTAACCCTAACCTCACCCTTGCGCAAAATACGATAAATCAGGCTTTTGGGAACGCCTTTGAGCTGAGTCCGTAAAAAGTTGTCGATGCGCTGCCCTTCATGCTCAGCCTCTATGGTGAGCAGCCGCACGCTTTGATGGTCTTGTTTCATGGGCGGGATTCTACCACCGAAGCCGGTGTTTTTGCTGCAAAAATGGTGCCTTGCTAAGGCTGTGGGTAAAGTGTGATAATGCATGAGATTTTCGTGTCTTCCCGGCTGGGGAGACACACACCCAAACCCCGGAAACACCGTTTGGTTCGCGACCTTTGGGCTTTCCTCCCTTTGACGTGATACACACCTGAAAAATGCGCCTCATGCGTAGCCAGCCGGGAGGCTGTAATGACTACGCTGACAGACTCGAGGCCGGTGTCGGTCGGAGCCAAATGGCCATTCCGGGTAACACGAACACTGTAAAAAACAGTAAAAACATATAAAAAGAGTACTCAATGAAAAGAATGCTAATTAACGCAACCCAGGAAGAGGAGTTGCGCGTTGCCCTGGTGGACGGGCAAAGGTTGTATGATCTCGATATTGAAAGCCCCGGCCACGAGCAGAAAAAAGCCAACATCTACAAAGGCAAAATCACCCGGGTTGAACCCAGTCTGGAAGCCGCCTTTGTCGACTACGGCGCCGAGCGCCACGGCTTTTTGCCGCTGAAGGAAATTGCCCGCAACTACTTCCCCGCCGGTTATACCTACCAGGGCCGCCCCAACATCAAGGAAGTGGTCAAGGAAGGTCAGGAAGTCATCGTCCAGATCGACAAGGAAGAGCGTGGCAACAAGGGCGCGGCCCTTACCACCTTTATCAGTCTGGCCGGCTCCTACCTGGTACTGATGCCCAACAACCCCCGCGCCGGCGGCATTTCCCGGCGCATTGAGGGTGACGAGCGCACCGAGTTGAAAGAGGCTCTGTCCCGCCTCAAGCTGCCCGATGGCATGGGCCTGATTGTGCGCACCGCCGGGGTGGGCAAATCCGGTGAAGAGCTGGAGTGGGATCTGAATGTACTCAAGACCCACTGGACCGCCATTCAGGAAGCCGCCGAAAGCCGCACTGCCCCCTTCCTGATCCACCAGGAAAGCAACGTCATCGTGCGTGCCATTCGGGATTACCTGCGCCGGGACATCGGTGAGATCCTGATCGACAACCCCGTGGTGTTTGAACGGGCCAAGCAGCACATTCAGCTGGTGCGTCCCGACTTCGTCAACCGGATCAAGCTGTACGAGGGCGAAGTGCCCATGTTCAGCCACTACCAGATTGAAAGCCAGATCGAGTCGGCCTTTCAGCGGGAAGTGCGCCTGCCTTCCGGCGGCAGCATCGTCATCGACCCCACCGAAGCACTGACCTCCATCGACATCAACTCCGCCCGCGCCACCAAGGGCGGCGACATTGAAGAAACCGCCCTGCAGACCAACCTGGAAGCGGCGGAAGAGATCGCCCGCCAGCTGCGTTTGCGCGACCTGGGTGGCCTGGTGGTGATCGACTTTATCGACATGACCCCGGTACGCCACCAGCGCGAAGTGGAAAACCGCCTGCGCGACGCCGTGCGCCAGGATCGCGCCCGCATTCAGCTGGGTCGCATCTCCCGCTTCGGTCTGCTGGAAATGTCCCGCCAGCGGCTGCGTCCTTCCCTCGGCGAGTCCAGCACCCATGTGTGCCCCCGCTGTCTGGGTCAGGGCACCATTCGCGACAACGAATCCCTCGCCCTGGCCATTCTGCGCCTGATCGAGGAAGAAGCGCTGAAAGACAACACCGGCCAGATCCACGCTCAGGTACCGGTGGACGTGGCCGCCTACCTGCTCAACGAAAAGCGCAAGTCCATCGCCAGCCTGGAAAACCGCTACAAGGTCGACATCTACATCATTCCCAACGAGCAGCTGGAAACCCCCCACTTCGACGTGACCCGGGTACGCAGCAGCGACGTGGAAGACGTCACCAGCTTTGAGCTGAAAACCGAAGTCGAGCAGCCAGTTTACCAGCCACGTCAGCATCAGGTGGCCCAGAAAACCGAACAGCCGGCGCTGCAGGGCTTTTCCGCCCCGGCCCCGGCACCGGTAGCAACTAGCCGCCCCGAGCCGCAGCAACAAGCCCCCCAGGCTCGTCAGCCCGGCCTGCTGAGCAGGCTGTTCTGCGCCATTGCCGGCTGGTTCAAGGGAGCCGAACAGGCTAAAACCGCCGTGGCCGAGCCGGCCCCGGCCAGTACCGAGCGCAGCCAGCGCGGCAACCGCGACAACGACCGTCGGGATCGCCGGGATCGGGGCGACCGCCGCGGCAGCAACCGCAACCGCAAGCCTCGCGACGAAGAGCGCAGCCAGAAGCCCGCCGCGCCGGCCGCCGCTCAGGAAAGTAGCGAGCAAAAACCGGAGCGCCCGCGTCGTGAACGCCGCAAGCCCCGCCGCGAACAACAGCCCGAGCGTACCGCCCGTCCGCAACAGGAGCAGCAACCGGCCCGGGAAGCCGAGCCTGTTTGTGCCGCCGAGGTCACTGCTGCGCCTGCTGCTCAGCCCGAGCAGGCCAAAGAGCAGGCGGTAGCCGAGCGTCGTCAGCGTCGCCAACTGCGTAAAAAGGTGCGCCTGGACAGCGAAGGTCGCCCTCAGGCTTCCCAGCCTGCCGCCGAGCCGGCTCAGCAGCCCGAAGCCCAGGCCCGTACCGAGCAACCTCAGCCGCACAAGCGCGCTCCCAAGCGCAAGCGCATCAATGAGGACAGCCGTCGCCAGCGCCGTGAGGAAAGCATTGCGGCCCTGATCGCCGAACAGGGTGAAGAGAAATGGGTCGCCAGTGAAGAGCAGGCTGAGGCTCCGGTGGTTGAAGCCCAGGCAAAGCCGAAAGTGGAAGCTCCGGTCGTCGAAACCAAGCCCGAGCCGAAAGTGGAAGCCGCGGTCGCCGAAGCCAAGCCCGAGCCGAAGGTGGAAGAAGCCCCGGTCGCCGAAGCCAAGCCCGAGCCGAAGGTGGAAGAAGCCCCGGTCACCGAAGCCAAGCCCGAGCCGAAGGTGGAAGAAGCCCCGGTTGCCGAAGCCAAGCCCGAGCCAAAGGTGGAAGAAGCTCCGGTTGCCGAAGCCAAGCCCGAGCCGAAGGTGGAAGAAGCCCCGGTCACCGAAGCCAAGCCCGAGCCAAAGGTGGAAGAAGCCCCGGTCATCGAAGCCAAGCCCGAGCCGAAGGTGGAAGAAGCCCCGGTTGCCGAAGCCAAGCCCGAGCCGAAGGTGGAAGCCCCGGTTACTCAGCCCAAGGTGACTGCCGGCCGTTTTGCCAGTGCTCGCAAGGCATCCGCCCCCATGGCCAAGCCGCCGGTGGTGGAAGCCGCCCCTTACGTCAAGCCGGACTACCCGCCCCTGGTGCGTCAGCCCGTTGCCACCAGCGGCCGCCAGGGAGGCACTACCGGTGCCCGTAACCGGGCCTCGGCCCCCATGGCCAAGCCCTGATAAGCAGTGATCTAAAAAGGCTCCTTCGGGAGCCTTTTTTATTACCTTGTTCTATCGTCATACCGGGCTTGACCCAATATCTTGTATAAGCGCGGTAGGCGCCGCTTCAGCCGGCGCAAATTCAAAGCAACTGTGCATCTAAAGCCTGTTGCACAGGCTCTGCCAGCTAAATCGGCAGCTACAAAACGCAGGGCTTCAAACCCCGGGTTAACCCTTGAGGTGTTTCAGCACTCCCTCGCAGGCCGCTTCCACCATATCCAGTACCCGTTCAAAACCCTGCTCACCGCCATAATAGGGATCCGGCACTTCCTGCTCGGGGCCTTCGGCAAAACTCAGCAACAGCTTCACCTTGTGGACATGTGCCGGCGGACACAAGCGCTGCAGATCCCGCAGGTTTTCCTTGTCGGCCGCCAGCACCAGATCAAAACGCTCAAAATCACTCACGGTGACCTGACGGGCGCGCATACCGGAAAAGTCATACCCCCTCGCCTCGCCCGCCGCTCTGGCTCGCGCATCCGGCCCGGCACCGGCGTGATAGCCAATGGTGCCCGCCGAATCAACCTCCACATCCAGCCCGGCCCGCGCCGCCTTGTGGCGCAGCACCGCCTCAGCAGTGGGCGAGCGGCATATATTGCCCATGCACACAGTGAGCACACGGTAGCTGTTTTTATTTCCCTGATGGTTATCCGTCATTATTCTGCCTGTTCTCGGTTGCTATGGTTGACAATAATATTCTGTACTGCAACGGCCTGCAGATCATGATGAAAATGATTTTACCGACACAAAAAAACAGGAGCCTGCCATGGCGGGCTCCTGCTCGGTGTATTTAATGAACTCCGTTCCCGAGCCCGACGGGGATCCACGTCACCGGCCCGAGAACAGTGTCTTAAGCCAGCAACTCTCTGCGCACTATGGTAGCCCCGGCGCTCAGGGCATTCAGTTTGCCCCTGGCCACGTCACGGGCCAGGGGCGCCATGCCGCAGTTGGTGCAGGGGTAGAGCTTGTCGGCATCCACAAACTGCAGGGCCTTGCGCAGGGTATTTGCCACTTCTTCCGGGGTTTCAATGCGGTTGGTGGCCACATCAATGGCACCCACCATCACCTTTTTGCCGCGAATCAGCTCAATCAGCTCCATGGGCACATGGGAGTTCTGGCATTCCAGTGACACAATGTCGATATTGGACTTTTGCAGTCTGGGAAAGACCTCTTCATATTGCCGCCATTCGGAGCCCAGGGTCTTTTTCCAGTCGGTATTGGCCTTGATGCCATAGCCATAGCAGATGTGCACGGCGGTTTCACACTTGAGGCCTTCAATGGCCCGCTCCAGCGCCGCAATACCCCAGTCGTTGACCTCATCAAAGAAGACGTTAAAGGCCGGCTCATCAAACTGGATAATATCAACCCCGGCGGCTTCCAGCTCTCTGGCCTCCTGATTGAGGATTTTGGCAAATTCCCAGGCCAGTTTTTCACGACTTTTATAATGCCCATCATACAGGGTGTCGATCATGGTCATGGGGCCGGGCAGCGCCCATTTAATGGGCTGGCTGGTTTGCCGGCGCAGGAATTTGGCATCTTCCACAAACACCGGCTTCTGACGGCTGACCGCCCCCACCACCGAGGGCACACTGGCCTCGTAACGATTGCGGATTTTAACGGTCTTGCGCTGTGCAAAATCCACACCGTCGAGGTGCTCGATAAAGGTGGTCACAAAATGCTGACGGGTTTGCTCACCGTCGCTGACAATATCAATACCGGCATGCTGCTGCTCCTGTAACGAGACACGCAATGCGTCGCGTTTGCCGTCAATCAGCTCTTCCCCTTCCAGCTTCCAGGGGGACCAGAGGGTCTCGGGCTGGGCCAGCCAGGAGGGTTTGGGCAGGCTGCCCGCGGTAGACGTGGGTAATAAGGTTGTCATGATAAATTCCGTTTCTGCTCTCGTTAATGTTCAGGCGCCGTTTTTCAGGCGTCATGCTTTCAGGCGTAATTGGCAGACCACTGCTCAAGAATGGCCTTATAGGGCTTGATGAAGCTCTCTTCGGCAAGTTTGCCCTGTTTGATGGCCAGCTGGCTGCGCTCTTCCCGGTCATACACAATGTGAGTGACCGAATGATCCGGGTTATTCAGATCAGGCTTATAGCTCTTTCCAGCCACGGCATTGGCATTATAAATTTCAGGCCGGTAAATCTTCTGGAACGCTTCCATGGTGCTGATGGTGCTGATCAGCTCCAGGTTCGTATAATCATTCAGCAAGTCGCCAAAGAAGTAAAAAGCCAGGGGCGCCACGCTGTGCGGCGGCATAAAGTAGCGCACCTTCAGGCCCATCTTCTTGAAATACTGCTCCGTTAACGAAGATTCATTGGGCAGGTATTCCACCCCCAATATGGGATGGCGGTTTTCCGTCTGATGATAAGTCTTGTTATCGGACACACTCAGGCAGATCACCGGCTGCTTGGCAAAATGCTGCTTGTAGGTATTGGAATTGACAAAGCTTTTGAACAGCTTGCCATGGAGATCCCCAAAGTTTTCCGGAATGCTGAACCCGGGCTTGCCCTTGTTGTGCTCCAGCAACAAAACACTGAAGTCATAATCCCGCACATAAGAGGAGAAGTTATTCCCCACAATGCCTTCAATACGTTTTTTGGTCTTGTGATCAACAATAACGGTTTTCAGTATTTCAATGATGGGAAAGGTGTGCGCCTTGCCTTCACTGTCAATGTCCATATCAACGGAAATAATTTCAAGCTCAACGGAGTAACGCTCTCCCTTGGGATTATCCCAATTCGCAGTGGCATTGAAACGATTATTAATCATCGTTAAGGCATTACGCAGGTTTTCCTGACGACGCTCTCCCCGGGCCAGGTTGGCAAAATTGGTGGTGGCACGGGTGCTGTCTGCGGGCTGATAATGTTCATCGAATGCAATGCGGTTTACCGCGAATGTGAAGTCGTTACTCATCCTGTTGTCCATCCATTTTTTTGAGATAAAACCTGAACCTGTCCCTCGCTCTTCTGGAAGTCCAGACATCTAGAGCTAAGCGTTAAGTAAGTTATACAGGGTCGTTCTCATGAAAAAAAATGATTTTACCTCATCGATAGATGAACAATTTTCATGGTTTTTGATATAAGAAGGCGCACTCCGGCAAGCGGAGGCAAGGTGTGCAGGCCCTGAGCGCTGAGTGGTTAGCGAATGTGCTGCGCCAGCGCAATAAAGTCGCTCAGGTAGCCGATGTGTTCTTCGCCCTTTCGCACCCCCAGAAAGATTTGTTTTTTGATGCCAGCCTGACCAAACCTGAGACTTTTAATGGCCAGTTTTTGGGCAAACTCATCCACCAGCCAGCCCGGCAGTGCACAAACGCCCCGGCCAGCGGCCACCATCTGCAACATGATTTCCGTGGTTTCAATGGTTTTGTGTTTTTTGACCGTGCATTTGGCCGGGTTCAGAAACTGGCTGTAGATGTCGAGCCGCTCAGGCTCTACCGGATAACTGAACAACACCTCTTCAGCGAGCTGTTCGGGTAGAACCGAGCGTTGCGTGGCAAGGGGGTGAGAAGAGGAAACGACGAGCCGGTGTTCGTAGTCAAACACCGGTATAAAAGTCAGCTGGGGCTTATAGAGGGGATCCGGTGTGACCAGAATATCTATCTCGTAGCTGTGCAGCGCCCCCAGTCCACCAAACTGAAATTCCTGCTTGACGTCAATATCCACGTTTGGCCACTTTTCCAGATAGGGCTCAATGACTTTTAACAGCCACTGATAGCAAGGGTGGCACTCCATGCCAATGCGCAGTGAGCCCATTTCGCCGGTGGCTATCTGGCGCAGCAGGTGTTCGGTGTGCTTAAACTGCGGCAACACCCGGTTGGCCAGGGTTAAAATTTGCTCACCGGCATGGGTCAGACGCAAGCTTCGGCCTTCTTTTTGCCAGACCGGCGTGTTGATCTGACCTTCCAGTTTTTTGATGCTGTGACTCAATGCCGACTGGGATAAATTCAACGATTCGGCCGCCTGGGTTAAGGTCCCCTGCTCTTTGATGGCTGCCAGTACTTCAAGGTGAAACCGCTCCAACATTGCCTGACTCCGGTGTTTAGCGCTTTATTTTTATGAAAATAATTCATAAATTTTGCGTAATATAACATTATTTTCATTGTTAAAAGTCACCACTTCCCTCTACCTTTCTTGTCATTAACGATAAAGGAGCCATGAACATGACCGTTTCGTACACCCCCCCGAACGTCTGGACCTGGGACAAAACCAATGGCGGCGAGTTTGCCAATATCAACCGGCCGGTCGCTGGCCCCACCCATGACAAGGCGCTCCCCGTGGGCAAGCACCCGCTGCAGCTCTATTCCCTGGCCACCCCCAATGGCGTAAAAGTCACCATCATGCTGGAAGAGCTGCTGGCCCTGGGCCACAGCGGTGCCGAATATGACGCCTGGCTGATCCGCATCGGCGAGGGCGATCAGTTCTCATCCGGCTTTGTGCAGGTAAACCCCAACTCCAAGATACCGGCGCTGCTGGATAACAGCAGCGAACCACCGGTGCGGGTGTTTGAGTCCGGCTCCATCCTGCTGTATCTGGCGGAAAAATTCGGCGCCATGCTGCCCACCGATGTCGCGGCCAAAACCGAGGTCATGAACTGGCTGTTCTGGCAGATGGGCTCGGCCCCCTACCTGGGCGGTGGCTTTGGCCATTTTTATGCCTATGCGCCGGAAAAGCTGGAATACCCCATCAACCGCTTTGCCATGGAAGCCAAGCGCCAGCTCGATGTGCTGGAGCGCCAGCTGGCCGAACGGCCCTTTATTGCCGGTGAGCACTACAGCATTGCCGACATTGCCATCTGGCCCTGGTATGGCGCCCTGGTGCTGGGCAGGCTGTACGATGCGGCGGAGTTTCTGTCGGTGTCCGATTATCCCAATGTGCAGCGCTGGGCCCGCGCCATCGACGCCCGCCCCGCCGTACAACGCGGCCGCCGGGTGAACCGGGTCTGGGGTGATGAAGCGGAACAACTGGAAGAGCGACACAGCGCGGCGGATCTGGACTGAACAGGATCTGGACTAGAAAAAGAGGCGGTCACCACCGCCTCTTGTTATTGAACAGCGTAAGCGAGGTCGTTACAGCCCCAGTTTGTCCAGCAGACCGGGCAGTTTTTGATTGAGTTTGTCACCCAGCTCGCCGCCCAGCTTTTCATCCAGCTTGCGCTGCAGGCGCTCCGCTTCCTTGCCGGCTTTCTCCTTCAGGTAGAGATCAAACACCCGCTGCATGTCCAGGGTATAGCGGGGATCCTGATAACTGCCGCTGATGCGTACCGGCACCGTGATGTTTTTCAGTTCATCCAGCGACTCGCCATCCTGGCCCTTGAGGGTGCCGACAACCGAGGTGTTGAGCAGTACATTGAGGGACTCGTCCAGCAGGCTGGTTTCCCCCTCCCCCTGTACCCGCAGCAGGGGTGAGGCCAGGCGCAGGTTGTCGGTCGCCACCTTGCCCTTGCCGATGGCAAAGTCGGCGGTCAGGGCGCTGAAATCGGTCTTCTGGGGCTCATCGTCATTGGGCAACGGCTGCCCCTTTACCTGGGCGTAGCCTCGGCGGATCATGGCGGCGATATTGACCCCGCGCAGGGCGCCGTCGGCAAACTCCACCCGGCTGGTGCCGCTCAGGCTTTCCTTGATCTCCCGGGACGACAGGCCACGGCCGGTGACATCCAGTTGCACGGTCGCGCGGCCTTCCAGCGCGTCCATGCCGGCGGCGGCGTTGAGCAATTGATAGCCATCAACATTGTTCAGCTCGGTTTGCAGGGCAAAGCGGGCCGGCGACGGGTTGGCATCAAGGCGGGCATTGCCCTTCAGCGTGCCGTCGTAAAGCCGGGCACCGATCTGCTCGGCAGACGCCTTGCCCTCCAGCACACGAATGTCGAGCCTGAGTCCTTCCATGTCCATGCCCTGTACCTTGAGCTGGTCTGCGGCCAGGCTGCCCTTGACGTCCAGGTGTTTAAGGATGGACAAATCGGGGTCACTCGACGCCACCGACGGCGGCAGTGTGGCCCGCTTTGCCGGCGTTTCCGGGTTCTCGGTGGCGCTGGCCGCGCTGGTGGTGCCGCCCTGCTCGCTGCTCCATTCGGTACTCAGTTGTTCCAGATCAAGCAGCGGGGTATGCAGCTCAAAGCGGATTTTCGGCACTTCGGCTGCATGGTTGACGCTGAGCTCGCCATCCAGGCTGAGCGAGCCCACGGACAACGCCAGGTTACGGAAGTCGGCCTGTTTTTGCGTCAGGCTGTAGGCCAAATCCCCCTTCAGGGTCAGCGCCTTGTTGCCGGGCACGGCACGACCGGTGGCTCCGGCCTCGAACGCCAGTCCGTCCAGCCGTAACCGGTCAAATTCCGGTGCCAGCCACAATCGGCCATCGGCCTGAAGGCTGGCCTGGAGCTCGTCGGAAAACAGGTTGCCGGAAAGGCTGAGCGGTACTTCCTCGCCCGGCGCAAAACGGTCGAGGCTGAGGTTCACCCGGTTGAGGCGGGTCAGGCTGTCGTTGCGTTCATCCTGCAGCAGCACTTCGGCATCCACCACTCGCACGCCGGCCAGGCTGACGAATTGCAGCTCGCGCTTTGGCTCGGAGGCGGCATCGGGAGTGCTGGCGGCGCTGGCGTCCGCGGCCGGCGCCTGCTCTTTGCCCAGGTTGCGCAGATCATCCAGGTTGGTAGTGCCGTCCTGGCGGGTGATCAGGTGCAGACGGGCATTACTCAGCACCGCTTCCCCCACCTCCAGGCGGTTGTCGAGCAGCGGCTTTAGCGCCACGTCCAGGCTGACCTCGCCCACCGACAGGGTGGCCCCCTGCTCAAAGCCGGCCGGGTTCAGCAGGGCGGTTTTGCCCAGGGTAAAACCGAGGGAAGGAAAAAAGCGCCAGCTCAGCTCACCGTCAATCACCAGGGTGCGACCGGTTTTTTCCCGGGTCTGCTCCACCAGCAGGCGTTTGACCCTGTCGGTGTCCACCAGCCGGGTCAGGGCAAAGATCCCCAGCAACACCAGCAGCGCCAGCGCCGCCAGCCCGTATAGCCATTTTTTCATTCTTGTTGTCCCGTTCTGTGCGTGTGTCAGTCCTGATTGATACGGCTGGCGTCGGCGCCTTTCTGGGCCTTGTACTTGGCACTGGCGCGGCTCATGTAGGGCCGCTCCGCCGGGCCGGACATGGTTTCAAAGTTGAGCGCGCCAATCACCATTTTGGGGCGCAGCGCCAGCGGCAGCTTGCCGCTGTTGTAAAACTCCAGCACGATGCGCCCGCTCCAGCCCGGATCGATGCGGTGCGCGGTCACGTGCACCATCAGCCCGAGGCGTGCCAGGGAAGAGCGGCCGTCGAGCCAGCCAACAATGTCATCAGGCAGGGTAACGGACTCGTGCGTTACCGCCAAGGCCAGCTCACCCGGATGCAGGAAAAAGGCCTGGCCGTCTTCAATCAGGATCTCGTCGCTCATCACCCGGTTGATCTGCTCCTGCACCTGGCCCTTGGGGCCGCTGAGATCAATAAAGGGCGCGGTGTGATCCTGAAATACTCGAAATTCGTTGCCAAGCAGCACATCCACGGTCACGCCGCTGATCCGCTCTGCCGGCGGCTCGGGCACAATCTGAATGCGGCCATCGGCCAGATACTGCTTGATGTCCCGATCGCAAAGACGCATGAAAACTCCTTAAACCGAACAGGCCCTGGACGTAAAACCATACGCAGAGCCGAAAGAAAAAACGGCGCCGGACCGGCCGGCACCGCGAACAGACCAGGATGATTATACCTGCCGGGTATACAGGGTGGTGGGCACCGCCTTGCCGGAAAAATAGAGCGCGGCGGCCAGGCGGGCGGCCAGCGCCAGATAAAGGCCGGCCATGTCGCTGTCCGGCTCGGCCGCCACCACCGGTGTGCCGGCATCCATTTGCCGGCACAGGGTGGCACTGAGCGGCAGCTGGCCCAGCAGCGGTACGCCCTGCTCGTCGCGCAGGCGCTCGCCACCGCCCTCGCCAAACAGCCTGTCCTGGTGACCGCATTGGCTGCACTGGTGATAGCTCATGTTTTCAATCACCCCCAGCACCGGAATGCCCACCTTGCCGAACATGTTGATACCCTTGACCGCATCGGCCAGGGCCACGTTCTGGGGCGTGGTCACCACCACCGCTGCCGTGGTCGGCACCTGCTGGGCAATGGTCAGCTGAATGTCGCCGGTGCCCGGCGGCAGGTCCACCACCAGGTAGTCCAGCTCACCCCAGCGGGTTTCCCGCAATATCTGGGACAGCGCCTTGCTGGCCATGGGGCCACGCCAGACGGTGGCGTCATCGGCACTCACCAGAAAGCCGATGCTGTTGGCCTTGATGCCATGCGCCTGCACCGGCGTCATGGTGTTGCCGTCGTCACTGGCAGGGCGTGCCTCCGGGACCCCCAGCATCAGTGGAATGGAAGGGCCATAGACGTCGGCATCCAATATGCCCACCCGGGCACCCAGCCGGCTCAGCGCCAGCGCCAGGTTGACCGCGGTGGTGGACTTGCCCACCCCGCCCTTGCCCGATGATACCGCGATGATATTACGCACCCCGGCCACCGCCGGGGCCTCATTGGTATGGGCCAGGGTGGCCACCTCGGTTTGCAGTTGCCAGTGCACCGCCTGGGTGCCCGCCAGCGCACAGAGCTCGGCATTGAGGGCATGCAGCTCCGCCGTGAGGCCATGCTGTACAAAGGGCAGCACCAACGAGACATGAAGCCCGTCCTCGCGCAGCTCGATGTTGCGCACAACGCCGGCAGACCCCAGATCCTGGGGCCAGTGAGCGGGTCTGAAACGGCCCAGATACTGCCGAATTGGTTCAATATTCATTCACTTGCGTCCACGTGGGGGAATGTCTGCACTTTAGCAAAAGCACAAGGGGGGGAAAACGCCGTTGAAGAGTGTATATGAGAAAAAACTCGGGTAACATGCAGGGTCCCGTCAAACACACTCATTAAAAATGGAAATTATGGCTACCGATCCACGTAAGATTCTCGTTACCTGCGCCCTGCCCTATGCCAACGGTTCAATCCACCTTGGTCATATGCTGGAGCACATTCAGGCCGATATCTGGGTTCGCTACCAGCGAATGCGTGGCCATCAGGTCCATTTCATCTGCGCCGACGACGCCCACGGCACCCCCATCATGCTCAAGGCCCAGCAGCTGGGCGTGAGCCCCGAGCAGATGATTGCCGAGGTACAGAAAGAACACCAGCACGACTTCACGCGCTTTCACATCGGTTTCGACAACTACCACAGCACCCACAGCGACGAAAACCGGGAATTCGCCGAGCTGATCTATGGCCGGCTGAAGAGCAACGGCTTTATTCAGAGCCGCACCATTTCCCAGCTCTACGATCCCGAGCAGAACATGTTCCTGCCGGACCGCTTTGTCAAGGGCACCTGCCCCAGCTGCAAGGCCGAAGATCAGTACGGCGACAACTGTGAGTCCTGCGGCGCCACCTATACGCCGGCGGAGCTGATCAACCCGCGCTCCGCGGTATCCGGCGCCACCCCGGTGATGAAGGACACCGAGCACTTCTTCTTTGACCTGCCCCAGTTCGACGGCATGCTCAAGGCCTGGACCCGCTCCGGCGCCCTGCAGGAAGAAATGGCCAACAAGCTGGAAGAGTGGTTCGAGTCCGGCCTGCAGCAGTGGGACATCACCCGCGACGCCCCCTATTTCGGCTTTGAAATTCCCGGCGCCCCGGGCAAATATTTCTACGTCTGGCTTGACGCCCCCATCGGCTACATGGGCTCGTTCAAGAACTACTGCAACCGGCGCGGCGATCTCAGCTTTGACGAATACTGGAACAAGGACAGCAGCGCCGAGCTGTACCACTTTATCGGCAAGGACATCGTCTATTTCCACAGCCTGTTCTGGCCGGCCATGCTCGACGGCAGCGGCTTCCGCAAGCCCAGCAACATCTTCGTGCACGGCTATGTGACCGTGAACGGCGCCAAGATGTCCAAGTCCAAGGGTACCTTCATCAAGGCCGACACCTACCTCAACCACCTGGATCCCGAGTGCCTGCGTTATTACTACGCCGCCAAACTGTCCAGCCGCATCGACGATCTCGACCTGAACCTGGACGACTTCGTGGCCCGGGTCAACGCCGACGTGGTCAACAAGCTGGTCAACCTGGCTTCCCGCAACGCCGGCTTTATTGCCAAGCGCTTTGACGGCCAGCTGGCCGCCGAGTGCGCCGAGCCCGAACTCTATGCCGAGTTTGCCGGCGCCGCCGAGCGTATCGGTCAAGCCTACGAGCAGCGGGAATTCGGCCGCGCCATTCGGGAAATCATGGCCCTGGCCGACAAGGCCAACCGCTATGTGGACGACAAGGCGCCCTGGGTGGTGGCCAAGGAAGAGGGCAAGGACGCTGAGCTGCAGGCCATCTGCTCGGTGGGTATCAACCTGTTCCGCGTGCTGATGACCTACCTCAAGCCGGTGATGCCGATGCTGGCCGAGCGCGCCGAGGCCTTCCTCAACGCCGAGCTGGCCTGGAACACCCTGGCCACGCCGCTGACCGGCCACACCGTCAACAAGTTCAAGGCGCTGTTCAGCCGCATCGAGGCCGACAAGGTGGCCGCCATGGTGGAAGCGTCAAAGGAAGATCTGGCCGCTGAGCAGGCCAAGGTTGCCCCCACCGGCCCGCTAGCGGACGACCCCATCGGCGACACCATCAGCTTTGACGACTTCGCCAAGGTAGATCTGCGGGTGGCGCTGATCAAGAAGGCGGAAGCGGTGCCACAAGCGGACAAGCTGCTCAAGCTGCAGCTCGATCTGGGCGGCGAAACCCGCCAGGTGTTCGCCGGCATCAAGTCTGCCTACCAGCCGGAAGATCTGGAAGGCAAGCTCACCGTCATGGTGGCCAACCTGGCACCGCGCAAAATGCGCTTCGGCATGAGCGAAGGCATGGTGCTGGCCGCCGGCCCCGGCGGCCAGGATCTGTGGATCCTCGAACCCCACGCCGGCGCCCAGCCGGGGATGCGCATCAAGTAAATTCCATGGAGCGCGGGCAGCCTGCCCGCATATATTGTCGCATTGCGGCAAATGAGCGCCCTTCCGGGCGCTAATGCAGGCGAGCCGCCTGCGCTCCAACCCCATACAAAAAGCCCGGCAATCGCCGGGCTTCTCTTTACGCCTTACACCTCACCCCTCACGGGCAGGCATCAGCATTCGATGATGTTCACCGCCAGGCCGCCGCGGGCGGTTTCCTTGTATTTGGTTTTCATGTCCATACCGGTGTCGCGCATGGTCTTGATCACCTTGTCCAGCGACACCTTGTGCTCGCCGTCGCCGCGCAGGGCCAGGCGGCTGGCGTTAATGGCCTTGACCGCGCCCATGGCGTTGCGCTCAATGCAGGGCACCTGCACCAGGCCGCCCACGGGGTCACAGGTCAGACCCAGGTTGTGCTCCATGCCGATTTCGGCGGCGTTTTCCACATGGTCGATGGTACCACCCACCACGGCGGTCAGCGCCCCGGCGGCCATGGAGCAGGCCACGCCCACCTCGCCCTGGCAGCCCACTTCGGCGCCGGAGATGGAGGCGTTTTCCTTGTACAGAATGCCGATAGCGGCGGCGGTGAGAAAATACTGCACCAGGGCGTCGTCATCCACCGGCTGCACGAACTTGTCGTAATAGTGCAGCACGGCAGGAATAATGCCGGCGGCGCCGTTGGTGGGGGCGGTCACCACCCGGCCACCGGCGGCGTTTTCTTCGTTCACCGCCAGGGCAAACAGGTCCACCCACTCCATCACGCTTAAGGGATCGGTGTTGTACTGGGACTCGCTCACCAGGCGGCGATGCAGGGACGGCGCCCGGCGTCTGACCTTGAGGCCACCGGGCAGAATGCCTTCGGTCTTGCAGCCGCGCTTGACGCAGGCCTTCATCACGTCCCAGATTTCCCGCAGGCCGGCAACGATTTCTTCCTCACTGCGGTTGACGGTTTCATTGGCCATCATCAGGCCGCTGATCGACATGCCATTTTCCCGGCACAGCCGCAGCAGCTCATTGCCGCTTTTAAAGGGGTAAGGCACCGGGCGGGCGCTGGACTCGGCCACGGCGGCGGCCTTGGTGTCGGCAAATTCCTCCGCCTTGACGATAAAACCGCCGCCAATGGAGTAATAGGACTGCTCGGCCAGCACCGCATCGCCTTCAAAGGCGCGGCAGGTCATGCCGTTGCTGTGCAGGGGCAGGGTTTTGCGACGGTGAAACACAATGGCGCCACTGCGCGGAAAAGCCGCCGGGTGGCTCTGGTTAAGCACGATTTCCTGGCTGGTTTCCACTTTCTCCAGAAAGCCGGGGATCATGTCTACGTCGACGGATTCCGGATCATAGCCGCCCAAACCGAGGATCACCGCCTTGCCGGTGCCATGGCCGATGCCGGTCTGGCCCAGGGAACCAAACAGCTCGACTTCCACGCGGGTGGTGCGGCTGAGAGTGCCCTGCTCGGCCATGGCCTGAACAAAGGCGTGGGCTGCCCGCATGGGGCCAACGGTATGGGAAGAAGAAGGGCCGATACCGATACTGAACATGTCAAACACGCTGATCATGGCAAACTCCAAACACTACTCGCTTAGGAACAGCGACGCGCACAGGCAATCGCTCAACTATTATTGAACGATTGTAGATTTATTTGAGCTTTAACCCAACAACATTTTAACAAGTACAAAAAAGAAAACAGGATTTGTGATAAGGATCGCCGCTCAACGCGCCACCTGGCGGGCGAACTGATGAATAACGGCGGCGGTGATGCCCCACACCCACAGGCCCTGCCAGCGGATAAACACCACCCGGTGCAGTTTGCCCCGGCGGGGCTGGCTCAGCACATGGTGGTGGCGCAGGTCCAGCAGGTAATCGAGCGGCACCCGGTAAAGCTCGTCCACCTCGTCGGGATTCAGCACAAACTGGGGCTGGCCCTGCACCAGCCCCACAAAGGGCGTAAGGGCAAAGCCGGAGATGGTGTATTGCGCCCGAAGCCGCGCCAGCAGCCGGCAGCGGTCCGGCGGCAGGCCGATTTCCTCTTCGCTTTCCCTGAGTGCCGTGTGCCACAGGCTGGGATCGGCGTCGTCCACCCGGCCGCCGGGAAAGCTGATCTGCCCCGGATGCTGCCGCAGGTGCCGGCTGCGCCGGGTCAGCACCAGCTCCAGCCCCTGGGCCCCTTCCAGCACCGGCATCAGCACCGCTGCCGGCCGGGCATGGGCCGGCCAGCCGTCGTCCGGTGGTGGCGGCAGCAGGTTGAGACGGGTGATCAGCTCATCCAGGGTCATAGGCTTTCAAGCACCGGCAAAATACGGCCCAGTTTGTCGAACAGCTCCTGATACTCGGCACCCTGCTCGGAGTCCGCCACCACGCCGCCGCCGGCCCAGCAATAAAGCCGCCCCTGCTCCGCCAGCAGGGTACGAATGGTAATGCTGGTGTCCATGCGACCATGGGCGCTGAGGTAGCCCATGCTGCCGCAATAGCCATGGCGCCGGTGGGGCTCCAGCTCCTCGATGATTTCCATGGCCCGCACCTTGGGCGCGCCGGTAATGGAGCCGCCGGGAAAGGTGGCCGCCAGCAGATCGGTACCATCAAGCCCTTCCTTCAGTTCGCCGGTGATGGTGGACACCAGATGATGCACCGCCGGGAACGACTCAATGGCAAACAACGACGGCACCTTGACCGTGCCCGGCACACAGACCCGGCCAATGTCGTTGCGCAGCAGGTCCACGATCATCAGGTTCTCGGATCTGTCTTTGGGCGCGGCGGCCAGCGCTTCGGCCAGTTGCCGGTCCTGCTGTTCGCTCCTGCCTCTGGGCCGGGTACCCTTGATGGGTTTGGTTTCCACCCGGCGGCCGTCGAGGGCGATAAAGCGCTCCGGCGACAGGCTAAGCACCGTGCTTTGAGGCAGCGGCATAAAGGCGGAAAAGGGCGCCCGGTTGTGCTCGCTCAGGCGGCAATAGGCGGCCCAGGGATCCCCATCAAAGGGCGCGCTAAACCGCACCGTGAGGTTGATTTGGTAACAATCGCCGGCGGCCAGATACTCCTGAACCCGGTCAAAGTTGGCGCCGTACTGCTCGCGGCTCTGGTTGGCCTGCCAGGGCCCGGTCAGGCGCAAGGCCGCCCCGGGCGCGGCGGTCAGCTCCTGCCACCAGGCCAGCTTTTGTTGCAGTGCGGCCTCATCGCCCAGCACCAGCAAATGAGCCTGTTCGCGTTGCCGGTCAATGACCCAGGCCCAGTCGTAAATGCCTACCGCCATGTCGGGGGTGGCGAGCTCGTTCACCGCCTGCTCGGGAATGCGCTCCAACCGCCGGCCCAGATCATAGCCAAACAGCCCCAGCGCCCCACCGGCAAAAGGCAGGTGGGCGTAGTCCTCGGGCAGGCTCACCTCCCCCAGCAGCCGTTGCTGCCAGGTCTTCAGCAGGGCAAAAGGACTGTCGCTGCTGTGCTCACGGCCACCGGCGTGGGTGATCACGGTGTCGGTGCCGCGGGTCACCAGGGTCGCCCGCGGATGGGCGCTGAGGATATGAAACCGGCTATCTTCAGCCCGCGGCGACGCCGACTCCAGCAGCACCGACCAGGGGGTATTGGCCAGGGGAGAAAAGAAGTCGCGCACCGGGCCGGCAAAGGGCTCGCTGTGTATGTGCAAAGGCAGTCTCATTTATGTAATCCACTCGACAGTTTTGGCATTCCGCCCGGGCCCAGACTGGTCAGCCGGGGGCGGTGAAGCGTATCATGGCGCCGATTATAACAATACAGAGCCAGCCGATAACCCATGAGGAAGCCATGAGCATTATCAAAAAGCAGGACTTTATCGACTCCGTTGCTGACGCCCTTCAATATATCTCCTACTACCACCCGCTGGATTTCGTGAAAGCGCTGGAAAAGGCCTACGAAAAAGAGCAGAGCCAGGCCGCCAAAGACGCCATCGCGCAAATTCTGATCAACTCCCGCATGTCTGCCGAGGGTCACCGCCCCCTGTGCCAGGACACCGGCATTGTGACCTGCTTTGTGAAAATCGGCATGCAGGTACAGTGGGACACCGACATGACGGTGCAGGAAATGGTGGATGAAGGCGTACGCCGCGCCTATTCCAACCCCGACAACCCGCTGCGCGCCAGCATCGTGGCCGACCCGGCCGGGGCCCGTACAAACACCAAGGACAACGCTCCCGCCGTGGTGCATATCGACATGGTGCCCGGCGACCACGTGGAAGTGGCCATTGCCGCCAAGGGCGGCGGCTCCGAGAACAAGTCCAAGATGGTAATGCTGAACCCGTCCGACGACGTGGTGGAGTGGGTGCTGAAAACCCTGCCTACCATGGGTGCCGGCTGGTGCCCTCCTGGCATGCTGGGCATCGGCATCGGCGGCACCGCCGAAAAGGCCGCTGTGCTGGCCAAGGAATCCCTGATGGATCCGGTGGATATTCACGAGCTGATCGAGCGCGGCGCCGAAACCACCGAGGAAAAACTGCGCCTGGAGCTGTTTGAAAAGGCCAACAAGCTGGGCATTGGTGCCCAGGGCCTGGGTGGCCTGACCACGGTGGTGGACGTGAAAATCAAAACCGCCCCCACCCATGCCGCCTCCAAGCCGGTGGTGATGATCCCCAACTGCGCCGCCACCCGCCACGTGCACTTTCACCTGGACGGCACCGGCCCCGCCGAGCTGACTCCGCCGAAGCTGGAAGACTGGCCGGAAGTGACCTGGGAAGTGGGTGAAAACGTGCGCCGGGTGAACCTGGATACCGTCACCCGCGACGACATTCAGGAATGGAAAATGGGTGAGACCCTGCTGCTGTCCGGCAAGCTGCTCACCGGCCGGGATGCGGCCCACAAGCGCATTCAGGACATGCTCAACAAGGGCGAGCCACTGCCGGTGGACTTCAACGGCCGCTTTATTTACTACGTGGGCCCGGTGGATGCCATTGGCGACGAGGCCGTGGGCCCCGCCGGCCCCACTACCTCCACCCGCATGGACAAGTTCACCGACATGATGCTGGAGCAGACCGGCCTGATGGGCATGGTGGGCAAGGCCGAGCGCGGCCCGGCCACCGTGGGCTTCATTCGCGATCACAAGGCCGTCTACCTGATGGCCGTGGGTGGCGCCGCCTACCTGGTGGCCAAGGCGGTGAAGAAGGCCCGGGTACTGGCCTTTGAAGATCTGGGTATGGAAGCCATCTACGAATTCGAGGTAGAAGATATGCCGGTGACCGTCGCCGTCGACAGCCTGGGCAACAACGCCCACGAGGCCGGCCCTGCCATCTGGAAAGCCAAGATTGAAGAGCTGGACGCCGCACTTAAAGGCTGAAGCTGATACAGATGCCGGCCCCGAGCCGGCATTTTCTTTCCCCCTCACCCCTCACCCAGGGTATGTCACCCGGTTTCAAACCCGTGCACACCTCGGGGCGCAATGTCTTCTTCCTGCAGTCCGGTCACATGGGCGGTATCCGGCCCGCTTCTCAGCCAGGCCAGCAACTGGCGCACCTTGGCCGCCTCGCCTTCCACCAGCACTTCCACCCGGCCGTCGGGCAGGTTGCGGGCATAGCCATGCACCCCCAGCCGCTCGGCCTCACACTGGGTGTAGTAACGAAAACTCACCCCTTGTACCCGGCCGCTGACCCAGATTTTTTTGGCAATAACGGACATTTTCTTCGCCTCCCCTTTGTGTTTTGTCTTCACCACTTCTAGAATTACGCCCCTTTTTCAAGCAAGCAGCCCAGCCTATGACCCCTTCCATAACCCTAGTTGCAGGACGGGAAAAATCCCTTCTGCGCCGCCATCCCTGGGTATTCTCTCGTGCCGTCGACCGAGTACAGGGCCAGCCCAACGCCGGCGACACCGTCGACATTCTGAGCCACAACGGCCAGTGGCTGGGCCGGGGCTTTTACTCGCCCCAGTCCCAGATCCGCGCCCGGATCTGGACCTTTGACCGCCATGAGACCATCGACGACGCCTTCTTTCTGCGCCGGCTGGAGCGCGCCAAGGCCGGCCGCGAGGACTTGATTGCCGAGCAGGGCCTGACCGGTTATCGGCTCTGTGCCGCCGAGTCCGACGGCCTGCCCGGCGTCACCATCGACGTCTACGCCAATGTGGTGGTGTGCCAGTTGCTCAGCACCGGCGCCGAGCGTTGGCGCAAGGCCATTGTCGCCGCCCTCACCACCCTGTATCCCGGCGCCTGCGTGTATGAACGCTCCGACGTGGCGGTGCGCAAGAAGGAAGGCCTCAAAGAGCGCAAGGGCCTGCTGGCCGGCACCCTGCCCGAGCAGCCCGTAGTCATCGAGGAAAACAACGGCGTGCGCATTCTGGTGGACGTGGAAACCGGCCACAAGACCGGTTTTTACCTGGATCAGCGGGACAACCGCCGCATTGCCGGCCGTTACTGCCAGGGCAAGCGGGTGCTGAACTGTTTCAGCTACACCGGCACCTTTGGCGTCTATGCCCTCAAGGGCGGCGCCAGCGAAGTGATCAATGCCGATGTGTCCGAGTCGGCCCTGGCCCTGGCGAAGCAAAACGCCGAGCTCAACGGGCTGGACTTGAGCCGCGCCCGCTTTGAGCAGGCCGACGTGTTCAAGCTGCTGCGGGATTACCGGGAGCAGGGTGAAAGCTTCGATGTCATCGTGCTGGATCCGCCGAAGTTCGCCGAAAGCAAGGCCCAACTCAACGGCGCCTGCCGCGGTTACAAGGACATCAACATGCTGGCCTTCCAACTGCTTAATCCGGGCGGCGTGCTGCTGACCTTCTCCTGCTCCGGCCTGATGACCTCGGATCTGTTCCAAAAAATCGTCGCCGATGCCGCCCTGGATGCCGGCCGCGATGCCCAGATCCTGGAGCGGCTGAACCAGGCCGCCGATCATCCCATCGGCACCGCCTATCCCGAAGGGCACTACCTCAAGGGCCTAGTGGTGCGCGCCTGGTAATACTAATCGGATTAAACATTTGCTCATTGTGTATTGGGCTGTAGGCGCCGCTTTAGCCGGCGCATAGCCACGGCGGTGGCTGTATTAAAAACGTGCTGCGCACGTTCTGCCAACTAAAGTGGCAGCTACAACAGGGCCGAAAACAGAGCATTCGCTTAATGGTCCGCACCCGCTTCCCCGGCGCGGGTGCGGACGACGGCGAGAAAGAGTAGAATAAGCGCTTTCCGTCAGTCACCAAGGAAGCTCGAGTGGAACCCATTCGCCTCACCCAATACAGCCACGGCGCCGGCTGCGGCTGCAAGATCTCGCCCAAAATTCTCGACACCATACTGCACAGCCAGTTGCCCGGGTTTGCCGACCCCCGTCTGGTGGTGGGCAACGCCAGCCGCGATGATGCCGCCGTGGTCGACATTGGCAACGGCATGGGCATCATCTCCACCACCGACTTTTTTATGCCCATCGTCGACGATCCCTTCACCTTTGGCCGCATTGCCGCCACCAACGCCATCAGCGACATCTACGCCATGGGCGGCACCCCCATTGTGGCCATCGCCATCCTCGGCTGGCCGGTCAACGTTCTGGCGCCGGAAGTGGCCCAGCAAGTGATCGACGGCGGTCGCCAGGCCTGCCATGATGCGGGCATTTCCCTGGCCGGCGGCCACAGCATAGACGCGCCCGAGCCCATTTTCGGGCTGGCGGTCACCGGCCAAATTCCGCTCAGCCAGGTGAAGCGCAACGACACCGCCGCCGCCGGCGATGTGCTGTTCCTGACCAAACCGCTGGGCATTGGTGTGCTCTCCACCGCCCAGAAAAAGGGCGTGCTGCGGGAAGAAGACAGTACCCTGGCCCCCGAGGTGATGTGCCGGCTGAACAAACCGGGCCAGGACTTTGCCGCCCTTGACGGCGTGAGCGCCATGACCGATGTCACCGGCTTTGGCCTGCTCGGCCACCTGCTGGAAGTGTGCGAAGGCGCCGGCGTGAGTGCGCGGCTTACCATGGACGACATTCCGCTGCTGCCCAACCTGGACCACTACCTGCAGGCCGGCGCCGTGCCCGGCGGCACCCTGCGCAACTTTGAGGCCTACGGCCACAAGCTGGCGCCGCTCACGCAGCGCCAGCAGCATATTCTGTGCGATCCGCAAACCAGCGGCGGCCTGCTGGTGGCGGTGCGGCCCGATGCCGTCGATGCCTTCCTGAGCGTGGCCGCCCGCCATGAGCTGAGCCTGTCGCCCATCGGCAAGCTGGTTTCCGCCGGTGAGCATCGCATCGAGGTGTGCGGTGGCTGAGCTGGAAACCGATCTCGACCGGCTGCTCGCCGACGACGTGCCCCTGCTGGATCTGCGCGCCCCGGTGGAGTTTATTCAGGGGGCCTTCCCCACCGCCACCAGCCTACCGCTGATGACCGACGACGAGCGCGCCCAGGTCGGCACCTGCTACAAGCAGCAGGGGCAGCAAGCGGCCATTGAATTGGGCCACCGGCTGGTGGCCGGTGAGGTACGCGAAGCCCGCCTGCAAGGCTGGATTGACTGGCTCAATAAACACCCCAACGGGGTCGTTTACTGTTTCCGTGGCGGCCTGCGCAGCCAGACGGTGCAGCAGTGGCTGGCGGAGGCCGGCCGCCCGGTGGCGCGGGTGCAGGGCGGCTACAAGGCGCTGCGCCGCCGGTTGCTGCAGGAAATTGAGCAGGGCTTTGCCGGGCCCGGCTTTGTGCTGACCGGCCTTACCGGCAGCGGCAAGACCGACTGGCTGGCGCGCAGTCCGCTGTCGCTGGATCTGGAAGCCTATGCCCATCATCGCGGCTCCAGCTTTGGCCACTGGGGCGAGCCCCAGCCCACCCCCATCAACTTTGAAAACCGCCTGGCCATCGCCCGGCTGAAACAGCGCAAGGCCGGTATTCGAGGCTGGCTGGTGGAAGATGAAAGCGCCATGATTGGCCGCTGTCCGGTGCCGCTGCCCCTGTATGAGCGCATGCAGCAGGCCCCTTTGCTGCTGCTGGAAGTGCCCTTTGCACAGCGGGTGCAGCAAATTCGCCACGATTACGTGGAAACCATGCAGCACCACTTTAACGACGACTTTGAGCGGCTGGAAACCTACCTGCAGGACAGCCTCAAGCGGCTATACAAGCGCCTGGGTGATCGGGAATGGCGGCGGCTGTCGGGCGTGGTGTCGGAAGCGGTGCGCCAGCAACGGGTCGGCCACGGTTGCGGCGCCCACGAGGAGTGGATTGCCACCCTGCTGGGTAGCTATTACGATCCCATTTACGCCCGTCACCAGGCCGCCAAGGCGGATCGCATCGCAAAGCGCGGCGACGCCGACGAGCTGGCCGATTGGCTGGCAACGCAGCCGGCAGCTCAGGTTTCACCTCGCTGAAGAAAAAGGAAAGAACATGCTGAACCGTATCACCCTGCCGGTGACACCCTTTATGCAAAACTGCAGCCTGATCTGGTGCAGCGCCACCCACAGGGCCGCGCTGGTGGATCCGGGCGGTGAAACCGATCGTCTGCTGGCAGCCATTGCAGAGCGCCGCCTCACCCTGGAGCGCATTATTCTCACTCACGGCCATCTGGATCATGTAGGCGCCACCGGCGAGCTGGTGGCCGAAACCGGGGTACCGGTAGAGGGCCCCGGCGAGGCAGACGCCTACTGGATAGACGGCCTGCCCCAGCAGGCACAGATGTTCGGCTTTGACCCGGTGCCGGGCTTTACCCCCGACCGCTGGCTGCACGCCGGCGACAGCGTGACCGTGGGCAACGAGCGACTGGAGGTCTATCACTGCCCCGGCCATACCCCGGGCCACATGGTGCTGGTACACCGGGCCCAGCGGCTGGCCTTTGTGGGGGATGTGCTGTTTCAGGGCAGCATCGGCCGCACCGACTTTCCCGGCGGCAACCATGAGCAGCTGATCCACAGCATCAGGCACACCCTGCTGCCGCTGGGCGACGACATCACCTTTGTGCCCGGCCATGGCCCGGAAAGCACCTTTGGCCAGGAGCGCCTGCACAACCCGTTTTTGCGTTAATCGCCGACGCCCGTTCACGGGCGTGTATTCCCCACCCCTTTTCGATGTTCCGATAACGAGAAAAACAAACGGATGAAAATCAAACACAAACTCGCGCTCAACACCCTGGTGGTGGTGGCCGCCATGGGCCTGTTATTTGTCCTGTTCACCCATACCCTGAACACCATCAAGACCCTGAATCACGGCAAGGCGCTGGCCATGACCCTGAACTACGACATGCTCAGCCTGCGCCGGGAAGAAAAGGACTTCATGGCGCGCCTGGATCTCGCCTACCTGAACGACTTTCAGCAGCAACTGGCCCAAACCCACGACCACCTGGCCGAATTGCGCACCCTGCTTGAAGGGCAGCAACTGCACCTCGATGCCCTGTCGGATCTGGACCGCCGCCTGGATCAGTACGGCAAAGACTTTGAAGCCGTGGCCGACGCTTACCAGACCCTGGGCCTGGATCACGACTCCGGGCTGGAAGGCGAGCTGCGCCGGGCCGTGCATCAGGTGGAAAGCGAGCTGAACCAGTACGGGGCCGACGCCATTCTGGTTACCCTGCTGCAGCTGCGCCGGGCAGAGAAGGACTTTATGCTGCGCCACGACCTGCGCTATGTTGAACGCTTCAGTGCCCTGCATCAGCAGTTGCTGACCCAGCTCAACAGCCTGGGCCTGCCTCACACTCAGGCCACCCAATACCGGGAGCGCTTTCTGGCCTATGCCGACGGACTACAGCGGGTGGGTCTGAACAGCGAGGAAGGGCTGCAACTGGCCATGCGCCGGACCATTCAGAGCACAGAAAGCCTGCTTCAGCGTGCCGTTGCCGAGACCGAGCAACAACTGCAGGCCTATCTTGACCGGGCCAGCCGCACCGCCACCCTGGTGTTTGTGCTGATGCTGCTGCTCACCGCCGCCGTGGCGGTCCTGATCGGCCGTTCCATCTTTCGTCCGATCCACCAGATCCGCGAAGCGGTCTTGCGCATTCACCGCAACCGGGATCTCGGCCTGCGCATCGACACCGGCAGCCGGGATGAAATGGCAGACATGGCCGACGCCCTCAATACCATGCTCTCGGGCTTTCGTGACGTGATCCGCCAGGTCAACCTGGCAGTGTCCACCATGAACCAGACCACCTCGCTGCTGTCGGAAAACGCGACGGCCACCACCACCGACATCGAGCGCCAGCAGCAGGAAACCGAGCAGGTGGCCACCGCCGTCACCGAAATGGTCAGCACCATCGACGACATTGCCCGCAATACCGACAACACCGCCCTCAAGGCGGGGCAGGCCAACCACAACGCCGCCGAGGGCCAGCAGCAGGTGCAGGGCACCATAGCGCGCATTCGCCGGCTGGCGGGCCAGCTGGAAGCGTCGGTGGGCAGCATTGAAGAACTGTCGCGCCAGAGCGACACCATCGGCAGCGTACTGCAGGTGATCCGCGACATCGCCGATCAGACCAACCTGCTGGCCCTCAACGCGGCCATTGAAGCGGCGCGGGCCGGCGAGCAGGGCCGCGGCTTTGCAGTGGTGGCCGATGAAGTCCGGGCCCTGGCCGCCCGCACTCAGGACGCCACCCAGGAAATCGCCACCATCATCAGCTCGCTGCAGGGTAAAACCGAGGCCATGGTGCAGATCATCTACCAAAGCCGGGAAGACGGCCTGGAAAGCAGCCAGCAGGCCCAGCAGGCGGAAACCGTGCTGAACGACATCACCCGGGAAGTGACCGAAATTTCGGACATGGCCACTCAGATCGCCGCCGCCATCGAGCAGCAAAGCAGCGTGGCCAACGAGATTGGCAGAAACGTGGTGGTGATCCGGGACATCACCGACAGCACGGTGCAGTCGGTGCGGGAGAACTCCCGCGCCAGCCGCAACATTGCCGAGCAGGCGCAACACCTTAAGCAGGTGGTGGAGGTGTTTCAGGTCTGATATGGCGCCACGGCAGTGAACAAGGCCGCGCTGACCGCGCGGCCTTTCCGTTTGATAACAACACCGGCCTTGTGCCGTTACGCCAGGTGTTTTTTGAGAAACACCAGGGTGCGTGACCAGGCCAGCTCCGCCGCCTCGGGCGAATATCGGGGGGTGGAGTCGTTGTGAAAGCCGTGCTGGGTGCCGGCATACTGGTGCATATCAAACTCGATGTGGCTGGCCTGCAATGCCTCCCGGTAGGCGGGCCAGGCACTGTTGACCCGTTCATCCTGCTCCGCCAGATGAATAAGCAGCGCTCCCTGAATGTCGGGCACCCGCGCCAGATCCGGCGGCAAGCCGTAAAACGGCACTGCCGCCCGCACCCGCTCCGGCAGTGTAGTGGCCAGGGTGTTGCTGACAAAGCCGCCAAAACAAAACCCGATCACCCCTATGCCCTGCCCCGGCTCGTCCAACAGGCGCGCGGCGGCGGTAAAGTCGGCCAGGATCTTGCCGGTCTCCAGCTGCTGCTGCAGGGCCCGGCCGTCATCGTCATTGCCCGGATAGCCGCCCACTGAGGCCAGGGCATCGGGGGCAAAGGCCACAAAACCGGCCTTGGCCAGCCGCCGGGCCACGTCTTCGATATAGGGATTCAGGCCGCGATTTTCGTGCACCACCAGCACTCTGCCCAGCGCCTCGCCGGTGGGCTCGACCCAGTAGCCACGCCCCTGGCCGTGGCCCTCGGGCGACTCAAAGCCGAGGTAGCGCGCGCGAATGGCCGTATCGGTAAAGGAGACCTGCTGCGCTCGAGCATAATCGGGCATCAGGGCGTCGAACAGGGCGGCGGCGGTCAGCCCGCCCACCGCCAGCCGGGCCAGTCCGGCCATAAACTGGCGCCGGTCTATCTGGCCGTGGGCGTAGCGGTCATACAAGCCAAAGGCAGCGGCAGGAATGCGTGAAGGGTCGGGCCTGGACATGGGCGGGGCTCCTGTGTGAAAAGAACCCCTGGAGTATAGGCTCAGTCATCCCAGTCGTCGTCTTCCTCCTCGTCCACCACCACCGGCACCACCGCCGGTGCCAGCATGCCCACGGCCGTCAGCAGCCGGCGGCGCGGCTGCCAGTTGGCCACAAAGCCGAAGCGGTAACAGTCATCTCCCAGGGCAAAGCGCTCTTCCGCCTGGGTGCCCAGCATCTCGTGCACCTGGGCCAGCTCCTGCTCGTTCAGCTCAAGATCCAGGGTAAAGGCGATAATGGCGCCATCGTGGCCGGGCAGCTTGCCCTGGTTTACCGCCTTGACTCGTGCCCGGGGCAGGCTCAGTGCCTGTTTGCGATGGCCGTTCACCAGATACAGCCGCTCGACGTCATAGGCCAGGTTCATCAGCCGCTGCCGGCTCCAGCTGGCGGGCCACAGGCTGACCAGCAGCAGCACGCCGCCAAACACCAGTCCCACATAGTGGATCAGCTCAAAGCCGTGTTGGGCATCGAGCAACGACCAGAGTACCGCCCCCAGACTGGCCAGCAGCACCGCCCCCTGGGTGGCGTAAAAGCGAAAGGCGGGAGGCTGCAGCACATAGTCAAGAGGCTGCTGCAAAAGCTGTTGCACGGTCAGGCGCTGCATGGTCATGATGGTGTTCCGGGATCGTCAAAAACCGCTACCCTAGCAAAAAACCGCAACCCCATAAATAATGGAGTCATATGGCTAAAATACGGCGTCACCTCATGCCAAGACCCTGCTCCCTGCTGATACTGCTGCTGTCGGCCCTGCCGCTCCTGGCCCGGGCGGAAGCCATCGGTGGCTATGCCGCCGGTTGCCAGACCGGCGCTCAGGCCCTGCCCCAGGCCGGGCCGGGCTTTTACGTGGTGCGCGCCGAGCGTCAGCGTTATTACGGCCAGCCGGAGCTTATCGACTATCTGCACACCCTGGCGCAGCGGGCGCAACAGGCCGGGCTGCCCCCCTTGCTGGTCGCCGACATGGCAAAAGAGCACGGCGGCCCCTTTGCCTACGGCCACCGCAGCCACCAGACCGGGCTGGATGCCGATATCTGGCTGCGCCCGGGCGATACCGGCTTGCCGGCGGAAGAGCAGGATATGGTGGATCACCGGCTCTATATTCTTAACCGCCATTTCGGCGATGATCAGCGCCAGCTGATCGCCCTGGCCGCCCAGGATCCGCGGGTGAGCCGTATTTTTGTGCATCCACTGATCAAGCAGGCCATGTGCCGCGCCTATGGTGACGCTCCCTGGCTTAACCGGCTGCGCCCCTGGTTTGGCCATTCCGGGCATTTTCATGTACGCCTGCACTGCCCGGCGGCCTCGCAACACTGCGAGCCCCAGCAGGCCGTGCCACCCGGCACCGGCTGCGGCCGCGAGCTGGCCAGCTGGATTGACGACCGCAGCGGCGAGCTGGCCGCCGGCCCTCGCCAGCCCTGGCGGCCCGTGCTGCCCGCCGCCTGCCGCGTGCTGCTTGCCGACAAGGAGACCGACGAATGAGCCCCCAACAACCCTATGTGCTGGCACTGGATCAGGGCACGACCTCGTCCCGGGCCATGCTCTTTGACCACAACGCGCAGCTGGTGGCCATGGCCCAGCGGGAAGTGACCCAGCATTATCCCCAGGCCGGCTGGGTGGAGCACGACGCCACCGAGATCTGGGCCACCCAGCGCGCCACCCTCACCGAAGTGCTGGCCAAAACCGGTGTGCGCCCCGAACAGCTCAGCGGCATTGGCATTACCAACCAGCGGGAAACCACGGTGCTGTGGAACCGGCACACCGGCCAGCCTATTCATAATGCCATTGTCTGGCAGTGCCGACGCACCGCTCCCCTGTGCGAGCAACTGAAGGCCGCCGGCCTGGAAGCCGAGATCAAAACCCGCACCGGCCTGGTGCCCGACGCCTATTTTTCGGCCACCAAACTGCGCTGGCTGCTGGATAACGTGCCCGGCGCCAGAGCCCAGGCCGAGGCCGGTGAGCTGCTGTTTGGCACCATCGACACCTGGCTGGTGTGGAAACTGACCGAGGGACGGGTGCACGTGACCGACTACACCAATGCCTCGCGCACCATGCTGTTCAACATCAACACCCTGGAATGGGATCCCCTGCTGCTGAAGGAGCTGGACATTCCCGCCAGCCTGCTGCCCGAGGTAAAGCCCTCCTGCGCGGTTTATGGCCAGGCCCGCCTCGGTACCGGGGTGCCCATTGCCGGCATGGCCGGCGATCAGCAGGCGGCGCTGTTCGGCCAGCTGTGTTTTCACCAGGGCATGGTGAAAAACACCTACGGCACCGGCTGCTTTATGCTGATGAACACCGGCCAGAAAAAGGTGGAATCGTCCCATGGCCTGCTCACCACCCTGGCGGTGGGCGCCGATGGCGGCGTGAGCTATGCGCTGGAAGGCTCGGTCTTCATGGGCGGCGCCGTGATCCAGTGGCTGCGGGACGAACTCGGGCTGATTGCCCGCGCCGCCGACAGCGAAGCCTGTGCCCGGAAGGTGGAGGATACCCACGGCGTGTATCTGGTGCCGGCCTTTACCGGCCTGGGCGCGCCCTACTGGGACCCCTACGCCCGCGGCACCCTGGTGGGCCTGACCCGGGGCGCCAACCGCAACCATATTGTGCGGGCAGCGCTGGAAGCCATTGCCTTTCAGAGCCGGGATCTGCTCGACGCCATGCAGCAGGACGCCGGCCTGCGGCTCGCCGCGCTGAAAGTGGACGGCGGAGCGGCCGCCAACAACTTCCTGATGCAATTTCAGGCCGACATTACCCACAGCAAGGTAATACGCCCACAACTGCTGGAAAGCACCGCCCTGGGGGCGGCCTTTCTGACGGGGCTGGCCACCGGGTTGTGGCACAACACCAACGAGCTGGTGCAATGTGTGTCCATCGACCGGGAATTCACTCCGCAAATGGATCCCCACCACCGCGAGCAGCACTACCAAGGCTGGCAACAGGCGGTAGCCCGCGCGCAGCACTGGGCAGCGCCCTCATGAACGAGCCGGTCAGCGATGTGCTGGTGATCGGTGGCGGCATTAACGGCGTGGGCATTGCCCTGGATGCCGCCGGCCGCGGGCTTTCGGTCACCCTGTGCGAGATGAACGACCTGGCCTCCGCCACCTCGTCCGCCAGCAGCAAGCTGATCCACGGTGGCCTGCGCTATCTGGAACAATATGAATTCCGGCTGGTACGCGAGGCCCTGGCCGAGCGGGAAATTCTGCTGCAGGCCGCGCCCCACATCATCTGGCCGCTGCGCTTTCGCCTGCCCCACCAGCCACGGCTGCGCCCCGCCTGGATGCTTCGTATGGGGCTGTGGCTGTACGATCACCTGGCCCGGCGGGACCGGCTGCCGGGCTCAACCGTCCTGCGCCTGAACGCGCACAGCCCGCTGAAGCCCTCTTTTCAGCGGGCCTTTGAATATTCCGATGCCTGGGTGGACGACGCTCGGCTGGTGGTGCTGTGCGCCATGGCAGCCCGGGAACGCGGCGCCCGCATTCTGCCCCGCACAAGATGCACCGGGGCCTCGCGGGAAAACGGCCTGTGGCGGGTACAGCTTGAAAGTGAACACGGTGATTCACCCACCCTGTGGGCCAGGGCGCTGGTCAACGCCGCCGGGCCCTGGGCCAGCGGGCTGTTTGATACCGTGCTGCCGGTAACGGCACCGGCGACCCTTCGGCTGGTGAAAGGCAGCCATATGGTGGTGCCCCGCCTGCACCCCGGGGATGAAGCCTATATTCTGCAACACGACGACGGCCGTATCGTCTTTGTGCTGCCTTATGAGCAGGACTTCTCGCTGATTGGCACCACCGACGTGGACTATCAGGGCGAGCCCGGCAAGGTCAGCGCCAGCGAGAAAGAAATTGCCTATCTCTGCGACGTGGTGAACACCCATTTTCGCCGGCAAATCCATCCGGCGGAGGTGGTACATTGCTATGCCGGGGTGCGGCCGCTGATGGCCGAAGGCCAGGGCCAGGCGCAGCGGGCCTCCCGGGACTACAAGCTGTTGTTGAATGCGCCCCCCGGCCAGGCGCCGCTGTTATCGGTATTTGGTGGCAAGATCACCACCTTTCGCGCCCTGGCGGAAGACGCCATCGATCATCTTAAGGCCTTCTTTCCCGAAGCTGGCGGCCCCTGGACCCGGCAACTGGTGCTGCCCGGTGGCGATTTCGACACCCAAAGCACGCTTGTCGCCGGCCTTACGCAGGCATATCCCTGGCTGCCAGAGCCCGTTACGCACCGCTATGTGCGTAGCTATGGCACCCGCTGCCGGCGCTTTCTGCACGGCTGTTCGGCCCTCGGCGACCTGGGCGAGGCTTTTGGTGCCGGCTTGTATGCCCGGGAGCTGGATTACCTGATGCAGGAAGAATGGGCACAAACCGCCGACGATGTGCTGTGGCGGCGCAGCAAACTGGGACTGCGCCTTGCTCTGGAGCAAAAACAGCGGCTGGTGGAGTATATGGCAGCCAGGTTGGGCGTGAGGCGTGAGGCGTGAGGCGTGAGGCGTGAGGCGTGAGGCGTGAGGCGTGAGGCGTGAGGCGTGAGGCGTGAGGCGTGAGGCGTGAGGCGTGGCATTGTCACCCCCGCGAAGGCGGGGGTCCAGCGCATATTGCACGTTCCCCTCTCCTTCACAGAAGCAACGCGCCGGTCGTCAAACTCTCAATTCAACATCCCATCTTCAGGCCGATCGGCGGCCATCGACAGCAGCGGTAACACCTCGTCCACCGGCATGGGTTTGTAGTAGTAATACCCCTGCACCGTCAGCGGTCCGAAATCATTGAGCAACGCCAGCTGCTCGGCCTGCTCCACCCCTTCCACCACCAAGCTCAGCGACAACTGCCGGGCCAGCTCCATAATGGTACGCAGCAGCACCAGGGCACGCTCGTTCTCGCAGGCTTCCACCATAAAGCTGCGGTCAATCTTGAGTTCGTCCAGGGGAAAGCGGTGCAGGCAGGACAGCGCCGAATAGCCGGTACCGAAGTCGTCCAGCGACAGGGAAAAGCCCTGCTCCCGCAGTTGCTGCAGCATGTTCACGCCGGCTTCTATCTGCTCCATCATGGTGGACTCGGTTACTTCCAGGCGCAGTTGCTGCGGACGCAGCTCAAAACGGGTAACGGTGTCCATCAGCCAGTCGCAGAAGTCGGGCTGACCGAACTGCTGCGCCCCCAGGTTCACCGAGACCACCGGCGGCGCCAGCCCCTGACCACGCCAGAGTGCCACCTGGGCACAAACCTGCTCAATCACCCAGCGATCCAGGCGCACCGACAGCCCGCTCTGCTCGGCCACCGGAATAAATTCCACCGGCGACAGCGGGCCCAGGCGGGGGTGGGTCCAGCGCAGCAGCGCCTCCAGCCCCACGATGCGCTCGCCGATGGAGCAGACCTGAGGCTGATAATGCAGGCTGACCCCTTGCGATTCACCGGTGCTGAGCATGTGACTGAGGCTGTGCTCGATCACCAGCTCCCGGTGGTGCAGTTCGTGCTGGTGCTGATCCACAAACTGAAAGCGGTTGCGCCCTTCCCGCTTGGCCATGGCATGGGCGTATTCCGCCGCCTGCAGCAGGTTTTCCGGCTCCCGGGCATCCCGGGGATACACCGAAATACCGATGCTGGGTTGCAGACAAACAATGTTTTGATCCGCCAGCACCATGGGCTGGGCCAGCAGATGCAGCAGTTTATCGGCCAGCTGGGCCATGGTGGCATCTTCCGCCTTGCTGTGGCGCAGCACCGCGAACACGTCGCCCTGCAGCCGCACCAGGGTGTCGGCTTCATCTACCGCCGCCTGCAGGGTGCGCGCCTGCTGGCGCAGCACATCGTCGCCCCAGGTCATGCCCAGCTGCTCATTCACCGGCTTGAGGCGACCGATGTCGAGCACCATCAGGCCCACGCGGATTTTGTTGCGCTGAGCCTCGGCCAATGCCTGATCCAGCCGGGTGGCCAGCAACTGGCGGTTGCCCAGCTGAGTAAGGGGATCCTTGAAGGTAAAGGGAGTGCGATCCTGCTCGTAACTGCGCTGGCCGCTGAGATCGTGACCAATGGCCACCCGATGGGTGATTTGTCCATGTTCATTGGTCAGGGTATTGATGCTGAGCCACTGGGGATACACCTCCCCGGACTTGCGCCGGTTCCACACCTGGCCGGTCCAGCTGCCGGTATGCAGCAATTGCTGCCACATTTGCCGGTAAAAGTCGGGATCGTGGCGGGCCGATTGCATCAGCCGTGGCGTCTTGCCCAGCACTTCCTCGGGGCTGTAGCCGGTGATCTGGGTAAAGGCCGGGTTGACCCGCTGGATAACGCCGTCGGCGTTGGTCACGATGATGGATTCCAGGGCATTGTCGAACACATGCTGCAACAGCTGCCGTTTAAACTTGAGGCTGTGCTCCAGACCCATGACCTCGGCCATGGGCATGGGCATCAGCCATTCCGTGTGCTTGTTATCGAGCATGGCAGGTATCCTTACCAGATGCTTGTTATTGTTTATGTTTTCCGATGATAATTTTTTGTGAACAATTAGTAAAACACCTATGTGATCGGTCACACCGCCACAGGGTCGCGGTGTGACCCAGATCTCTTAACGGAACACCTCACGACGGTTAAAGGTACTGTCGCTGGCCCTCAGCCTGGGGTTGTTGAGGATGTCGAGCATGCCCACCGGATCGGTTAGCTCACCGGCTTCATCCTGATCTGCAGGCTTCAGCCAGTCGGGCAGCCCGTCTACGCTCACCTGAATACCTTTATGCTGCTCCCCATGACTGCTAACCTTGACTTCATTTCTGGCTAAAGTCAGCAGTTCAGGATCCAGCATCGGCTCGTGCGTTACACTTGTCGCTTCTTCAAGGTCATAACCGGTCACCTTATCTTCCAGCACCGTTTGCACATCCTTGCCAAAGTAATTTAGCTTGCTGGCCATGGTGCCCGCCTCATCCACCTTGATTTCGCTGTCCATCAGGGTGACAAAGCCAAAACGCAGGGTGTCGTTTTCTTGAGCCAGAGTGGTTTTTGCAGCATCAACTCCCTGGGTTTCATCGTGTTTATTGATAGTTAACAAAATAGGTAGATCAAGATCAGTTTCAGGGAAAGGTTCGGCTTTGTTGAACTTGAGCTTGCTGGTATCAAGACTGATGACATGCTTGCCTGTTTCAGGCTCGACAATGGTTGGCGTTAACGCTTCCAAATCAAGATCGCCGCCCAGTCCAAGCGAGGTATTGCCTTTCAGGCCACCGGCAAACTCACCACTGTAGCTGGGTAGTTCTTTACCATTAACATCCAGCCCTATCACGGTAAAGGATGGAACAACATCGAAACTCACGCCGGGTTTGCTTGCATACACGATATCACCATTAATATCGCCATTTTGAGTCTCAGTCACCTTAAGTGAAGCAGGTACAGAACGGCCCACAAAGGCACTGTCGCCATTGGTAGGCAGCAGGTTGTCATCGTCAGGAATGTAGGTCGCGTTCCAACCCTCCACTTTCACGCTCAATCGGCCCACAATCTCGCTGGCGAACTGATGCGTGGAGGCAGTCGCCCCGTCACCATCATCATTCAGGGCATAGTCCTGGGACGGTTGCAGGGCACCGTTTTCCAGGCTGGCATAAATAAGGTCGCTCGAAATCCGGTCCGCCAGCCAGCCCAGCGGCAGCGGCTGGCCATTCATATCGAGGGCCGCCACCGAGAAAACCAGCTCTTCACCGGCAGCCCCCAGCACGGTACAGGTCCCAGCATGCTTTTCGTATAAAAAGGTTCCCTGGTCATCACACTCGGCGGCCTGTTGAACACGCCAGCTCTCAGGCACAAAGGCGACCTTATCGGTAAGGCGACTGCCCAAGCCGCCGTCTGGCAACACTTGTTGCACGCTCAGAGTCAGCAAATCCGCATAAGGGTAACTCAGGCTGGCGCCGGTCACCGGCAGGGTCAGGGTCTGGGTTTTTCCGACCTGCAAGATAGTGCCACCGCCAGGCCAGTTCAGGGTCGCGCTCTTGCCATCACCGCTGGCGGTACCGTCGAAGCCGAACGCCACTTCAACTTCGCCGTCCTCGGCCAGACAGCCACCGGTAAAGCGAACAGCCGCCTCGCCCGCTGCATAGGCGGTGTCCACCTCAAAGACCAGGGGACCGCTGTCACCGTCGCTGCCGGCGGAAGTCACGGTACAGGTCTTTTCACCGTTCACGTAACAGACCAGGGGGTAGTCCGCATCAGGATCCATGTTGCCACCCTTGCCATCGCTCTGCACCACCATGGTGAAGGGGTAGCCCGGTGTTTTCTTCAGCGACTGGGACTCGCTGCCATAGATCTTGTTAAAGTTCGCCAGGTTGGAGCCATTGGCCTTGACGTGCAACTTGGCCTTCTCCGTGTACTGTTCGCTGCAGCTTTCATTGGCACAAGCGTAGGCGGTCAGTTGTTCGCTGCAGCCGTTGAAATGCAGCTCATAGTGATGCACCGCCGTGGACTGGCCTTCCTCCAGAGCACGGGCATAAATGGCCGAGCTGCCCTCCATCTCCAGATCGACCACGTTGACGCCGCCGTAGATGCGCGAGCTGCCTTTCATCTCGAGATCACCTTGTAGATAAAGATGACCATACAGCTTCGAAGACCCCTCTAAATCTGCCTCTCCGTCATCGCCGTCGCTATCCTGCTCGCCGTACACCAGCACCAGCAGAGACTGGCCCTCCTTGCCCAGTTCGGCACTACCTTCAAGCTCCAGCTCATCACGCACATAAAAACGACTCGGCCGGCTGCCCACCGTCATCAAACGAGCACTACCTTTAAGTTCCAGATCCTCAAACCAGTACTCCCCCGCCTTCTGATATAAACGGGCGGAGCCGGACAAACTAAGGGAACCCGCCTGTACAGCGCCATACAGCTCGCTGCTACCGCCAATCTCCAGCTCACCTCGAGTCTGAATATTGCCGAACCAGGTGCGGCTACCCTCGAGCTTGATCTCGCCATCGTCGTAATAAAAAAGGTTCACCTCTGATTCGGTGCTGCCCAGCGTAGTGCTGCCTTCAAGCTTTACCTGCTTTTTGACATAGAGATTGATCTCACCGGGCGCGGAAGCAATCACACGGGAGCTGCCTGACAGGCTAAAAGACCCCATCCAGTAATTGCCGGGAGCCAGATACAGATCTCCGCTGCCCTGGGCGGACAACCCTTCATCGATGACTACATCCCCGTTATTAGCGAGGTGAATATCGCAACTGCCGCTGGTAGCGACGTTTTTGTATTCACTGCGGGTGTACTTGATGCTACCGGAGCCCCCACATTCGGCTTTAAAGTTTGTCGAGGTAGTTTTAAAGTCAGGCAACGTAAATGGGGTGGTGTTAAACGCCGGCAGAGCATAGGGTTCAATAATGTCACCGGTGATCTTGCAGGACTTGCCATCACATTCGCCATTGAGATCATCTTTCTTATTGAAGTCGATCTTACCGTTGCGGGTACCAACGATCTGGGTACTCCAGTTCATGTCAACGGTACCATTGTCACTGTGGCTCTGGGCTGCATAGGGAAACAGGGACGCCATGTCGGCGGCAAGGGTTGGCAGTGGTAGGGCCAGGGAGGCGATATACAACCAGTTGCGGTGTTTCATTTAATTACCTCGACTTCAATATTGCGGATTACGGTAAGGCCGCTACCTTCACACTCTCCACTGGCCACCACCGAGACCTGATTCAGGCTGGTACCTTCTGCCAGAGTGGGTCCATCCAGTGACTTGATGAAAGCTACACATCCATTCACAGTCATGGGCGACTCATCGTCCTTGCTGACGACTGCAGGAGCATCGATTGCTGTCAGCGATGCAAAAACCTGTCTCTCCAGCACGGCTTCGGCGGCAAGCCGGGCTTTCAGGGCCTGCACTTCATAGACCAGCTGGCGGCTGCTCTGGCCCGACAGAGTGACCATCGCAGCCATCAGTGCCGACAGAATGACCAGAATAAAGATCACGCTGAGCAGCATGCTTCCCATTTGTTCCGGGTTAAGGCGCATAGGCCACCTGCAATTGTCCGGGTAACACCAGCTCGCCATCCCGTGTGCTCAAGGTCAGCTCCATCTGAACCAATTGACTGGACTCATCGTAGCCCAGAAAGACACTGTCTCCTGTGATCCCCGTCAACATCAGGCTGGTTTTTCCCCAAGTTTCGTCAGGGCTTTTTACTTCACGTTCGAGGTTGCCGTTACGCAGGCAATAGCGCACTTGCTCTGCTTTAAGCAGGGTATAGCGCTGACCCAATCCTTCACGGTTGAACTCAATCTCTTCGGAGTTATTAAATACGTCACTGAGACCAAAACCTGCCGAGGCTGGCTCTTTTTCCAGTCTGTAGACATTTTCAACGTTGAGCGGATTGGGATAATCGCTCCAGTACGCCTCACCACCCTCGGCACGAATGGCCATAAAAACGTCTTTGATCTCTGCATCCTGCAGGCTCAGGGGCACGATAAAGGTGGCCGTGCCAGTCCTTACGGAGCCGGTATAGGTACCGGCGGCCCGGGCGGGCACAAAGGCAAGGCAGTCATCCTTTAGATACACGCTGGGGCCATAGGCCACGGCCAGCTCCCGACGCAGGCGTTCCAGAGTAAACCGTGCGCCGGCCAGGGCCTCGGCTCGTTCGGCGCCGCCCACATGACTTTCGGCCATTTGGGCAATAAAGCGGGTACCAAATACAGCGCTGATACCAATCAGCACCATCACTATCACCAGCTCCAGCAGGGTAAAACCGCGCGCCTTCATCGGATATTGTACCTGTGCAGGGTAAAGGACAGATCGGAGCCGTTTTGATCTTTTATGGAAATAATGACTTCCTTAAATGGTACGCTGGGATCATCTGTATTTAGGGTTACACAGGTTTGCGCTGTATAACGGGCATAAAGCTGTGCTCTGGTGAGCTTGAGTTGCCCAGCCAAAACATTACCGTTAATGGCACCACCCTCACACCAGAGGTTAAAGTCTTCAACAGCAACAAAATCAGTTAAGTCTGAGCCGACAACCGGACTCGGAGGGAGCGTACAGGCATCAGCACCATCCAACCCACACCGAATTTGTGACTGAGGGTTATTTTCCGCATCGTATTTTACCGCCATTACCTGCTCGGCCAGGGCTTCGGCCAATGACACTGCGCGAAACTGAAACACCGGATCCAGCTGACGCGGCTGGCTTAAAAAGAACAGCCCCGCTCCCACCAGCACGATGGCCAGTATCGCCAGCCCCACCACGTATTCCAGAAGGCTGAGCCCGGCGTTAGCGCGCCGCATGAATATAACCCTCGGGTTCAATCAATACGGTTTGACCGGCAAGGGTAATTTGCAGGGTATTGGGCAGCGGCTGATAGCCGGAACCGCTGTTCACAAAAGGGCGGCCCAACCGGCTGGATTCACTGAGATAATCGGGGTCGGAAACTTCGCCAAACTGCAGGGTAAAGGGTAAAGGCTGATTAGCGGTCACTGGCAAGTTGGCCCCCAGCCACAATTCATTGCCCGGGGCCTCCAGATTTGCTTTATTCAGCAAAACCGCATCCTGGCAATTGGCGGAAAGGGAAATACCGCCGACTGTCACCGCCAACACACCGCAGCGGTTAAGGGTGGCGATATTTTTCAAGGCATCGGGATCATTCATGGCCCTGAGCTGAGCCAGCCGCAGCAGCCCCGCCAGGTTGCGGGCCTGAAGCGAGCCTTCAAAGTCACTGCCCACCGGCAGGCGCGGAATGGCCACGGCGGCCAGTATGCCCACCAGCACCAGCACGGCGACCAGCTCAATCAGGGTAAAGCCCTTATGCAGCTTCATGGAGTCAAGGCGTTAAAAAAGGCGGCCTACGCCGCCTTTACCGTGATTAACAATCAGTTTTAACAACGTTTATCACAGGACGACTTTTGGTGTCTGCTGCATCGGAATATTCAACATAGCAACTTGTTTCACTTTTACGACCTTGAGGTTTGATGACTACTTTAGAAGTGTCTGTAGTGTCGTCATAAATATATTCGGCAGTATCACCTGCAGATGACGCACTAATATCAAGTAGCTTTATGATGCCATCGCCGGCACCTTCTGGAAAACCATTAACAAATTTAACACCGGTAATACCATCTACTTCTTTTGTAGCCGTTCCATCCTTATCGAAACCACCTAAAATAGCTTTAGTATTGCCAAGAGTAGCGGCTGACTCCATGGAACTCTTCAAACCATCCAAGTTAGCACCATACGCATCACCCTGCAGGTTCAAAAACCTTGGTGCCGCCACGGCGCCCAGAATACCGAGAATAACGATGACAATTACCAGTTCGATCAGGGTAAAACCCGCTGCTCTTTTCATTTTTTTCCCTTGCGTTGTGTTGCCGGTTTGTTATGGGTAGTTGAGTGTTTTACTCAACAAATTCAGTTAACTATCATCCTAATATGGTACTGAAGCCCACCGCCTCAATCCAGTGCTTTTTGTGTGAAAATCCCCCATCCATACAAAAAGCAGGGATAAGTCTTATCAGCCGCCTTTTACCACGTTGACCATGTCCCACATGGGGGTAAAAATGCCCAGTGCCAGCACCAGCACCATGGCGGCGATGGCGGTGATCAGAATGGGCTCAATGCGGGAAGACAGGTTGGCAATGTCGTAGTCCACCTCTTCCTCATAGAAGCGCCCTGCCTCCATCACCATTTCGTCTACTCGGCCGGTTTCTTCGCCCACCCGGAACATCTGCAAAATCAATGGTGTGAATACGCCGCTGTGCTCCGCCACCGCAGACAGGCTGTCGCCGGAAGTCAGCCCTTCTTCCATGCGGTGAATGGCCCGAGTCAGAAAGGCGTTGTCGGTGGCACTGCCCGCCAGACGCAGCACTCGGGTAATGGGCACGCCCGCCGCCAGCATCATGGCAAAGCTGCGGCAAAACCGCGCCAGCAAAATGCGCTTAATCAGTGGCCCCACAATGGGAATGCGCAGCAGGGTATGGTGCCAGCGTAGCTTGCCCGTTGGGGTGCGTACATACCACATAAAGGTGCCGGCCAGGATCGCCATGCCGGCCACCAGCAGACCGGCATAATGAGTAAAGAAATAGGAACTGCCAATCAGAAAGCGGGTGGTCAGGGGCAGCTCCGCCCCCAAACGCGCAAAAATGCCACTGAAGGCCGGGATCACATAAATGTTAATCACCGTCATGGCCGCCACCATGGCGATGCTGACAAACATGGGGTAGCGAATGGCCGCCTTGATGCGCCGGCGGGTGTCCAGCTCCAGCTGGTAATAATGAGCCAGTTGCAAAAACGCCTGCTCCAGCTGGCCGGTGCTCTCGCCCACTTCCACCAGCGATACAAACAGGCTGTTGAATAGATGTGGGTGGGCCGCCAGGGCATTGGCCAGGGTCTGGCCCTGATTGAGGGACTGGGCCACCTCATCGAGGGCTTCCCTCAGCACCCGCACGTCCGCGGTGTCCCGCAGCCCTTCCACAATGCGCAGAATGGGAATGCCGGCGCGGGTGAGTGAAGCAAACTGGCGGCTTAAAATTAGCAACGCCTCGGGTTTGATGCCGCCTTTTAAAAACTGACGCAACGAGAGCCAGGTTTTGGTGCCGGAGCGGGTTTCCTTCATGGCAACCGGGATTAAGCCCGCCTGGGCCAGGCTGGCGGCGGCACTCTCGGGGGACGGGGCTTCCATGCGCCCTTCGCTCAGCTGGCCCTGGCGGTCCCGGGCCTTGTACTGGTAAAAGGGCATCAGTCTACCCACTCGGACAGGCGCAGCACTTCCGACACCGCAATGTGGCCCTGCAACGCCTGCTCCAGCGCCGCCTGGGGCAGGGTCACAAAACCGGGCAAGCGGGCCACTTCCGCCTCAAAGGCTTCAATCTGCTGGTTGCGCAGGGCATCGGCCATGGCCTGGTTCACTTCCAGCCATTCAAATACCCCAATGCGCCCCTTGTACCCGGTATGGTTGCAGCTGGCACAGCCTGTTCCCCGAAAGAACTGGCCGTGCTCCGCCTGCGGGTTCAGGTGCATCAGAAACTGGCGCTCACCCTCGTCGGGCTGATGGGGCACCTTGCAGTAGTCACAGATTTTGCGCACCAGCCGCTGGGCCAGCACCGCCTTCAGGGTGCTGGCCACCAGGTAACCGGGCACCCCCATGTCCATTAGCCGTACCGCCGAGCTGGGGGCGTCGTTGGTGTGCAGGGTAGACAGCACCAGGTGGCCGGTGAGGGCACCGCGCATGGCGATTTCGGCGGTTTCCTGATCCCGCATTTCGCCAATCAGCAGCACGTCGGGATCTTGCCGCAGGCTGGTGCGCAAAATGCGGGCAAAGGTCAGCCCCACCTTGCTGTTCACCTGCACCTGGTTCACCCGGGGCAGCCGGTATTCCACCGGATCCTCGGCGGTAATGATTTTACGATCGGGGGTGTTCAGCTCGGAAAGCGCGCCATAGAGGGTGGTGGTTTTGCCGCTGCCGGTGGGGCCGGTCACCAGAATAATGCCGTTAGGGCTGGCCAGCCGTCGCCGGAACGACGCCAGCAGGGCCGGAGGCATGCCCGCCTGGGCCAGGCTGCGGGTGCCGGCGGACTGATCCAGCAACCGCAGCACCACCGCCTCACCATACTGCACCGGCATGGTGGCCATGCGCACGTCCACCGGGTTGTTTTTTATGGTGAGTTCAAAACGGCCATCCTGAGGCAGGCGCCGCTCGGAAATATCCAGCCCGGCCATGAGTTTAAGCCGGGACACCAGCGCCGGGGCAATGGCCACTTCCTTGAGCTCGGTTTCCTGCAGCAGGCCGTCTACCCGCATGCGCAGGCGAATGACCTTGTTGTCGGGCTCGATATGAATGTCGGAAGCGCCCACCTGCAGGGCGTCTTCAAACAGCGAGTTGAGCAGTCGGGCCACGGTGGCGTCGCTGTCTTCCAGGCCGGCGGTGTCGATGACGCTGCGGCTGGGGGCATGTTCTTCCGACAGCTGGCCGGCCAGGTTGGCGATGTCGTCGGTGCGCCGGTAGAGCTGATCATAGAGCGCCAGCATCTGGCTGTGAGGGGCCACCGCCAGCTGTACCTCGCGGGGGGCCAGCAGGTTGCTGATGGCATCCTGAGTGTCGAGATCGGCGGGATCGGCCAGCACCACGGTGGCCTGGCTGTCGTCGGCGTCGATCACCAGGGCCCGGTAGCGCCGGGCGTACACTTCCGACAGCAGCTTTACCGCTTGGGGCTTAATCTCCACCTTGTTGAGATCCAGCAGCGGGATCACCAGCTGCTCCGCCACAAAACCCAGCAGTTGCAGCTCGGTGAGCACGCCCATCTGCACCAGCACCGCCCCCAGGCGGCCGCCTTCCTGACGCTGCTTTTGCAGCACGGTGTCAAGCTGGGCTTCGGTGATCACGCCATGGTCAATCAGCAGCTCGCCCAGGCGTTTAGTGAGTTTGCGTTGTGCCATGTTGCTCCAGTTGCTGCTCTACAAATTGCAGGGATGCCATGCCCAGATCCACACTGGCCCGGGCCTGCTCAAAGGCGGCGCCAAAGTCCTGCCCCAGGCTGCGCTGGCACAGCCCCAGCCCCAGCCACCAGGGGCCGCTGTCCTGCTCGGCCAGCAGCCGGTGATAGAGAGTCATGGCCTCTTCACACTGGCCGCTGCGCCGGCCGGCCTCGGCCTTGAGGCTGTAGTAGTCCAGGTGCTCGACCAGAGCCGGCTCGGTGCCGTCCAGTACCTTCCAGGCGGCGGCATAACGGTTTTCGCTGGCCAGAATACGCGCCAGCACAAGGCGCAGCGCCGGCTGCTGCGGGGCAAGCTCAATTCCCTGTTGCAGTTGGGCCTTAGCGGCACTCAGGGCGCCCCGGCCATATTGCAAAGACGCCAGCTTCAGCCGAATGGCATGGGCCTCGGGATAGTCGACCAGCAGGCCAAGCAGCTGTTGTTCGGCGCCGGCCCAGTCGCCGGCGGCCAGGGCCAGCTCGGCGGCCTTTTCACCTTCCGCCAGCCGTTCGGCCCGGCTGGGGGTAATTTCGTTGATGGTCAGCTCACTGGCCGCTGGCGGGGTGGCCATCAGCTCGGCCCAGACCGGATCTTGCCAGTCTACCGGATCGGACTCCTCGGCTCCGGCCGTACAAGCAAACAGGGCCACTATTCCCCAAATACCGAACCTGTACATCATCTTATTCCGCTATGCAGATCATCAAGGGGTGATGGTGGATACCATTTTTCCAGCAGATCCCGGGAGCGCTGCAGCTCGTTCTGCCAGGTGTTGGAAGCCACCACCACCGGACGCAGCATGATCACCAGCTCGCTTTTCTGGGTAGCCAGATTGCGGTTCTTGAACAGGTTGCCCAGCACCGGGATCTGGCTGATTAACGGCACAGCAGTTTCCATTTCACTCTGCTTTTCCTGCATCAGGCCGCCGATAATAATCACCTCGCCGGATGCGGCTTCCACCACGGTATCCGACTCCCGTACCGTACTTTTTGCCAATGGCAATCGCAGCTCACCCTGACCAAAGTCAATACTTTTCGGGCTATCTTCTACCTGGCTCACCGTCGGGTGAATATGCAGCAATACCCGGTTATCGTCGGCAATTTGCGGTGTCACATCCAGCGAAATGCCCGAAAAAAACGGGCTCAACTCTACGTCGGGGGTACTTTCGGAAACGCCGCTGGTATTGGTGGTGGTCAGCGAAAAATCGGTGACAAAATACTCATCGGTACCCACCTTGATCACCGCTTTCTGGTTATTGCTGGTGGTGACCCGCGGGTTGGACAGGGTATTCACTTCCCCCTGGGTTTGCAGTAAATTGACCACCACGTCAAAGTTACCATCGGTATAACTGAATACCGCACCGCCACCCAACATATTCAAATCGGCCAACGGACTTAAAAAGCCACCATAGGGATAACTCTGCCCAGTGGCCAACTGCCCCTTACGGCTGTTGGCAGTCAAGTTGTTCCACTCAATACCCTGTTCAAAGCCGTCGCTCAGCTCCACTTCCACTATGCGCGCTTCCAGGATCACCTGGCGCTTAAGCTGCCGCTCGGCACGGGTAAGAAAGTCGTTCACCAGCGCCAGCTCGTCGGGGGCGGCCCGCACCGTTACCAGGCCGGCCTGGGGGTTGGTCACAACCACCCGGCCCTCTTCGTCGCCAATCAGCCGGCCGAGGGCGCTTTCCAGATCCGCCCAGAAGTCGTTGCTCGACTCGGTATTGATGCGGGTGGCGCTGCCCTCGCCGCTGCTGCCGTTCTCGCCACTGCCCAAGCTGCTGCCGCTGATGGCGGTCTGGGACTGGCCATTGCGGGACAGCATCAGGTAGTTAACGTTAAAGGTCCGGGTGCGCACGCCATTGGGAAACACCTGGTAGACGCCGCCGCGGCGCTCAATGCCGTAACCATACAGACCGGAAATGGCCTCCAGGATCTCCGGCAGGGTTACCCGACGCAGATTAAGGGTAATGGTGCCGCTCACATCCGGGTGCACCGCAATACTGACGTTGTGCTGGCTGCCGAGGGCGGCAAAAAACTCCCGGGCATCCACATCCCGGGCGGAAATGTCGAAACGACGCAACGGCACGGCCTGACTGCCGTTTGCCGGGCGGCGTGAATTCAGCAACTCCTGCTCCACCGCCGCCGGCACCGCATCGGGGGTGGCGCGCAGTGCCTCATCCAGGGCTGCCTTGGGCAGGCTGCCGTCGGGGGCATGCACACAGGCGGTCAGGCCGGCGCAGAACAGCGCCAGGGTAAGCGGTCGTATCATCCGTTTCATTGCGTATCCGTGTTGTCAAAAGTAGGAAACAGGCTCAGCACCAGGCGCTTGCCCTGCCCCTCCAGCACCACCAGTCCGTCGCCGATCCGCACCAGGCGGTAGCCGCCCAGGGTATCCCCCTGCACATAGCGGTTGCCGTCAAGAATGGCGCTGGGCCGGCCGCCACTGAAAATGGCCTGCAACCGGGGTTCGTCCGCCGTCTCGGCCTGCTGTACACCGGGGGTGGCCTCGGGCCGGACCAGGCCGTCCAGGGGGCGGGTGGGATCCTGCAGGCTGCTGGTGGCACTCAGCAGGGTAAAAACCAGGGCACTGGCATTAACCACGGATCAGCTCCTTGTGTTGACTGATGGTAAAAAACTCCAGCCGAATATGGCCGTTGGGGTACCGATCCAGCTCAAAGCTCAGGCTTTGCCAGAAAATACGTCCGTTCAGCCGCTCCAGCCGCCTGGCGTAATCAAGCAGTTGCAGGTAGCTGCCGCTGAGCTCCAGGGCCAGCCCATGACGATACAACCGCTGGCCTTCATCCGGACTTTGCGCCATGGGCTCCGCCGGCAGGTTGGTGAGCCCCAGCAGGGTGAGACCGCTGCCCTGATCCAGCACCGACAACAGCAGGCCCGCCATTTGCTCCGGCCCCACCAGGGTGCGCATGCGCTGATCCACGTTCTCATTCAGCCGACTGAGCTGACGGTTAAGGCGCTCAATGCGCGGGCGTTGATCGTTGGCGATGAGCTCACTGATACGCTGGTTCAATTCATTCGTCAGCCCCTGCTGCCCGGCCAGCTCCCGCTCCAGGCGCTGCTGCTCGGCCTGAAGCCGTGTACTGCCGGCCAGCAGGGTTTGCTCAAACAGGCTCAGGCCCAACCAGGCCACCAGTGCCCAGCCGGCCACCACCAGCAACCAGCGCTCACGCCGGGGCCGGGCCATAAAACGGTCATTAAGCAGAGTCAGCCGCTGTTTCATTGGATTACTCCGTCGCTGTGCAGACTGAAGGTCAGGCCACCGGGATCACGACGATGAATGTCGAGCTTGCCGAACTCCCGCCGGGTCAGGCTCTGCCGCCCGTCAAAGCCGAGGATCCAGGCCGGCACGGCGGCGGCATCCGCCGCTTCGCCGGTCAGGGTCATGGCCCGCCCCTGCAGTTGTACTCCGGTCAGCGACACCCTCGCCCAAGGCACCCGGGCCAGATCTTCCAGGGTGTCGGCATAAGACACCAGCTCATCCTGACTGAGCACGCCCAGCAACTGGCGGCGGGTGCGAATGTCCCGCTCCAGGCGCAGCCGTTCGCCGTCGTCCTGGCGCTGGTTGAGCTCGGTCAGGCTCTGCTGCAGCCGGGCCACATTGCTCTGGGCAGAGGTCAGCTGTTGTTGCAGGCTGCGGTTGGCCGCCGCCTGACGGTAATTGGCCAGGTGTTGCCAGGCAAAGACCGTGCCCCACAGCAACACCAGCACCACCAGGCCCAGACCGAAATGACGCGGGGTGGGCAGGTCCCGCACCGGCCTGAGCGCGGCCTGATAAAACTCAATGCGGGTTTTCACGGCTGCTCCTCCCGCAACATGCCGAGTGCGGGCAGGCTGACCGGCGACAGCTGTTCGTTGCTGAGGGATTCAGGGCGAATATCAAATACCTGGCTGATGGCGGTCTGCACCGCCGGGGTAACCCGGGCCGGCAGGGCCAGAAACCACTGACTGGGCGCGTTCAGCTTCAGCTGGCCGGTGGCGTAATCGATGCTGCGCTGCAACTCCAGCAACAGGTTGTCGAACACAAACTGATCCACCGCCATGGTGTCGTCATCCAGGGCCTGAAAGCCGCGAATGGTTCGGGAAAAATGCCACTGGCGCTGGTGCACAAAGGTCATGGTCAGCTCCTGGCCGGGGACCTTGTGCAGCACCAGGCCACGCTGCTCCGGCGCCAGCAGATTGGTCATGGCCAGTTCATCCACGCCCATGGTCTCGATATCACACAGGGGCGACACCGCCTTCACCAGGGCCGCCAACTGGTCGCGCCGGCTGTAATAGACGGCAATGCGCGCCGTGCCCTGGGGGCTGGCGGGCAGGTCAATGTAGTCAAACAGCAGTTGTTCCAGGGGTTCATCCACCAGCTCGCGCATACACCAGGGCAGTGCCTGGGCCAGCTCCTCGTCGGGCATGGCCGGTTTGTCGAGCTGCACCTGGCGGTAATATTGCCGGCCCAGGGCCAGCCGCAGACGCCGGCCCTGCCATTGCTGCGCTTCAATCAGCGCGGCCAGGGCGGCGCCCGCTTGCTCACCGCTGGCGAGGGGGTGTTCGACCACCTGCTGCGGATACTGTTCCTCCACCCCATAGAGCGCGCCCTGGGTCAGGTAAATTCCCACGGCGGTGCTGCTTTGGGCAGACTTGAACCATTTGAACATTCAGGCCCTTTGTTCGGTGAAAAAACGAAAAGCCAGTATAAACAGTTAAAACCGGTTAATGAACATGGGCTTGAATAAACCAGAAAATAAAAAAGGGACGCTGACGCGTCCCTGTTATTTTTATTGATGTGGATCAATGACTGTGAGCTTCGCCGGCGCCCTTGGGAAAGCGAATGCTTTCCACCAGCTCCTGCACTTCCTGCGGGGTTTCGGTGGTGATTTTGGCCACCGCCAGGGAAACCGCCAGGTTGACCAGCATGCCCAGGGTACCAATGCCCTCGGGAGAAATACCGAACCACCAGTTGTCAGGGGTGCTGGCCGCCGGGTTAATGAACTTGAAGTAAATGATGTAGGCGGCGGTAAAGGCGATGCCGCTGACCATACCGGCGATGGCGCCTTCCTTGTTCATCTTCTTATAGAAGATGCCAAGCACAATGGCCGGGAAGAAGGAGGCTGCCGCCAGGCCAAAGGCAAAGGCCACCACCTGGGCCACGAAGCCGGGCGGGTTGATGCCGAGGTAACCGGCGCCGAACACCGCCACGGCTGCGGCAATGCGCGCCGCCAGCAGTTCCTGCTTGTCGGTCATGTCGGGCTTGAAACCTTTCTTCAGCAAATCGTGGGCAATGGAGGTGGAGATCACCAGCAGCAGACCGGCCGCGGTCGACAGTGCCGCCGCCAGGCCACCGGCCGCCAGCAGGGCCACCACCCAGTTCGGCAGACGACCGATCTCAGGGCTGGCCAGCACGATGATGTCCGGGCTGATGGTCATTTCGTTGCGCTCGTCACCGGCATAGAACATGCGGCCGTCACCGTTCTTGTCATCCCAGCTTACCAGACCGGTTTTTTCCCAGTTGGCCACCCAGCCCGGGGCCTGCTCGGCAATCACGCCCTGACCATCGGCACCGTTCAGGCCATCGATCATGTTGGCGCGGGCAAAGGCGGCCACGGCCGGGGCGGTGGTGTACAGGAAGGAGATGAACAGCAACGCCCAGCCGGCGGAGATGCGGGCATCACGCACCTTGGGCACGGTGAAGAAGCGAATGATCACATGGGGCAGACCGGCGGTCCCCACCATCAGGGCGGCGGTGATGAAGAACACATCAATGCCGGACTTGGTGCCTGAGGTATATTCGGTAAAGCCCAGCTCCCGGGACAGGCCGTCCAGCTTGTCGAGCAGGTAGACGCCGTCGGAGGTTTCGCCGATAAAGCCGAGCTGGGGCACCGGAGTGCCGGTGACCAGCAGGGACACAAAAATGGCCGGCACCAGGAAGGCGAAGATCAGCACGCAGTATTGCGCCACCTGGGTGTAGGTGATGCCCTTCATGCCGCCCATCACCGCGTAGAAAAACACGATGCACATGCCGATGATAACGCCGAGGTTGATGTCCACTTCCAGGAAGCGGGAGAACACCACACCCACGCCGCGCATCTGGCCCGCCACATAGGTGAAGGACACGAAGATGGCGCAGAACACCGCCACCATGCGGGCGGTCTGGGAGTAATAACGATCACCGATAAAGTCCGGCACGGTAAACTTGCCGAACTTGCGCAGGTAGGGTGCCAGGCACAGCGCCAGCAGCACATAACCGCCGGTCCAGCCCATCAGGTACACGCCGCCGTCGTAACCGGCAAAAGAGATGATGCCGGCCATGGAGATGAAAGACGCCGCCGACATCCAGTCCGCCGCCGTGGCCATGCCGTTGGCCACCGGGTGCACGCCGCCGCCGGCCACATAAAACTCACCGGTGCTGCCAGCCCGTGCCCAAATCGCAATACCGATATAAAGGGCAAAGCTGAGCCCCACCAGAATAAATGTCCAGGTTTGAATATCCATTTCCTGCCCCTATTACGCTTCGTCTACATTGTATTTTTTGTCGAGCACGTTCATTCGCCATACATAGACGAAAATGAGTACCACAAACACATAAATGGATCCCTGCTGGGAAAACCAGAAACCCAGCTTGGCACCGCCAATGGTGATGGCATTGAGCATATCCACCAGCACAATGCCAAACACATAGGAAACCGTGAACCAGATGGCCAGCAAGATGGCCATCAGCCGCAGGTTTTCTTTCCAGTACGCTTTTGCTTTTTCCTGACTTTCGAACGCCATTCTTTCTCTCCTTGAATAGCCGAATACGGTTCGAAAATAACAGTAGCGCGAAGTGCGTCCCTTGAAACTTAGACTTTGGTATTAACAGGCAGTTAATTTTACGTTAACAAAAATGAAACATGCGGGACCGGCGCTACGCGGGCAGCGCCGGTATCGAGGAAGGATTCATAAGAAACTCAGTGTAAGATAAACCACCAGCGGAATAATGGCCACCGCCATGACGTTGCCCAGCAGCACTATGCTGGCCATTTTGTCGGGCTGACAGCGGTACTGCTCGCACAACAGGTAGTTGAGCACCGCCGGGGGCAACATCACCGACAGCGCCAGCAACTGCAGCCATTCGGAAGTCAGCGGCAACCACCAGGCCACCAGGCCAAAGGCCACCGCTCCCGCCAGCAGGTAGGCCAGGTTCACCCGAAACGCCAGCCCCAGGTTGCCCACCTCCCCCACCGACAGCCGCACCCCCAGGGCAAACAGCATCAGCGGTACCGCCATCTGCCCCAGCAGATCGGCGCTGGTATATACAAAATCGGGCAACAGGGCCTTGTGCTCCGCCAGCAGCACGCCGGCCACCGCCGCCCACACAATGGGGCTTTTCAGCCACTGCCAGCGCCCCGCCTCGCGGGAGAGAATAAATAACCCCAGTGAGAAGTGCAGCAGGTTGGACAGCACAAAGAGAATGATGATGGCGCCGAGCTTGTCGTCACCGTAGGCCAGCAGCATCAGCGGAATGCCGATATTGCCGGTGTTGCGGAACATGCCCGCCAGTACCAGGCTGCGCCGCTCCAGACCCTGAAAACGAAACAGCGCCAGCAGCCCCCCCGGCAGCACAATGCACAGGGCACCGGCCAGGATCAGCGGCCAGCTGTCGGCCAGGGAAACGGGATTTTGCATCAGGGCGGAAAACACCAGCGCCGGGCAGAATACCGCCACGTTGGCCAGGTTGACAAAGCCCATGTCCGGGTTGCGCTGGCGCCGGCCAAACCCATAGCCGACCGCCACCACAGCAAACACCGGCAGCACGATGTTGAGCAGGGTAAGCAGCATAAAACAAGAGAGCCAAAAGACGGCATAGTGCGTCTTTTGGCTCTCAGTGTCCAGATGTCGCGGGTTACCGCGTTGCGGGCAAGCTGCCCCCATTCGGGGACAAGCCCGCGCGCCAGCCTCAGCCGTAGCGGCTGAAGGCCAGGCCGTCGCTGTCGATATCCGGCTGCTTGCCGGACATCAGATCCGCCACCAGCGCTGCCGAGCCGGCGCCCATGGTCCACCCAAGAGTGCCGTGGCCGGTGTTCAGCCACAGGTTCTTGTACCGGGTGCCGCCGATAATGGGGGTGCCGTCCGGGGTCATCGGGCGGAAACCGGTCCAGAACTCGGCCTCTTCCATCTTGCCGCCTTCGGGGAACAGGCTGCTCACCGAGTGGGCAATGGTCTCCCGGCGGGCGGCGGGCAGATCCTTGTTGAAGTCGGCCAGCTCTGCGGTGCCGGCGGCCCGAATGCGGTTGTCGAAGCGGGTGATGGCCACCTTGAAGGTTTCGTCCATCACGGTGGACTGGGGCGCATCCTCGTCCTTGTTGACTTCAATGGTCAGGGAGTAGCCCTTCACCGGGTAAATGGGCAGGGTAATGCCGAGCGGCGTGAGCAGGAAGGGCGAGTAGCTGCCCATGCACACCAGCACCTGATCGGCGGTTTCCAGGCCGTGATCGGTCTGTACGCCACGGATTTCGTCGCCGTCGCGTACCAGCGCCTTGATCTCGGTGTTGAACTTGAACACCACGCCCTTCTCCTGGCACTTCTTGACCAGGGCCTTGGTGAACAGGTTGCAGTCGCCGGTCTGATCGTCGGGGAAGTGCAGCCCCCCCACCAGCTTGTCTTTCACCCGGGCCAGGGCCGGCTCACGGGCAATACACTCTTCCACGTTGAGCATGGCGTGGTTCACGCCGAATTCCTGCAGCACCTTGATGTCCTTGGCGGCGTCGGCCACCTGCTTTTCGGTGCGGAATACCTGCAGCAGGCCTTTTTTACGGCCTTCAAAGGGCAGGTTCAGCTCGTCCTGCAGGGCATTGATGCACTGGCGGCTGTACTCGGATACCCGCACCATGCGGGACTTGTTGACGCTGTAGGATTTTTCGTTGCAGTTGGCCAGCATTGACAACATAAACTTCCACTGCGCCGGATTGGTGCCGGGGCGCACCTTGAGCGGCGCATGAGACTGGAACATCCACTTCATCGCCTTCACCGGAATGCCGGGGGCCGCCCAGGGGGAAGACATGCCGAACGACAGCTGGCCGGCGTTGGCAAAGCTGGTTTCTTCCGCCGCATCGGGCTGGCGGTCGAGCACCACCACTTCGTGCCCCTGACGGGCCAGATACCAGGCGCTGGTTACGCCGACAACACCACTACCCAGAACCAAAACTTTCATAACGCTCCCCTATCAGAATGCCTGTTGAGCGAGAATATCATCCAAAAAAGTGAAAAAATCCAGATGAATTAAACACGGAAAAACCTCGCGTCCGCTCGCGCATGAGGCAAGCCCGGGGGGCGGCATCAAGGGGATTACAGGTTAATCTGTCGCAGGTTTTTGGGTAAGCATAAAATTCCAATATAAAAATTAAATTCAGCACTTAACACCAATGCAAGCCAAGCTGTGATGTACATCACAAACCGGAAAAGTCAGGACGGCTCGTTACCTTCCAGGGCGTTCTCGAGGCCTTTTTGCAAGACGGCCAGCCGGGCATGCGGCAGGGCTTTTCCCTGGCCGGGCCAGTCCAGGGCCTGCTCGGCCTGCTCGGCCAAGGCGGTATCACCGTCGGCGCGGGCACAGCGCGCCAGCTCGGTCAGCAACCGGGCGGCTTCCGGCCAGTTGCGCTCGGCCTGGGCCGCCTGCAGCAGCCACAACTGATCCCGGCACGCCAGCAATTCGCCGCCGCGAGGCGCTGCCGGCGCCCGGGCCGCCTCGCCCGCCGCTGCGGCCGGCCCGCCGGTGCCGGGCCGGCCGCACTGCTGGACCAGGGCCTGGTAAAGATCGTGGCGGTCCACCGGCTTGGACACATAGGCATTCATGCCCGAGCCGTAACTGCTGTCCCGATCGCTGCGCATGGCACTGGCGGTGAGGGCAATGATGGGAACATCGTGATGCTGCTGCAGCCGACGGATCTGGCGAGTGGCTTCCAGGCCATCGAGAATGGGCATCTGCAGGTCCATCAGAATGGCGTCAAAGGCCTGGCGGGACACCAGCTCGACCGCCTGGCGGCCATTGTCGGCGAGGCTCACGGTCACCCCCACCCGGCTCAGATATTCAATCACCAGTTGCTGGTTGAGGCGGTTGTCTTCCGCCAGCAGCACATGGCAGCCGGACAGCCGGCGCCGGTGATGCTCGGTGTCGGTGTCGGCAAGCGGCGGCCGCGAGGGTGCCGGCGCCGGGTTGAGCACCCGCGCCAGGCACACCGACAGCCGGCTCCAGGTGACGGGTTTGGACACATAGTGCTCCAGCCCCAGGGCGCGCATCTGCTCCGCCGGCCGCTCCCGGCCAAAGGCGCTGACCAGCACAATGGGCAGTGCCTCAAGGTGGGGATGCTGGCGAATGATACGGGCCAGTTCGAGACCGTTCTCCCGCCCCAGGCAACAATCGATCAAGGCCAGATGGAGTTCCCCGCCCCGGTGTTGCAGCAGGGTCCGGGCGGCCTCGATATTCATGGCGGTATACACCACAAAGCCGGCGCGCCTGAGCATGCCACTCATCACCTCCAGCGCCAGGGGATTGTCGTCCACCACCAGGACTTTCAGACCCGGCGCAAACTCCGGGGTCACATCGGGCAGGGAGTCCCTGGCCGGGCGCAGCGGCAGGGTCACACTGAAGGTGGAGCCCCGCCCCGGTACACTGTGCACCCCTATGCTGCCGTCCATCAGCGCCACCAGGTGCCGGCAGATGCTGAGCCCCAGCCCGCTGCCACCGTATTTGCGGGTGGTGCTGGCATCCACCTGGGTAAAGGACTGGAACAACTGCTCCTGTTGCTCGGGCACAATGCCGATGCCGGTGTCACGCACCTCAAAGCACAGCCGGGGCTCGGGCTCGTCGGTCACCGAGATGCCGAGCACCACCTCGCCCCGCTCGGTAAACTTGAGGGCATTGCTGACCAGGTTGGTCAGCACCTGGCCCAGGCGCAGGGGATCCCCCTGCAGCCGATCGGGCACGTTCGGCGCCTTGTTGATGATGACTTCCAGCTGTTTTTGCTCCGACAGATCGGCAAACAGCCCCGCCAGCCGCTCCAGTTGCTCGTTCAGATCAAAGGCAATGTCTTCCAGCTCCAGCTTGCCCGCCTCCACCTTGGTCAGATCGAGAATATCGTTGATCAGCAACAGCAGATTGTCGGAAGACAAGCGGATTTTCGCCAGGTAGTCACTCTGGCGGGGATCGAGGGCGGTTTGCTGCAACAGCGAGACAAAGCCGATGATGGCGTTCATGGGGGTGCGGATTTCGTGGCTCATGTTGGCCAGAAAGTCGGTCTTGGCCTGGGCCAGGGCGCTGGCGCTGTGGCTGGCCTGACGCCACTTGCGGTTATTGAGGTAAAGTAGGCCGCCACCGGCGCACAGCACCGCCAGCACCAGCATCAGTGCCAGCGCCAGCAGGCGGTCACGGCTGTGCTCGGTATGCTGTCGCCAGCCGGAAATCCAGTCGTAGAAGTCGCCAATATTGGTGTCGGCAAAATGGTGGCGCAGGCGGATCAGCCGGTGCAGGTTGGCCGCATAAATGCTTTGGGCATAGAGGGCTTCATCCAGCCGCGGCGTGGGCTGGCTACGCTGGCGAAGGGAGGCGGCTTCCCGCTCCAGGCCGCGCACGAACAACGGATTGGTAGTGTACAGGTACAGGCGGCTGTGCTGCAGCAGTTGTTGCAGCCCCGGCCCGCCCTCGGCCGCCGGCACCCGGCCCACCGCCTCGGCAAACACCCCCAGGCTGTGGCGCGCATGCAGCTCGGCCTCCTGCAGTTGCTGCAGGGTGCCGAGGTACTCGTCGGGATGCTGATCCCCGGTGAGGCCGGCCAGCTTCACCATGTCCGACTGGCTCAACTGCTGCTGAAACCGCGACAACAGCAAGCTGAGCCGGCGTATCTTTTCATCCAGCAGCACCGCCCCTTCCGCATCGGGCATCATCACCTGGTGGTGAATATGATACAGCTCGTCGACAATGGGCTCGGCATGGCGCAACAGCTGGCGTCCGTCCTCATACTGGCGATACAGGCCGTAGCCATGGCTGAACAACAGCAACAGCCCCGCTGCCAGCAGCACCAGCCACAGCCAGCGACGTTTTTGAGTACGGGTATCGGGTTTTGCGGCCGCCATCATCTCTTGTGTCTGCCTCGTGGTGATATAGTTCGCCGGGTTCCAACAATTCAAAACCAAAACAACAACATAACAGGAAAACCATGTCCAACCATGTTTCATCGGCGGCCCTGCCCAGCGGCCGCACCGGCATTGTCATCCTTTGCTTGCTGGCCCTGCCGGCGCTGATCGCCACCTTGCCGTTTGAGCCTGCCGTCAACAAGGGACTGGCGCTGTTGCTGGTCATTGCCACCCTCTGGCTCACGGAAGCCGTGCATATTACCATTACCGCCCTGCTGGTGCCCCTGCTGGCGGTACTGCTGGGGATCCTCGATACCGGCGCCGCCCTGGGCAACTTTGCCAATCCCATTATCTTCCTGTTCCTGGGCGGTTTTGCCCTGGCTGCCGCCATGCGCAGCCAGGGGCTGGACCGGCTGGTGGCCGGACGCATACTGCAACTGGCCCGAGGCCGGCTGCTGGCCGCCGTGCTGCTGCTGTTTGCCACCTCCGCCTTTCTTTCCATGTGGATAAGCAACACCGCCACCGCCGCCATGATGCTGCCCCTGGCCCTGGGCCTGCTGCGCTGCCTGGATGCCGAGCGGCACGCCTCCACCTATGTGTTCGTGCTGCTGGGGGTGGCCTACAGCGCCAACATCGGTGGCATCGCCACCCTGGTGGGCAGCCCGCCCAACGCCATTGCCGCCGCCGAAACCGGCCTGGGATTTACCGACTGGATGGCCATTGGCCTGCCCATTACCCTGATGCTGCTGCCGGTGGCCGTGGCCGTGCTGTGGCTGTTGTTTCGGCCCCAGCTGAACGAACACATCGACATTCCCGAAGACAGCCTGAGCTGGAATCGCAGCCGCCTGATCACCCTGGGCGTTTTTCTGCTCACCGTCAGCCTGTGGATTTTCTCGGCGCCGGTGTCGGCGCTACTGGGCCGGCTGCCGGCCTTTGACACCCTGGTGGCCTTGCTGGCCATCGTGCTGATTGCCATCACCCGGGTCGCCGAGTGGAAAGACATTGAACATCAGGCCGACTGGGGCGTACTGCTGCTGTTTGGTGGCGGTCTTACCCTCAGCCATATTCTCAAGGAAACCGGCACCAGCCTGTTTCTCGCCACCCACCTGGCCGAGGGGCTGGCCAGCGCCGGGCCCTGGCTGATTCTGCTGGCCATTACCGCCTTTGTGGTGTTCCTCACCGAGCTGGCATCCAATACCGCCAGCGCCGCCCTGCTGATCCCGGTGTTTGCCGCGGTGGCCGAAGGACTGGGGCTGTCGCCGGTGATGGTGGCAGCCCTCATCGCGGTGTCGGCCTCCTGTGCCTTTATGCTGCCGGTGGCCACGCCCCCCAATGCCATTGTGTTTGGCTCGGGGTTTGTACCCCAGCGGCAGATGATGAAGGCCGGCTTTGCCATCAATCTGTGCTGCATTGTCCTGCTCACCGCCTGGTTCGGCCTCACCGGCTGAGCGCCAGATCCCGGGGCAGACCCGGTACTTCAGATCAAAAAAAGCCGCTGACTGACAGCGGCGTTTTTTGTGAGGCGCATTCCTTGCGATTACGGTTGCCAGAACGGCTTGCTGACTTCCTGGTACCGGTCGGCTTCGTTCAGGCCAATGTCCTTCAGCAAATAGGGGGGCAGTTCGGCCAGCTCACGGCGGGAGCGACTGCGATGCCGCCAGCGGCCCAGAATGGCCCGCAGGCCGGCGGAGTGAGTTGACGGGCCACGGGCGACAGTGGCCGGGCGGGAAGAACAGTGAGTGGTCATGGTACGCCTCCTGAATGAATGCAGGCACAGCATAGGCAGCCCCCTCGCCTCCCTCAACCGACTTTTCTTGGGCATCAAAATAAAAAAAACTAAATGGCAAATCGCTGACACTCAATCAGAAAACAACCTGTTAACAGCTGTTTTTCCTGCAGCAAACATGGCTCATGCCCGCCATGGCATGAGAAAAACTTGGCACAGGAATAGTTAATGGCACCAGATGATTTTTTATTCACACTTCCTGTGTTTATGCTTTGATCCCGGCCTCTGGCCATGCAGAAATACTGCATCAGCAGGAATTGGCCTTGTCTCCTGCCAGATTGTGCGCGCCACAACGATTTTTATCAAAATGCAAAAAACACAAATACGCTGGCCGATCTGCCAAATGCAAGAATATAACACCATGTTAACAACAGAAAATCACTGATTATTTCAAATAAGGCGAAATCACCCTCCATATATAAGGCATAAACTCTTTCGCGCAGCAGATCGACGCGTTGATTTTGCCCTGCTCACCCCCTACCCTGCGCCCGGTAAAACTATCCTGTAGTTATTGTCTTTCCATTCCCGAGGAATCGTTATGAAACGAGAACAATGGGGTTCTCGCACCGGCTTTATCCTGGCGGCAGTCGGCTCTGCCGTTGGCCTGGGTAATATCTGGCGCTTCCCCTATATGGCTTACGAGAACGGCGGTGGCGCCTTCTTTATTCCCTACCTGTTCGCCATGCTGACCGCCGGCATTCCCTTCATGATCCTGGAGTTTACCCTGGGTCAGAAGTACCGTGCCGGCGCCCCCGGCACCCTGCGCCAGCTGAATGCCCGCTTTGAGTGGCTGGGCTGGTTCCAGGTGATGATCTCTGCGGTGATCGCCTTCTATTACGTGGTGGTTATTGCCTGGGCCATTTCCTACGCCTGGTTTGCCCTGGATCAGAGCTGGGGCGACGACAGCAACGCCTTCTTCTTTGGGGAGTTCCTGGGGCTGGGTGACAACTCTCCCTCCAACCTGGGCGGCCTGCAAACCCACCTGCTGCTGCCGCTGGCCCTGGCCTGGGCGGCCAGCTTCTTTGCCACCTACCGGGGCGTGAAGGGCGGGATTGAAAAGATCAACAAGGTGCTGATGCCGCTGCTGTTCCTGCTGGTGCTGGTGCTGATCGGCCGCATCATCTTTCTGCCCGGCGCCCTGAACGGCATCAACTGGCTGCTGGAGCCCGACTTCAGCAAAATCTGGGATCTCAAGGTGTGGTCTGCCGCCTATGGTCAGATTTTCTTCACCCTGAGCGTGGGCTTTGCCATCATGCTGTCTTACGCCAGCTACCTGCCGGAAAAGTCCGACATCAACAACAACGCCTTTATGACGGTGTTGATGAACTGCGGTTTTTCCATGCTCGCCGGCATCATGATCTTCGGTGCCCTGGGCTACATGGCCCAGGCGCAGGACAAGGCGCTGACCGAGGTAGTGAGCTCGGGTGTGGGCCTGGCCTTCGTCACCCTGCCCACCGCCATCAACCTGCTGCCCGCCCCCGGGGTGATGGGCCCGATGTTCTTCCTGGCACTGGTCTTTGCCGGTATCAGCTCGCACATCTCCATCGCCGAGGCGGTCACCACCGGCCTGATGGGCAAAACCGGCTGGAGCCGGCAAAAGACCGCCACCATTTTCTGTGGTACCGGCTTTGTGGTGAGCCTGCTGTTCATCACCCAGGGCGGCCTGCTGCTGCTGGATCTGGTGGATCACTTTATCAACAACATGGCGCTGCTTGGCTCCTGTCTGCTTGAGCTGTTCCTGGTGGGCTGGCTGTGCAAGCTGTCCGATTACCAGAAGCGGGCCAACGAGCTGTCGGAGTTCACCATCGGTATCTGGTGGCAGCTGTGCATCAAGTTTGTGTCCATCGGCATGCTGGCGGTGATCCTGTTCAACAATATCGTGGGCGCCTTCAAGGAGAACTACGGTGGTTACAGCGATAATGAAATTCTGTTTATCGGCTGGGGCATGATTGCGGCGATGCTGGTGGTGGCAATCATCATCAACGCCAGCAGCAAACAGGAGGTGAAAGCATGAGTACCGGAGCCATTATCATGATGCTGATTGGCCTCGGCATCACCTGGGGCGGTGCCGCCCTGTGCATTCGCCGGGCCATGAAAGCCAAGAAGTAAGCACAAGCAGTCAACCATAAGAAAAGGCAGCCGATTGGCTGCCTTTTTAGTGCACGCGACCCGCTCAAGGCTTGAATTTCGGTTGCACAAAGAGCCGTGAGGGGTCAATCAGTACGTCGTCGCTCATAAACTCGCGCCCCAGCAACACCGGGTACAGCATGCGGGTGCGGTCCTTCAGGGTGAACTCCACATTTTTTTCCAGATCTCCCACCCGCACCGGCAGCAGCACCACCGGGCGCCGATCCGCCTTTTTGCTGTTGGCCTGGCGAATTCTCACGTAGCGGCTGAGCGGGGCCTCCAGCTGCGCCAGATGATTATCGTGCCGAAAACGAAACCGGATCCAGGCCTCGCCTTCCCGCTCAAACTCGATTATGTCGGTGGCCGACATCGACGAGGTCTTGGCCCCCGAGTCGATACGCGCCTTGACACTGTCTTCCAGCGCCGGCAACCACAGCCACTCCACCCGGCCCAACAGCCATTTATTATCTATTTTCACGTTATCACCACTTGCCGCCTGGACCATAACGCCAGGGAGCAACAAAGCCAGTAACCAGATTACTCGTAAGACCCGTTTCATCGGCACTCCTCGTGCGCCAGTCATTGTCGCCCTTAGTTTACTCAAGCACAGCCGGCCCTGAAAATGGCCGGTACGGCAAAATTATGCTGAACATTGCCCTTTTCCGGGAGTATCCTTGGCGGTTTTGAATGCTGACGGACGGCCGATGAACTGGGATCCCGATTTTACCACGCGCAACGCCATTGTCGGCCAGCTTGCTGGGCTGGTGGCCTTTACCGACCCCGAGTGGCCCTCCCTGGCCAGCCTGAACCGTCACCTGGCCTCGGGGTTGGGGCTGCATTTTGTGGACAACGACACCGTTGCCGCCCGCGACTGCTATTACGAGGAAGCCGTGGCACAAGGCCAGGTTCCCACCCGCCAGGGCAACTGGCATGACTTTTTCGGCGCCGTGATCTGGCACCTGTTTCCCCAAACCAAGGCATTGCTGAACCGGCTGCACATGGAGCACATTCACGCCCATGGCGCCCGCACACGCACTCCGCGGCGGGATCGCATTACCCATTTCGACGAATGCGGCCTGGTGCTGGCGGTACCCGAAGGGGACGAGATGGAAACCCTGCTCAGCCAGCACCACTGGCAACGGCTGTTTCTGGAGCGGCGCCGGCAGTGGGGCAACGACTGGCAGCCTTTCATCTTTGGCCATGCCCTGTATGAGCAGGCGCTCCATCCCTTTATTGGCCTGACCGCCAAGGCGGTGGTGCTGCCCATGCCCGACGGCTTTTTTGCCCTGCCCAGGCACGAGCAGTATTCGGTGCTGGATAACCACCTGTGTGAGCAGTTGCAGGCCCGGGCGCTGTTCGACCGGCCCAGGCCATTGCGGCCCTTGCCGCTGCTGGGCATTCCCGGCTGGTGGCCCGCCAACGAGGATCCGGGCTTTTACCATAACACCGACTATTTCCGGCCCTGCCGGCAAGGGTGATTTGCCCCGGTTTTTTTCATACACTTGCCGCTCTTGTAGTTCAGAGGTACATGTTATGTCCGGGCACGATCCCGTTTACGATGCACAGTTCAAACCCCGTTACCTGCACCCCCGTTACTGGCCCACCTGGCTGGCCATCGCCCTGTTGTGGCTGCTGGCCTGGTTGCCGGTCCGCGCCCGGGATGGCTTTGCCGGCGCCTTTGCTCCGCTGCTGGTCAGACTCGCCAAAAAACAGTGTTACATCGCCCGCACCAATATTCGGCTGTGTTTTCCCGAGCTGAGCGACGCAGAAGTGGACGCCACGCTGCTGCAGTCCATCCGTGCCGGTCTGATGACCTTTTTTGCCTATGGCGAGTGGACCGCCCGCTCCCCCGCCTATCTGCAGGCCCGCTTCAAGGTACACGGCCAGGAGCATATCGACGCCTGCCTGGCGCAAGACAAACAAATCATCTTCATGATCCCCCATACCTGGGCCATTGATGCCGGCGGCCTGTACCTGACCTCACTGGGTTTGCCCATGTGCACCATGATGCACAGCGCCAAAAACGAGGTGTTCGACTGGTTTATCAACCGCCAGCGGGCGCGGTTCAACGGCATTGTTTACGAGCGCGATGCCGGCATCAAGGCGGTGATCAAGACCATTCGCGACGGCAAGCATTTCTTTTACCTGCCGGACCAGGATCATGGCCGGGAGGCCAGCATTTTTGTGCCGTTTTTTGCCGAAATGAAAGCCACCCTGCCGGCCCTGCCCAAGCTGGTAAAACTGACCGGTGCCCAGGTGGTGCCGGTGCTGAGCGTGTATAACACGCAAGAACACCGCTACGAGCTGGTGATTCGCCCGCCCATGGCCCCCTATCCCACGGCCGATCTGACCGCCGATACCCGGGCCATGAACGCCGAGATTGAGGCCCTGCTGACCGACTGGCCCGAGCAGTACATGTGGTTTCTGAAATACTTTCAGACCCAGGTAGACAGCCCGGAAGGCCGCTACGAGGCGGGCATTCGCAAGATTCGGGGGCGCTGATGGACTGGCTGGATCATGCCTGGAATTATGCCGGCCTGGTGGCCCTGGGCCTGCTGATTCTGTGGGCCGTGGCCAAAGCCGATGACTGGCTGGCCGAGCGGGAAAAGCGGGACTAAGGACTAAGGACTGGGGACTGGGGACTGGGGACTGGCATGATTCCAATCCCCATTTCCTGCTCCCTGTTCCCCCGATTTGTTACGCCGGGAAGAACAAAAACTTGGCCCCCACCAACAGCAGAAACACCGCAAAGGCCCGTTTCAGCACCACCGCCGACAGCTTGTGCGCCAGAATGGCACCCAGGCGAGCGAAAGGCATGCTGGCCACACTGATGCCGATCAGCGCAGGCAAGTAGACATAGCCCCAGGCCTCGGCGGGCAGGTTGTCGTGATCCAGGCCGTGTACCACATAGCTGAGTGCGCCCACCAGGGCGATGGGAAAACCACAGGCGGAAGAGACCGCCACCGCCCGCTGCATGGGCACCGAGCACCAGCTTAAAAACGGCACCGTGAGCGAGCCGCCGCCAATGCCGAAGATCCCCGAGGCCCAGCCAATCACGCCCCCCACTGCCGCCTGTACCGGCTTGCCCGGCAGTTTGCCGCTGCCGCTGGGCATCAGGTTGAACAGCATCTGCGCCGCCATCAGCCAGGCAAACAGGCCGATCACCCGCTGCAGTTGCAGCCCCGACATTTTGTCGGCGGTATAGCCTCCCAGCCAGGCGCCAATCACAATGCCCGCCGACAGCATGGCAGCCAGTTTCCAGTCGATGGCGCGGCGGCCGTGGTGAGTGTGAATGGCACTGAGCGAGGTAAACATGATGGTGGCGAGCGAGGTGCCCACCGCCATGTGGGCCACCAGCTCACCGCCAATGCCCTGCAAATTGAAACTGAAGATCAGCACCGGCACAATGATAAGGCCGCCGCCCACGCCAAACAGTCCCGCCAGGGTGCCGGCAAAGGCTCCCAGCACCATGTACATCAACCAGGTCATGTCCGTTCCCTGAAAAGTGAAAAGGCCCATAAGCTACCCAAGCGAGGCGCAAAGGAAAAGGGCAAAGTGATCATGGAGGGGAAAAAGCCGGGGTTGGCGTGCGGGCCGGCGGCCCCACGCCAACCCGGAGCGGGATTAAATTGCCGGCCGGCCCAGGCTGATGACCACCCGGCGGTTGCTGCTGCGCCCCTCGGGGGTGCTGTTGTCGGCAATGGGCCGGCGCTCGCCGTGCCCTTCCACCCGTATGCTGGTGTCGGGCAGGCCCAGCGCGAGAAAGTGCTCCTTGATGGCCCTGGCCCGCAGCAGCGACAGCTGCTTGTTGTGAAACTCGGTGCCAAAACTGTCGGTATAGGTGTTGATCACCACCTCGCCAATATTGGGATCGGCACGCACATAGTCGGCGATCATCGCCAGTCGCTGGCGCGAGTGGGGCGTCAGCTCATCGGCGTTGTTTATGTAGTTGAGCACGCTGAAGGCGATGTCTTCAAAACCGTAGGGCAGCAGGTTGTGCTGGCAGTCGAGAAAGGCGGCGTAGCGAGCGCGAAAATTCACCGACGACAGCCCCACCCCGGTGGTGCGATCGCCCGCGTACCAGTCATCAAAATAAAAAGTGGGCCAGCGCCCCTGGCTGAGCTCGTCGAGCATGATCCAGGCGTTTTGCTGCTCCACCATGGCGTCGAACTGCTGGTAAAAGGTCACCTGGCTGATCGGCTTGGGCGCGCGGCCCGGCTGCCAGTAGGGCGACTCGCTTCTCAGCGCCGCCTGCCGGGTGCGCGGCTGTGCCCGAAGCGGGCTCAGCTCAAACACCAGGTTGACGTTTTTACCCGCCCGGCTAACGAAGGTACCGGTGCCGAAACCGGGAATGCTGTGCTCCAGCCGGCATTCCACCGCCGAATCGGCCGCCAGCCGCCAGCGGGAATGATCCAGGCTCGCCACATAGATACGCGGCTGGGCCCAGCACGTTGTGCTGAGCACCAGTCCCGCTACTGCCATCAGTTTGCGCACAGCCACTGCCTCCTGTTACACCCTGACAGGCTTATCGGCTCAGGAGTGCGCTTCTTTAGTCCTCCACCGGACAAACGCCGAATTTTTCGCCGTGGGCCTGAATGTCGTGCAGCAGCAGGGTTTTCTCTTCCGGCGACAGCCAGCTGGCTTCCACCCCGTTCATGGCAAGCTTGAGCAACTCGCCATCGCTCATGCCAAGACCCTGTTGCAGCGCCTGGTAGTTGGCATTCATGTAGCCGCCGAAATAGGCCGGATCGTCGGAGTTCACGGTCACGCACAGGCCGGCGCGCAGCAGTGTTTGCATGGGATGCTCGGCCATCGACCCGATCACCTTGAGTTTCAGGTTCGACAGCGGACAGACGGTCAGCGGAATGCGACGCTCGGCCAGCTCCGCCATCAGGGCCGGATCCTCAATGGCGGCCACCCCGTGATCGATGCGCTCCACCCCGAGCAGTACCAGCGCATCACGAATATACTGCGCTGGCCCCTCTTCGCCGGCGTGGGCCACCAGCCGGTAGCCCTGCTCCCGGGCCAGGGCGTAGGCCCGGCGAAACTTCTCCGGCGGGTTGCCCAGCTCTGCCGAATCGAGCCCCACCCCGGTAAGAAAGGCATGAAACGGCTCGGCCTGGCGCAGGGTGTCGATGGCCGACTCTTCCGGCAGATGACGCAGAAACGACATGATCAGCCGGCTGCTGATGCCCCAGTCGTGCCGGGCCTGCTCCAGGGCACGGTGAATGCCGGTCACCACCACGGAAAACGGCACGCCCCTGTCGGTGTGGGCCTGGGGGTCGAAAAAAATTTCCACATGACGCACGTTTTCCCGCTGGGCCCGTTGCAGGTAGGCGTGGGTCATGTCGAAAAAGTCCTGCTCGGTCTGCAGTACGCTCATGCCCGCATAATAAATGTCCAGAAACGACTGAAGATCGTCAAAGTCGTAGGCCGCCCTCAGGGCGCTTTCATCCGCATAATTCAGGGTGATACCATTGCGCCGGGCCAGGGCGAAAACCAGCTCCGGCTCCAGGGAGCCTTCAATGTGGAGATGCAGCTCCACCTTGGGCAATTGCTCGATAAATGCAGACATGGTGATGCTCCTTTGCTGCCGAAACGATTGATATAGTGTAAAGATAACAAAAATTTAACCACAGCCCGGGTAAAAACATAACCCCTTGGTCAACTTTTTAACCCTTCGCTCGACACAGAGAGTCCGATTTCGATGACCGCCTTGTTCAAACGCCTGCTCGGCTGGCTGTCCGTACTGCTGATACTGGTACCGCTGCTGCTGACCCTGCTGTACCGCTATGTGCCGGTGCCACTGACGCCACTGATGGTGATCCGCTTGTTCGAGGGCGAAAGTCTGCACAAGGACTGGCAGCCTGCCTCGCGCATTTCCCCTCAGCTCAAGATGGCGGTGATCGCCGCCGAAGACAACAAGTTCTGCCGCCATCGCGGTTTTGACTGGGACGCCTTTGGCGATGTGCTGAGCGAGGCCGCCGACGGCGGCCGGCTGCGCGGCGGCAGCACCATTACCATGCAGACCGCCAAGAACCTGTATTTGTGGCCGGGACGCAGCTACACCCGCAAGGCCCTGGAAGCCGCCTATACCCCCATGCTGGAGTGGCTACTGCCCAAGGAGCGCATTCTTGCCCTGTATCTCAACATCGCGGAATTCGGCCCCGGCATCTACGGTGCCGAGGCGGCGGCACAAGCCTATTTCAATACCTCTGCCGCCCAGCTCAGCCGCCATCAGGCCACGCTGCTGGCGGCGGTGCTGCCCAATCCGCGGCATTATTCCGCCGGCCGGCCCTCGGCCTATGTGCAGCAAAGGGCGGCCGGGATTTCCCGGCGCATCAACGGCCTGGGCGGCTGGCTCGGCTGCGTGGAGAAATGACAAAAGCCGTTCCCGTCGTCATGAAACTGTCATACTCTGGCAACACAGTGGGAACCAGACCGGCACGAGCACCCGGTACAAGGAGCATCAATGCACAAGAACAACCTGATCTGTGATATCGACGGCGTTATCCTGCACAACAACGATCTCATTCCCGGCGCCGACGGTTTTGTACGCCGTGTGCTGGAGCAGAACATGAACCTGCTGTTTCTCACCAACTATCCGGCGCAAACGCCGAAGGATCTGCAGAACCGTTTCTATTCGGCGGGCATCGAAGTGCCGGAGCACTGCTTTTACACCTCGGCCATGGCCACCGCCGACTTTCTCAAGCGCCAGAGTGGCGAGAAGGCCTATGTCATCGGTGAGGGGGCGCTGATCCACGAGCTGTACAAGGCCGGCTTCACCATCACCGACATCGACCCCGACTTTGTGGTGGTGGGCGAAACCCGCAACTACAACTGGAGCATGATCCAGATGGCCGCCCGCTTCGTGGCCGACGGCGCCCGCTTTATCGCCACCAACCCGGATACCCACGGCCCCCAGATGCACCCGGCCTGCGGCGCCCTGTGCGCCCCCATTGAACGCATGACCGGCAAAAAGCCGTTTTACGTGGGCAAGCCCAGCGCCTGGATAGTGCGCGCCGCCCTCAACCACATGGACGCCCATTCCGAGAACACCCTGATCGTGGGCGACAACCTGCGCACCGACATTCTCGCCGGCTTTCAGGCCGGGCTGGAAACCATACTGGTGCTGACCGGGGTCAGCCAGGTGGCCGACATCGATAAAATGCCGTTCCGGCCCCAGCACATTTACGCCTCCGCCGCCGACATCGATTTGTTCTGACCCATAAAACCGGCTTCAAACTGGCCGCCTTTGTTGACAAAGTGCGGCCTGAACACGGACTATAGCGCCACCTCAGGAGCCGCAACCTATAACAAGTACATCATGGATCCCGTTTTTATTGCCGTCGCCTTTGGCTGCGGCTTCGCCGTTTATTTGATTGGCCTGCCGCCGCTGATCGGCTTTCTCGCCGCCGGCTTTGTGCTCAACGCCATGGGCTATGAGCCCAATGCCACCCTCGACACCCTCGCCAATCTGGGGGTGACCCTGCTGCTGTTCAGCATCGGACTGAAACTCGACATCAAGACCCTGCTGCGCAAGGAAGTCTGGGGCACCGCCTGCGGGCACATTGTGTCCTCCACGGCGCTGTTTACCCTGGTGCTGCTCGGCATCAAGGCCCTGGGCTTTGCCCTGGCCCAGGAGCTGCAATGGCAGCAGGCCATGCTGATGGCCTTTGCCCTCAGTTTTTCCAGCACGGTGTTTGCGGTCAAGGTGCTGGAAGAGCGCAGCGACATGAACACCTTCTACGGGGTGGTCGCCATCGGCGTGCTGGTGATGCAAGACCTGTTTGCGGTGGCCTTTCTCAGCATCTCCGCCGGCAAGGTGCCCAGCCCCTGGGCGCTGGCCCTGCTGGTCCTGCTGCCGCTGCTACGCCCGGTGTTCTGCCGCATTCTGGAGCGGGCCGGCCACGGCGAGCTGCAGACCCTGTTCGCGGTGTTCCTGGCGCTGGTGGTGGGCTACGGCGGCTTTCAGCTGGTGGGGCTCAAGGGTGACCTTGGGGCGCTTATCATCGGCATGATGCTGGCGTCCCACTACAGCGCGGCGGAGCTGGCCAAGTCGTTCTTCAACATGAAAGAGCTGTTCCTGGTGGCCTTTTTCCTGAACATTGGCCTGAACGGCATGCCCACCCTGGATACCCTGTGGATCTCGCTCATCCTGCTGCTGGCCCTGCCTCTGAAAAGCCTGCTGTACTACCAGCTGTACAAACGCTGCTACCTGCGCCCGCGCACCGCCCTGCTGGGCACCCTGAGCCTGAGCAACTTTTCCGAGTTCGGCCTGATCGTGGCGGCCCTGGCGGCGCAGCAGGGCATGCTGAGCAACGACTGGGTGATTGTCGCCTCCATCGCCCTGGCCATTTCCTTTGTGGCGTCGGCGCCGCTCAACGCCAACAACGAAAATATCTATCGCCGCATGATGCACCGCCTGTCTCCCCGGGACCCCAGCCGACTGCATCCGGACGACATGCCCATTCAGCTGGGGGATGCCAATATTCTGATCGTGGGCATGGGCCGTATCGGCCAGGGAGCCTATATGGAGCTGGAAAAGGTCAACCCCCACAAGAAACTGATGGGTATCGACTCGGACGAGAAAAAAATCCCCCTGTTGCGGGAGCTGGATATCAACGTGATCAAGGGCGACGCCTCGGACTCGGATTTCTGGGACAAGACCAATATCAACAGCCAGCTGGAATACATCTTCCTGGCCATGCCCAACCATGCCGGTAACCTGTACGCCCTGGAGCAAATTCGCCATGCCAATTTTCAGGGCCGGGTAGCCGCCATTATTCGCTATCCGGAAGAAGGCGCCCAGTTACGCGAGCTGGGCGCGGACGAAGTGTTCAACATCTATGAGGAAGCGGGCAGCGGCTTTGCCCGCCATGTGATAGAGCACGCCGGGTGAGTGTACCGGGATTAGGGATTAGGGATTAGGGATTGGAATCAGGAACAGGAACAGGAAACTGCACCAATCCCTAGCCTCCAGTCCCCAGTCCCCAGTCCCCAGTCCCCACAGTTTAGTGTCCGCCTTCGTCCTTGCCGTAGGGATAGCGCACATGGCCAAAACGGATCACCAGAATCGCCAGGGCCAGCACCAGGGCGGCGCCGGCCACGGTGATCAGCCGCCAGTTGTCCATGCCCTTCATGTCGAGGATGAGGTAACGGGCCAGGGCCACAATGGCGATATAGAGCGGAATGCGAATGGGCAACTTGCCCGAACGCAGATAGATGGCCACCATGGCCAGCACTTCCAGGTAGATGAACATCAGCAGCAGATCCGCCAGGGTCACCGTCCTGTTCTGCCACATGGTGTTGACCTCTATGCCCACCGCCACCACGGTGGCGATGGCCACGATGATAAGGCCGAGATGCTGCAGGGCATCCAGTACCCTGCTGCCCAGCATTCTGTTATCGCTCATTCAGTTCAGCTCCTTTTCGGTGCAATTGTTCATCTGTTCTGCCATGGTTTGGCACTATATTCACTGCCACTCAATGACTAGCAAACCACGTGCCAGTAAGGGAGTCCTATTCGACCTTGTTACCGGACGGCCGGCTATCTATAATACGCCCTGCCTTACCAATAGAGCTTATAAAAAATTATACCTTTATGAAATTTATGAATAACGGCGTTACGCCACCCTAGCCTTTGCTCTCCCCTTCCGCCACGCCTTGGCGGCCTCTCACTCGCCCTGGCGAGCGTTCTGCTGTACCCGATTAAAACCTGAATACCATGCTTCTCGCTCGTTATCATCTGGCATGGATTGCGTTTATCCACAACCTGGAACCATCATCATGTTACCCAGTATCAAACAAACCTGGTTTTCGAACGTGCGCGGCGATGTGCTGGCCGGCATTGTCGTTGCCCTGGCGCTGATCCCGGAAGCCGTCGCCTTTTCCATTATCGCCGGGGTCGATCCCAAGGTCGGCCTGTACGCCTCCTTCTGTATCGCCGTCATTATCGCCTTTGTGGGCGGCCGGCCGGGCATGATCTCCGCCGCCACCGGCGCCATGGCGCTGCTGATGGTCACTCTGGTGAAGGAGCACGGCCTGGAATACCTGCTCGCCGCCACCCTGCTGTGCGGCCTGTTCCAGATAGTCGCCGGCTACCTGCGCCTGGGTGAGCTGATGCGCTTTGTGTCCCGCTCCGTGGTCACCGGCTTCGTCAACGCCCTGGCCATTCTGATTTTCATGGCCCAGTTGCCGGAGCTGACCAATGTCACCTGGCACGTGTATGCCATGACCGCCGCCGGCTTGGGGATTATCTACCTGCTGCCGCTGGTGCCGGTGGTCGGTAAACTGCTGCCCTCACCGCTGGTGTGCATTGTCAGCCTGACAATAGTGGCTATCGCCTTTGGCATTGATGTGCGCACCGTCGGCGACATGGGCGAGCTGCCCGACACCCTGCCGGTGTTCCTGTGGCCCGATGTGCCGCTCAACCTCGACACCCTGGCCATTATTCTGCCCTACTCCCTGTCGCTGGCCGTGGTGGGCCTGCTGGAGTCGATGATGACCGCCACCATAGTGGATGACCTCACCGACACCAAGAGCGACAAAAACCGCGAGTGCAAGGGTCAGGGGCTGGCCAATATCGGTGCCGGTCTGCTGGGCGGCATGGCCGGCTGTGCCATGATTGGCCAGTCCATCATCAACGTGAAATCCGGCGGTCGCGGCCGGCTGTCCACCCTGGTGGCAGGCGTGGTACTGCTGATCCTGGTGGTGTTCCTCGGCCCCTGGGTGTCGCAGATCCCCATGGCAGCCCTGGTGGCGGTGATGATCATGGTGTCTATCGGCACTTTCAGCTGGGAGTCCGTCAAGAACCTCAAAACCCACCCCAAAAGCACCAGTCTGGTGATGATCGCCACCGTGGCCGTGGTGGTCTACAGTCACAACCTGGCCTGGGGTGTGCTGGTGGGTGTGCTGCTCAGCGCCCTGTTCTTTGCCAACAAGGTGGGCCAGGTCCTGTACATCGGTTCGGAAAAAGCCGCCGACGGCACCCGGGAATACCGAGTGGTGGGCCAGGTATTCTTTACCTCGGCCGAGCAGTTCATCAATGAGTTTGATTTCAAGGAAGTGGTCGATAAGGTGCGTATCGATCTGAGCCGTGCCCACTTCTGGGACATTACCGCCATCAGCGCCCTCGACAAGGTGGTGATCAAGTTCCGCCGGGAAGGCACCGAGGTGGATATTGTTGGTCTGAATGAGGCCAGTGCCACCCTGGTGGATCGTTTCGCCGTTCACAACGACCCGCAAGCGGTAGAAAAGCTGATGGGCCACTAATGAGAGAGGGAAAGAAGATGACCGAACAAGTATTGGCCTGTATCGACGGCTCCGGCCATGCGGCCGCGGTATGCGACTGGGCCGGCTGGGCCAGCCAGCGCCTGAATGCGCCCCTGACCTTTGTGCATGTGCTCGACCGGGAAGCACCACCGGTGCAGGGCAACCTGAGTGGCAGCATTGGCCTGGGCAGCCAGGAACAGTTGCTGGCAGAGCTGGCCGAGCTCGATGAACAACGGGGCAAGCTGGCCAGGGAGCAGGGCCGGCTGATGCTGGAGGCCGCCAGGGCGCGGGCCCAGGAAAGCGGGGTGACCCGCCCCGACACCCTGCAGCGCCACGGCGCCCTGGTGGATACCCTGATGGAGCTTGAGCCCAGCACCCGGCTGCTGGTGCTGGGCCGCCACGGCGAGGCCTCCGGGTCGGCCCATGCTCACCTGGGCAGCCATGTGGAGCAGGTGATCCGTGCCCTGCACCGGCCCATTCTGGTGACCCTGGAGGAGTTTCGCTCTCCCGAAAAAGTCATGCTGGCCTTTGACGGCAGCGCCACCACCCGCAAGGGCGTGGAAATGCTGGCCGCCAGTCCGCTGTTCAAAGGGCTGGAGCTGCACCTGGTGCTGGCCGGTGCCGACACCGACGACAACCGGGCCCAGCTGGAATGGGCACGGCAATGGCTGGCGCAGGCGGGGATCACGGCCGTGACCGCCATCGTGCCCGGCGAGGCCGACAAGGCCCTCACCGGCTATCAGCAACAGCACGGCATGGAGCTGATGATCATGGGCGCCTACGGCCACTCCCGCATTCGCCAGTGGCTGGTGGGCAGCACCACCACCGCCATGATCCGGGATGCCCAGGCGCCGTTGCTTGTCTTGCGGTGAGCTGTAGCGGACTGCCGCCCCGGGCGGTGCTGGCGGGTTTTCCTTTTCACCGTTTGGAACCCAGAAAAGAACAAAGGAGCCGCAACGGCTCCTTTTGTATCCACATCAGCGGTATCAGGGCGATCAGGGCCGGCAGAAACCGGGCAGTTTTTTGCCCTGTTTTTCCATCATGCGGCACTGCCGGTTATCGGCACCATCGCCTCTGGAAGAAAGGGTATCGGCCACCGGTTGGCTGGCGGTAGCCGCGCTGGTATGAAGCGGCACCATGCTCAGCGCAAACACGGCGGCAAGCATGACTGACATGACGGTCTTCATGGTACATCTCCTGTCAAGACTCGCGCCGTCACCCGCCATCACAGGCGGTCAGCACGAGTGGCCTTCGGGCACATCTGGACGTTGGCTAACCCAACGCTTACCCTATAAGAGTTGACCTGCATCAAGATAATTACAATTATTTTGACATTTTTTTTGCTTTTTTTATTGATCTATGCCAAACGAGTCGTTCCCGCAAAATGGGCCCGGTTCAAAAGCCATGGCGGGTACTTTTCTCCCCCGCAAACTGTGTTAGAGTGCTGACTCATAAGCCCCCGCAATTCTTTTTCACATCAATCACCTATCAGGATAAAAAAGATGAGCACCAATGTACTGGCCGGTATCGATGGCTCCAAACACACCGCCTGCGTTTGCGATTATGCGGCCTGGGCTGCCCAGCAGCTGTCCGCCTCCCTGGTGCTGCTGAACGTGTTGCACAAGCCCGAGCCCACCATGTTGCTGAACATGGGTGCTGCCGCCAGCCTCAGCGCCCAGGACAGCATTCAGGCCGAGCTGGTGGAACTCGATAAAAAGCGGGCCGAGCTGGCCCGGGAGCAGAGCCGGCTGGTACTGGCGCAGGCCAGCGCGCATGTGCAGCAGGCCGGCTACCCCGAGCCGCGCACCATTTCCCGCGAGGGCCGCCTGGTGCAGGTACTGGAGCAGTATGACGACTATGCCGATCTGGTGGTACTGGGTCGCCGGGGCACCAACGAAGACGACAGCCCGGAACGCCTGGGCAGCCATGTGGAGCAGGTGATCCGCACCACCGACAAGCCGCTGCTGCTGACCGACGGCGAATTCACTACGCCCCAGCGTATCATGATTGCCTTTGACGGCAGCGACACCACCCGCAAGTGCGTGGACTACATCGCCAAATCCCCGCTGTTCAAGGGACTGGAATGCCATGTGGTGATGGTGGCCGGCCCCAGCGAGGAAAAACAGGCTCAACTGGAAGCCGCGCGCCAGCTGCTGGAAGATCACGGCCATCAGGCCACCGCCGCCCTGCTGCAGGGAGAAGTGAAGAAAAACCTGCTGGCCTATCAGGAAAAGCAGAACATGGATCTGATGGTGATGGGCGCCTATGGCCACTCGCGCATTCGGCTGTGGCTGCTGGGCAGCATTACCGATCTGATGCTGCAGGAGTCCCACAAGCCCATGCTGATCCTGCGCTGATACACTCGCACGCCAAATAAAAAAACGCCGGACACTGTCCGGCGTTTTTTGTTGGTTAAGCTGTGGCCCCCGCCTTCGCGGGGGCGACAAAACGGATCAGACCACGCCCTGCTCGCGCAGGTAGTCGTCGTAGCTGCCGCTGAAGTCGCGAATGCCGTTTTCACTCAGCTCCAGAATGCGGGTGGCCAGGGACGACACGAATTCCCGATCGTGAGACACGAAGATCAGGGTGCCGGGGTACATTTCCAGCGCCATGTTCAGCGACTCGATGGATTCCATGTCCAGGTGGTTGGTGGGCTCGTCCATCACCAGAATGTTGGGCTTGTGCATCATCAGCTTGCCAAACAACATGCGCCCCTGCTCACCGCCCGACAGCACGCCCACCTTCTTCTTGATGTCGTCCTGGCTGAACAGCAGCCGGCCCAGAATGGAACGCACGGTCTGCTCGTCGTCTCCTTCCTGCTGCCACTGGCTCATCCACTCGAACACGGTGAGATCGGTGTCAAAGTCGGCGGCATGATCCTGAGCGTAATAACCAATGCTGGCGTTTTCCGACCACTTGATGGTGCCGCTGTCCGGGGTCAGCTCGCCCACCAGGGTTTTCACCAGGGTGGATTTACCGATGCCGTTGGTACCCAGAATGGCAATGCGCTCGCCCACTTCCACCATCATGCTCAGGTTTTTAAACAAGGGTGTCTCGCCATAGCCCTTGGCCAGGCCTTCCACTTCCAGAATGTTGCGATAGAGCTTTTTGTCCTGCTCAAAACGGATGAAGGGATTCTGGCGGCTGGACGCCTTGACCTCTTCCAGCTTGATCTTGTCGATCTGCTTGGCCCGGGAGGTGGCCTGGCGTGCCTTGGAGGCGTTGGCACTGAAGCGGGACACAAACGACTGCAGCTCGGCGATCTGCGCCTTTTTCTTGGCGTTGTCGGCCAGCAGCCGCTCCCGGGCCTGGGTGGCAGCCAGCATGTAATCGTCGTAGTTGCCCGGATACACCCTGAGCTCGCCGTAATCCAGATCCGCCATGTGGGTGCAGACGCTGTTCAGGAAATGGCGGTCGTGGGAAATGATGATCATGGTGCTGTTACGGTCGTTCAGCGCCCCTTCCAGCCAGCGGATGGTGTCGATATCCAGGTTGTTGGTGGGCTCGTCGAGCAGCAGCACATCCGGATCGGAAAACAGCGCCTGGGCCAGCAGCACCCGCAGTTTCCAGCCCGGTGCCACCTCGCTCATGGGCCCCTGGTGCTGCTCCAGCGGAATGCCCACGCCCAGCAGCAGTTCGCCGGCCCGGGCTTCGGCGGTGTAGCCATCGTATTCCGCCACCAGGCCTTCCAGCTCGGCGGCGCGCATGTAGTCTTCGTCGCTGGCTTCCAGGTTGGCGTAAATGCTGTCGCGCTCATGAATGGCGGCCCACAGCTCGGCATGCCCCATCATCACCACGTCCAGTACCCGCTCGTTTTCATAGGCGAACTGATCCTGGCGCAGCTTACCAATGCGCTCGTTCACGTCCAGGCTCACGTTACCGGCGCTGGGCTCCAGATCCCCGCCCAGGATTTTCATAAAGGTGGACTTGCCGCAACCGTTGGCGCCAATCAGGCCATAACGGTTGCCGTCGCCGAACTTGACGGAAATATTTTCAAACAACGGCTTGGCGCCGAACTGCATGGTGATGTTGTTGGTGGAAATCAAGAAACAAACTCGCTGTAGTAAAGATGGGAAAGGCGAAACGCCAAAGGCCGCCAAGGATACCGGCGGCCGAGGGAAAGTTCAAAGGCTTGTTCAGGAATTAATCAGGCCGGCTAGCGGGTGATCAGCACGTCGCAGGGCGGTGCGCTGAGAAAGCTCATGGCCAGGTTGCCAATCAATAACCGGCTGAGGCCCTGGCGACCATGATAGCCCAGCGCCAGCAACTGGGCGCCGGTCTGCTGTACCGCCTGAGTCAGCTGCTGGTGAATATCCCCGGTCATGATCCGGGTGGTGACCCGATCCCGTTCACCGGCTTGCAGAAAATGGGACATTTCTTCCCGCACTTCCTGCTCGATGCGCTGTTTCTGGTGGGCCATCAGGCTGTCGGTATGGGGCTGCTCCTGGCGTAAAAAGCGCAGCAGGGCCGGCGGCTCAAATACATGCACCAGGCTGATGTCGGCCTCGGGGGCCAGCGCCAGGGCCGCCCCCAGCGCATGGTGTGAACTGAGAGAAAAATCGGTGGCCGCCACCAGCCGCTGGTAGGGTTCATCCTGGTCGCTGGCAACCACCAGCACCGGCATGGTGCAATGGCGCAGCAGCCGCTCCACCGTGGTGCCGAGAAACAGCTCCTGCATCGGCTCGAGGTGATGTTGGCCGGCGATCACCAGCTCCGCCTTCAGCTCACTGGCCTTGCGGGCCAGGGTCAGATCGGGCTTGCCCAGCACCACATGGCGTTTTAGTTGCGGGACCTGCGCCAGGGGCAGCCCTTCAAGCAGCGCCGCCATGGCCTGCTCGGCCCCCTGTTTCAGCCGCCGGCGCACCGAGATTTCAATCATCGGCTCATACAGCACCATGGCTTCGTCAATCACGTGTATCAGATGCAGTTCGGCACCCAGGCTGGACGCCAGGGCCACTGCCCGCTGCACCACACGGCGGGAGCCCGCCTCCAGATCGACCGCCGCCAGTAACGTTTTCATTGGCTCATCCTCTATGCAAACGTGAGAGATCACTGAGTCTTATTGCCAGCATTTCCTCTTTCTGCCGAAAAAGCAAATGGGCGGCCTTGGCGTTTGAATTTTCCTGCGTACCGGCTTTGGTTTACAATACCGCTCCTTAGCGCTTTATTTTATCGGGACATCACGTGTTAACAGCAGAAGTTGCCATGCGCTGGCTGGTTGCCGGCCACATCGATCACTACATTTGCGAAAACTGCCATGGCATTCACCTTGCCGAGCTGCAGGGGCTGGATGGTGTGCTGGAAAGCCGGCTGTTCGTGGAGCACGAAGATGCCATTCTCACCACCGAAGTGGAAATTCGCCCCACCGGCCTGCTGACCCTGGTGGCCGATCTGGGCCGGCTGAACATGAACTACCCCAGCCTCAAGATCTTTGTGGACATCGTTGACGACAACCTGCCCCGGCTGATCGTGGCCGACTACCTGCACACCCAGGCCGGTATGGAGCAGCATCAGTTCCAGTGGATTGTACAACAGACCATGATGGCCACCCAGCAACTGGTGCAGGAGCTGGGCGAACTCGGTTACCTGATGCAGGACGAGCCCCAGAAAATGCCGGCTGCTGTGCATTAAGGCGGCAGACTGTGCAGGAATGCGGCAGTTAAATCCTGAATGCGCAAAAGTGCTTGAACCCGTTCGCAACTGCCAGTACATTACGCCCCGTTCCCAAGGGCAAGGCCCGCACGGGTAACAACGAAAAATGTGGTGAGGTGTCCGAGTGGCTGAAGGAGCACGCCTGGAAAGTGTGTATACGGCAACGTATCGAGGGTTCGAATCCCTCCTTCACCGCCAGCATTTTTAAACCCCGCGCAGCAATGCGCGGGGTTTTTCGTATTGGGCAGGTCTGCCATTGCCCTTTTCCCTGCCATTTGGCACCATTCTCTAATCCACTCTTTCTGACGGGAAAAATTTCTCGCTGTTCCCCGCGTTGTTGAAGGTGTACATAAGCGCTCCACAGGAGGGTTTTGCCATTGAATACAGCACCACTGGTCACTTGCGTTGGTGACGACATCATTACTGCGATTGCCGGCCCCGGCATCGGTATTTTTCCCCACTTTCTCACTGCCGCCGATACCGCTGCCCTGCGCGACGACTTTGCCCGTCTGCCCGACTGGCAGCTGACCCCGGCCGGCATTGGCCGGCATCAGTCACACCACAACAACGAGCGCATCCGCACCGACAAAACCCGCTGGCTGGACGGCACCACCGCCCCCCAGCAAGCCTATCTGGCGCTGATGGCCGACCTTCAGCAACAGCTGAATCGCCAGCTGTTTATGGGGCTCAAGGATTACGAGTGCCACTACGCCCGTTATGACGATGGGGATTTCTACAAAAAACACCTGGACGCCTTTCGCGGCCGCGGCAACCGCCGGGTAACCACTGTGCTGTATCTGAACGACGGCTGGCAACCGGACCATGGCGGCGAATTACTGATCTATGGGGAAAAGGGCGGGGAGCCGCAGTATCAGGTCATGCCCGAGGGCGGCACCCTGGTGTGTTTTCTGTCGGAGTGCTTTCCCCATGAGGTATTGCCGGCCCGCCGGCCGCGGCTGAGCATTGCCGGCTGGTTTCGCATTGACGATCCGGTGGCGCCGGTGCTGAGACTATAATCACATTCGAATTAGTGATCCGTTGATTTATTGGAGTTTATATTAACGGATTACCAAAAAAGGGCAGGTAAATCATCGAAATAAAATCACAAGCCGTTTTATTGTGAGATTTCATTATTTCCCCTTTTCACCGCCGTCATCCTCTGTCAACCTGAAAGCATTCGGCTCACCACGTTAAGGAAAACGCCATGTGCTCCATTTTCGGTATTCTGGAACTCAAGTCTGACCCCGCCGTTCTGCGCCACCGGGCGCTGGAGCTGTCGCGGCTGCTGCGCCACCGGGGCCCCGACTGGTCGGGTATTTACAGTAACGACAAGGCCATTCTGGTGCATGAGCGCCTTGCCATTGTGGGACTGGACAGCGGTGCCCAGCCCCTGCTCAACCCCGCCCGCACCCACGCCCTGGCGGTGAACGGCGAGATCTACAACCACAAGGAGCTGGAAGCCGGCCTGACCTGCGGCTTTGAATTTCAGACCCACTCCGACTGTGAAGTGATCCTCGGGCTTTATCAGGAAAAAGGGCCCGAGTTTCTCGACGATCTCAATGGTATCTTCGCCTTTGTGCTCTACGACGAAGAAAACGACGCCTACCTGATTGGCCGGGATCACATGGGCATCATTCCGCTCTATACCGGCCATGACGAGGCCGGCAACTTCTACGTGGCTTCCGAAATGAAGGCGCTGACCCCGGTGTGCAAAACCATCAGTGAGTTTCCGCCGGGACACCTGCTCTACAGCAAGGAAGGAAGCCCGCGCCGCTATTACCAGCGCGACTGGGAAGAGTACGGCGCAGTAAAAGACAATACCTCCAGCGTAAGCGAGCTGCGCGAGGCGCTGATGGCGGCGGTGAAGCGCCAGCTGATGTGCGACGTGCCCTACGGCGTGCTGCTCTCGGGCGGGCTCGACTCCTCCATTATCTCCGCCGTGGCCAAGCTCTACGCCGACAAGCGTATTGAAGACGACAGCAACAGCCAGGCCTGGTGGCCCCGGCTGCATTCCTTTGCCATTGGCCTGGAAGGTGCGCCGGACCTGATTGCCGCGCGCAAGGTGGCGGAACACCTGGGCACAGTGCACCATGAGCTGCACTACACGGTGCAGGAAGGGCTGGATGCCCTGCGCGAGGTGATCTATCACCTGGAAACCTACGACGTCACCACGGTACGTGCCTCCACCCCCATGTATCTGATGGCCCGGCGCATCAAGGCCATGGGCATCAAGATGGTGCTCTCCGGTGAAGGCTCCGACGAGCTCTTTGGCGGCTACCTGTATTTTCACAAGGCCCCCGACCCACAAGCCTTTCATGAAGAGACGGTACGCAAGCTCAAGGCCCTGCACCAGTTCGACTGCCTGCGCGCCAACAAGTCCATGGCCGCCTGGGGCGTGGAAGCCCGGGTGCCCTTCCTCGACAAGGCATTCATGGACGTGGCCATGCGCCTCAACCCCGCCGACAAGATGTGCGTGAACGACAAGATGGAAAAGCACATACTGCGTGAGGCCTTTGCCGACCTGTTACCCCATGAAGTGGCCTGGCGCCAAAAAGAGCAGTTCTCCGACGGCGTGGGCTATTCCTGGATAGACAGCCTGAAGGCCATGGTGGAAGAGCAGGTCACCGATCAGATGATGGCCACGGCCGCCTTCCGCTTTCCACTCAACACCCCCACCAGCAAGGAAGCCTATTACTATCGGGCCATCTTTGAAGGGCATTTTCCGCAAGACTCCGCCGCCCGCTGCGTGCCCTGCGGCCCCTCGGTGGCCTGCTCCACTCCCACCGCCCTGGAGTGGGACGAGCAGTGGAAAAACATGGCCGACCCGTCCGGCCGGGCGGTAAAAGGGGTGCACAGCCAGTCGTACTGAATAGCAAACGCGACAGGCCGCGGTGAGTCCGCGGCCTGTCAACGCTTAAGGCTGCCATACTAACGAGGTTATTGCCGCCCCTGCTGCAGCAGTTCCATCAACCGTTTTTCCACCCACTGGGCCGTGACACCCAGCCTTCGCCCCTGACACCACAGTATCCGCACAGACAACTGCGGCAAGTCTAAAGACGGACAGGAAACTTGCTGCAAAGGCTTGTCGTCACTGCCATAGGCAGCAATGTGAGCCGGCAGAATCGCCCAGCCGAGATCGTCGGCGACCATCTCCGCGATGGTATGAAAGTTGTCAACACGCCAGACCCTTGGGCTGTATACATTTTCTTCAATGTCTTCGGAATGCATGAGCAGCTGCCGATAGCGGGCCAGATCGGTGCGTTTGACCTGTTTTTTCTGTAACAAGGGATGACCAGAAGCGACAAACAGGCCCTGATTCAGTGCGCCGATATGACGTTCGTCAAAGCGATCCCGAAGCGGTCCTCGATTAAAGTGAAACCCCAGGTCTGCGCGATCCTGACTCACGTAGTCTGCCACTTCGGTTGCCGTGCCATTCAGCAAGGTTAACTCCAGTGCGGGGAAGTTCCGGGAGATCTCCCGGGCAAGCGTGCCGATGGCCGTGCGCGGAAGCACCTCATCCAGCGCCAGCGCCAGCTTGCCGTCGTTGCGTGCAGCAAGGGAGTGAGCGCGCTGCTCCAGCGCCTGGGCTTGCCTCAGTAACTCGCGCGCTTCCAACAGCATCACCTGGCCTGCATCGGACAATGTGGCGCGATGCGTGCTCCGGTCAAACAGCACTATCCCCAAATCTGCTTCCAGCAGACCAATCGCCGTGCTTACGGCCGATTGTGCCTTGCCTAAATGGCGGGCGGCAGCACTGATTGAGCCATGATCGGCGGTGGCCACAAACTGCCGTAATTGTTCAAGATTCCATTGCATGCCGTCACTCTATCAACAAAGTTGATAGAGTCAAACTTTGGAACTGCGTTCATTGTGGTAAAAATGGCGTCATTCATATTTGTAGGGAACAAGGAGAGCCATAGTGTTGTTAGGACCATGGGGGTTTTTGATGGCCGCAATCGCAGCCGAAGTGATTGGCGTGTTCACCATGAAAATAGTATCCGACAGCGCCTCTGTGCCTGCACTGCTGTTTATGTACACCATGATCGGGCTGTCTTTTTATTTTTTGGCGCTGGCCGTGAAGCACATGCCAATCGCCAAGGCCTACGCCACCTGGGAAGCACTGGGTCTGATCAGCATCACCTTCATCGGCGTGCAGTTTTTCAACGAAAGCCTGAACTTTATCAAACTGCTCGGACTCACCGTGTTAATCACAGGGGTGGTATTGACCACCCTGGGTGCCCCCAGTGCAGAAGCCAATAACAGGCAGGAGCGTTAAGCAATGCAAAACGCCGAACTCATTCATTATGTTTTTATGATCATGGCCATTTTACTGGAAGTGACCGCCAATATACTCATCAAATATTCTGATGGTTTTCGCAAACGGATGATCGGTACTTTGGGCATCATCAGCATAATGGTCTCGTTCACGTCCCTGTCGCAGGCAGTCAAAGGCATTGATCTGTCTATCGCCTATGCCTTGTGGGGTGGCATAGGCATACTGCTTACTGCATCCACTGCCCTGTTTCTCTTCAAACAACGGCTCAACCCCGTGGAATGGTCCGGCGTCGCCGCCATCCTTCTGGGCGTGGTGTTGCTCAAGCTGGCGTAGAAGATCGCTTCAGCGTTCACATGCAGAAAACGTTCACGATTCATGAACACGGTACAATCATGAACACCCTCCAAAACAAAAAGCCCCTGCACTGCAGGGGCTTTTTCATTCAGCTAAACCAAATTATTCCCACTCGATAGTAAACAATCTATTTTTACCCTTTATATTCAATATCTTATTTTCATTAAAAATGGTAATACCATGAAAAATGCCATGTTATGAAATGTTTAGAAACTGCCAAACTGTACTCTGACACAGAGCGCCTTCGGTGTATTCCAATCTCCGTTGAAGACCACGACATCTAAACTGGGTTGATCTGATCTAACGCCCATCCCCGAAAACGGGCTTTCCCATGTGAATATACTACGCCGGCAGCGCCCCCAACCTTTGAAGTTGCGAAATCACTATTATCTGCTCCTCCTGGACTGGCCCGAAAAAAGTAGACACCTTCATTTAATGAGAAGGTGTTATGAAGTACAAACCCCACCGTCACTTTAGCGATGCATTCAAACGTGAGGCCGTCGAGGCCTCGCTATCCACCACAGAGACACAAGCTCAGCTTGCTGGCAGACTCGGGATCCATCCTAACCAATTGAGTCGCTGGCGCAGAGAGTGGATCATGACCAAGAAATCATCTGACAAAGCAGTTGAAAACACCGGACCAGAAAAAAGCCTGCAGGAGCTGGAGCGCGAGGTGGCTCGGCTGAAGAAGCAGCTTGAGCGGAAAGAGCTGGAGAACGAAATCCTAAAAAAGGCACAAGAGTACTTCGCCAAGCACGGCAAGTAAGGTTTGCCTTTATCGAGGCTCACCGAAGTCAACGCTGGCGGGTCTCGATAATGTGTGAAGTACTCGATGTGTCACGAGCGGGATATTATCGCTGGCGAGCACGTCAGCACTCGCCGGGAGCGCGTACCATCGAGCGACGGACGCTGAGCACCTTCCTGCTCGAGCGAGCCAGGCAACTGAAGAATGTGCCGGGTTATCGCAAGATGTGGCTGGAAGCACGGGATGCCGGGTTCTGCTGCGGCAAGAACCAGGTTCAGGGCTTGCTGAAAGACGCTGGTTATCGTTCATGCACGGCTCCTAAAGCAGGATATCAAAAGCCAGCATCATCCTTGCCTGTGTTGCCGAATCTGCTGAATCGCCAGTTCTCGGTGGGGTCAGCGAACCGAGTTTGGGTATCAGATATCACCCAAATCCGGTGCAGTGAAGGCTGGCTCTACATTGCTGCAGTCCTGGACCTGGGCACACGCCGCGTGGTGGGCCGAGCCATGGGTGCGATCAATAGCGCTCAGCTGGTGCTGGAGGCCCTTGAGCAGGCATGGCAACATCAGCTGCCAGATGGGACACAGCTGTTGTTCCACTCGGACCAGGGGAGTCAGTATCGGAGCGAAGAGGTGATGAGATGGCTCAATACACGGGGAATCACCATCAGCATGTCACGCCGAGGTAACTGCTGGGATAACGCCTGTTCGGAAAGCTTCTTCGCGCTGCTCAAGAAGGAATGGATACATCCATTAGGAATGCTCGGAAGAGACGAAATGGCAGATGAAGTCCGGTATTATACGGACGAGTATTACCCGAAAGTGCGGCGCCACATGGCGCTGGGAGGAATAACTCCCAATGCCTACGCAGCTGCCGCTTAACTTAAGTGTCTACTTTATCGGGGCCACTCCATCCATTTAACCCTCCATTAACCACTCTTCATTTATAACTATCGCGATATTAGCCCCCGATCAGGAGTTGGCTGGACGTGAAACCAGGCACTTTAACGATATTTTTCTCTCTGACCTTGCTAACTAGTTGCAGCACCCTGAATGATCCTCAGGCTGGCAGGGTCGATGATCTCTCTTTGCCAGAAGACTGGGCTGTGCCAGCACAAACGCTGGATCTATCCGGGCTACCGGAGGATGCCGGGCTGCTTGATCTGTTCCGGCAACCGCAATTGAAACAGCTTATCGATGAAACGCTTAACAATAACCTGGATTTGCAACAAACCGCCCTGCGTTTACGACAGCAACAACTGTTGATCGCTCCTGAACGTGCAGCCCGTCAACCGGAACTGACGGGTTTACTGACCAGCCAGCGATCAAAAGAACAAGAGATCAGTACTCGTCATACACTGGCTTTGAATCTGAACTGGGAGCTGGATGTCTGGGGCCGCCTGGCTGATGGTCAGGCGGCAGCACAGCAAACTGCGGCAGCGCAGAAACTCGACTATGACGCTGCACGCAACTCTCTGGCGGCCCGCACCGTGCAAAGCTGGCTGGATATCAGTCTGCGCCAGCAGATCATCGAAACTGAGCAGCAATGGCTAAAAAGTTCTGAAAACAACCGCGCTGTAATATTGGATCGCTATCAGAGCGGATTGGGTAACCTAGCGGATCTGGCGACGGCAAAGGCCGCAACGGCTCGCGTTCAGGCCAGCCTTATTGAGCGTCAGAACCAGCAACGAGTGGCCTTGAGGCAGTTAAATCTGCTGCGCGGCGTCAGCAATAACAGTGAACCGCCAGAGATCACGGTGACACCGGATATCACCACACCGCCGATATCACTTCCAGGTACCGTTCTGGCTCGTCGCCCCGACCTGCAAGCCGCCTATCTGAGAATTCAGGCCGCTGATCACAGTGCTGCCAAAGCTTACAAGCAGCTGCTACCCGGGTTCTCATTGCAGGCCACTCTCTCCGATACAGGGCAAGATCTGGATCAATTACTCAAAGGGTCGTCGCTGTGGAGTCTCCTCGGGCAGTTGACGGCACCACTGTTCAATTCCGAACGTCTAAAAGCCCAGGCAGACATAGCCCAGCTGGATGCCGAACTGAGCTACCTCAAGTATCAGCAAACACTGCTGGATGCGGTAAACGAAGTGGACAACGGGCTCGACCTGGAAGCGACCCTGGCTCAACAGGAAAAAGCCCTTGCACAAGCCCTGCAACATTCGCAAACCAGCCTCGATCACTACCGTTCGCTGTACCGTGATGGCGTAGGCGACATCCTGAATCTAATCAGTGCCGAGCAGACTGCTTTTGAGGCCCGCATACAGCTTCTCCAGGTTCGCCAGAACCGTCTGTTTAACCGTATCACCCTCGGCCTGGCGCTGGGGATGAGTATCTGAATCACGAGAGAATATCATGCAACAGAAACGTCGTTGGTTGCCTATCACGCTAACCGGTCTGGCACTGTGTACGATCCCGTTGGCGCTGCTTTATACCAACTTTGCTATCAGCAACCAGCCGCAACCGGAACAATATGAAGCACCGGCAACACTGCCCCGGGTCACCGTTCTCTCACTAAAGAGCGGCACCTATCAGAGCCGCATTGAAGGTTATGCCGAAGTGCGTGCAACGGATGAAGTTAAGCTAGGCAGTCTGGTTTCCGGTCGAGTTACCTGGCGCTCGGACGCCTTTCAAAATGGCCATCCAGTGAAACAAGGCGAAGCGTTACTGAAACTGGATACTACCAGTTATGAGGAAGCGGTAGCCAATGCCCGTCAGGCACTGGCCGATGCCGAATTAACGCTGATGCAGGAACGTCGTCAGCAGAAACAAGCGGAACGGGATTGGCAGCGCTCAGGGATTCAGGCACCCCCCAGCGATCTGGTGTTGAGAAAACCGCAATTAAAGCTGGCGGAGTCACGGGTCGTTGCTGCCAGGAAGACACTTCAGCGTGCACAACGGGATCTGGAAGAAACCACTCTCAGAGCCCCCTTTGATGCCGTGGTGATAGACCGCTCAGCAACTCTGGGAAGTTACATTGAGTCCGGGGCTGCGGTCGCAACCCTGCGAGGTACCAACCGTGCAGAATTAGAGCTGACACTGTCCAGCCTGCAATGGCAACAACTTCCTGACGATCTTCAGCAGGTTGAGGTACAGCTGCGTGACCCGGACCAGCCAGCACATCGGTGGCAGGGACAGGTCAGCCAGCTATCGGCCGCGATTAACACTGAAACTCGACAGCGTAGTTTGACTGTCAACGTTGCAGACCCTCTGAAACAATCGCCTCCCCTGCTCAGCGGCGGTTTCGTGGAAGTGAGCTTGAAAGGGCAACCGCACAGCCATCTGTTTGCGATTCCGGCCACCGCGCTCACGGCTGATGGCTATATCTGGACCGTGACCGAAAACCGACTGCAAAGGCATGCGGCAACACCATTGTTCAGTACTCAGGGGCTGCACTACATTCCTGCGATGTCACTGCCGGCGGAGATCGCACTGGTTATCAAACCACTGGCCAGCTATCTGCCGGGAATGGCGGTTCAGCCTGTTCTGTCTGAGGAAACACCCAATGAATGATCTTGGCCATAAAGGCTGGGTAGCCTGGTTTGCCGCCAATCCTGTCGCGGCTAATCTGCTGATGCTACTGATTTTAGTGGCTGGCGTCATGAGCGCTCTTAACCTTCGGGTTGAAGCCTTCCCCCCAGTACCGCCTAACAGTGTCAGCATCTCTGTCAGCTACGACAGTGGTTCTGCACGCTCCGCAGAAGAGGGTATTACTCTCAAACTCGAAGAGGCCCTGCAAGGCATTCAGGGTATCAAAAAGATCAGCAGCATCTCCAACACAGAGGGCAGTAGTATCACGGTCGAGCGCAGCAGCGGGTACGATCTGGATACGCTGTACCGGGACATCAAAAACCGGATCGACGGCATCTCGACTCTACCCGCCGAGGCGGAACGCCCGGTCATCACCAAAGCCACCTATCTTGAAGATGCGGTATCGGTGCATTTGGCCGGCGATGTTCCTCAGGATGTGCTGCAGGAAACCGCCCGTCAGCTACGCACCCTGTTGCTGAACAATCCGGCCATTGAACGGGTTAACACCAATGGCCGGGAAACACCGGAGATCAGCATCGAGGTTGATGAGCACCGACTCCAGGCACTAAACCTGACCATCAGCGATATTGCCGAAAAGGTCGCCGCCTCATCACTCACAGTGGCCGGTGGTGAACTATTCAGCCGGGAAGGCTCAATGATCGTCAAAGCCGACCAGCAACTTTACCGGCTACGCGACTTTGAGGCGATTGTGATTCGTCAGACCCGAGATGGTCAACGCCTGACTCTGGGCGACGTCGCGACAGTCCGGGACAGCTATGAACCCTCGGGCGTGCTATCACGGTTCAACGGTGAGCGGGCGATCTGGCTGGACATCAAGATGTACTCCAGCTCCAACATCATGGCCATCAGCGAAGCAGTCCAAAAGGAGATCGACAGTTTCAGTGGTAGCCTGCCGCAAGGCATTACCGCCAAGATCTGGAATGATCAGAGTCTGTATATCGGCGCCCGTCTTAACCTGCTGCTGAAAAACAGTGTAATGGGGATCGCCCTGGTCATGTTGCTGTTAGCCCTGTTCCTGGATATTCGGGTTGCATTTTGGGTCGGGGCTGGTCTGCCCGTCATTTTCGCCGGCGCGATGCTGTTGATGGATGCCCGGCTATTCAATATGACCCTCAATGAGATGACTACCTTCGGCTTTATCATCGCACTGGGCATAGTCGTAGATGATGCAGTAGTCGTGGGCGAAAGCATCTATAGTGAGCGTCAGCGTTACGGTGCAAGCCTCAACTCGACTATCAGGGGAGCCCAGCGAGTCACCACACCGACGGTATTCGGAGTGTTAACTACCATAGTCGCCTTCCTGGCGTTGGCTCTGGTTGAAGGGGAGATGGGTAAGATCTTCAGCTTCTTTGCCTACGCGGCCGCTTTCTGCCTGATCTTTTCGCTAGTGGAATCCAAACTGATTCTTCCCGCTCACTTGGCACACCTGAAAATGGACAGTGGCGCGGCCCGGAATCCTGTGAGCTGCGGCTGGCAATGGCTGCAGACTCAGGTCAGTCGGGGTCTGACGTACTTTACCCGCAACATCTATCGGCCGTTTGTTCATCAGGTTCTGAATTTCCGCTACGTTGCGCTGATGCTGGCAATCAGTCTATTCATTATCGTCGGTGGCATGGTGCCTTCCGGCCAGATACGCGCAGTCTTTTTCCCCGATATTCCGAGCGACTTTATCGAAGTGCAACTGGAGTTGGATCCGCAGGCAGGCTACGGTCTGGTTCAGAAACAGGCGATCGAGATTGAACAGACCGCCGCTCGCCTTAATCAGCGCCTGCAGGATGAGTACCAGCTGTCTCAGCCTCCCATCCCTAACCTGATGACACTATCCGGTGATAGCAGTGCTTCTGTCATTGCCGGACTGTCGCCCCGCGATCAGCGCCCGTTCGGCACTCAGGAGATTGCTGATTTATGGCAACAGGAAGTCGGTGCATTGGAGGCCGTGCGTAAGCTGAAATTTGTCACCACCTGGGAAGGTGCCGCAGATATCAGTATTGAACTGGCTGCGGAGTCACCGCAAACCCTGCAACAGGCCGCCACAAAAGTACAGGAAGCGCTGGCACTCTACAGCGGTGTTTCCGGTATCGAAAACAGCATGAAAACCGGCCAGGCCCAGATCGACCTCCAACTACGGCCGGCCGGTGAGGCGATGGGAATCACCACCGCCCTATTGGCACGCCAGATCCAACAAGCCTATCAGGGGTATGAGGTGCAGCGCATACAGCGTGGCCGGGACGAGATGAAGGTCAAAGTGCATTACCCACAGGATCAACGCCAACAACTGGATGATCTGCAGCGGGCTCGTATTCGCACCCCGGACGGCCGGACGGTCGCGCTGAGCACAGTTGCGGATATCTCCACCCGGTATGTCGCCGATGAGATTAAGCGAACTGACCGAAGCCGGGTCGCAGTGGTCACCGCCAATGTGAATAAAGCGATTGCCGCCCCCGCGGAAATAATCGCCAGTATCGACGCTCAATTGCTGACCCAACTGCAACGGGATTATCCGGGCCTGACCATTCGGTTTGGCGGCGAAGCGCAGGAAGAAGCAGAAACCACCAACTCGCTGAAAGGCGCTTTTCTGGTTGCACTGATTGCGATCTACGCGTTGCTTGCGATCCCGCTGAAGTCATACCTGCAGCCGCTGATGATTATGAGTGCTATCCCCTTTGGTGTGATCGGTGCCCTGCTGGGGCACTGGTTGCACGATATTCCGCTGAGTCTGTTGTCGCTTTTTGGCATCCTGGCATTGTCCGGAGTCGTGGTTAACGATAGCCTCCTGTTGATCAGCCGCTACAATGAGAATCGACTGCAGGGGAAACCAACCAGACTGGCGATGGTGGAAGCTGGCTGTAGCAGGATGCGGGCTATCGTACTGACCTCAATAACGACTTACGCAGGCCTTATTCCGCTGATTTGGGAGACCGCCGAGAACGCCCAGTTCCTGATTCCGGCAGCCGTCGCAATGGGGTATGGGATTCTGTTCGCAACGCTGATCACCCTGATCCTGATACCAGCACTGGTGCTGATCAGTGAGGACCTGACTATTCGTCAATGGCGAAAGAAACGCCGCAAACACAGCACCACATCAAAAACGACGATGGAAACCATGTCATGAGCGATCAGGCTGTGCAGGTATTACTGGTAGAAGATGACCGTGATCTGGCCGCGTCGGTGGCCGACTATCTGGCGCTGGAAAATATCTGTGTCGATCATGCCTACAACGGTCAGGCGGGACTGCAACTCGTAACCTCTAACCGTTATGACGTGCTGCTGCTGGATCTTATGCTGCCACAGATCGACGGCCTGAGCCTGTGTGAAAAACTCAGACAACAGGGAATAGACATTCCGGTACTGATGCTCACCGCCCGGGACACGCTGGACGATAAAGTCGCCGGTTTCCGTGCCGGCACTGACGACTACCTGGTGAAGCCCTTCGCAATGGAAGAGCTGATCATGCGGGTTCGGGCGCTGGCCAAACGACGCAGTGGCCAGGTGCGCAAACTGTGTCTGGCCGACCTTACACTGGAGTTGGATAACCGCACCGTCAGCCGTGCTGGCACCCTGCTTAAACTGAAACCTTCCGGCCTGGTTCTTCTGGAAACGCTGCTGCGCGCGAGCCCAGCGGTCGTGAGCCGAAGCCAACTGGAACAGGCTCTGTGGCCGGATGAACCACCTGACAGTAACAGCCTGAAAGTACATATGTTCCATCTGAGGCAGCAAGTTGATAAGCCTTTCGATAAAAACCTGATACACACGATTAAAGGACAGGGATTTGCGATCCGTGATGCAACCCCGGAACAGTAAGCGGCAGCGACGCACCATGCGTCGGGAACTGGCCCTTTACGTGTCAGGGCTGGCGTTGATAACAGCGCTGGCCTTCTCTATTGCGTTTGAATTTTTCTTCATCAAGGGGCTGGATGAAGCGGTCGGTGGCGCACTACTGATGGAAGCCCGGTCCTTCGAGGCCAAATACCGACAAAATCTTGAGACACCCTTGTCGAACTCATCATCAATTCGCTCCTTCCTAGATAATCTGGATAACGCACCTGAGTTTTATCGACAACTGATCGATCCGGATACCTTGCAACCCGGACAATTCAGCGACTATCACTGGGGTGAGGAAGACTGGCAGGACTCGCGCTACCTGATTGTTTACCTGCACCTGCTACCTGATCAGCGGCGCCTGTTCGTTATTTCCGACTATCAGAGCAACCTGCTGACCAAAGAGGAACAGGCGGATTTAGATCAGACCTGGCAGCTGAAATTTTACCTGGCCGGTGGCTATCTGCTGATCATGCTGGTGGCTATCTGGATCTATAATCGCCGGATCAACCACTACACACAGAAGCTGGCAGACTGGGCTGAGAGCCTGTCTCTTGAAAATATCCAGCAGCCGGTACCAGACTTCCGCTTCCACGAACTAAACAGCATTGCAGAGCGACTCCGAAATGCCTTTGATCGGATCGCGGGGCTTATGGAGCGCGAGCACCAGTTCGTCCGGCACGCCAGCCATGAATTACGTACGCCAATCGCTATCATCCGAGCGAATATGGAATTACTTCAGCGGGTAGGCATACCGACAACGTTCGAGCGTCCGATGGAACGGATAAACCGAGCCAGCCAAAACATGCAGCAGCTAACAGGAACCCTGCTCTGGTTAAGCCGGGAAAACGACACCCCGCCATCCATATCTTCTGTTGATCCTGCAAGGTTACTGGACGACATCAGTGAAGAACTGGCATATCTGCTTCAGGGCAAAGAAGTACAGCTGCAGCGGGACTATCCAGAAGCGAGATCGGTGCAACCCCTGCCTCTTGTTCCATTGCGTATCGTATTGGCCAATCTTCTACGCAACGCCTATCAGTTTACAGAAAGGGGCACCATCACACTTACCGTGACGAACCAGCGCATCGTCATTCGTAATAATAGCGAATACCTAGCCGAAGATAGTGATAGCAGCTTTGGGCTGGGACTGATGCTTGTGCAAAAAATCTGTGATCGGCTTGGCTGGCAATTGTCTCTGGAATGGCTGAATCACGGGGTAAGAGCAGAGCTGATGTTTCCTGTACCACCTCCGCCAGAATCAAAAGCGTAAAAAACTGCGTTACCAGCATTATGCTTACCTGAATACAAAGGCATTCAATCCCCATGTCAGCCAAACTCGACGATCAATAACTTGAAGCAAGCACCTCTCCCAAAGATATTCTTCACAAGGCTGCTTTCCCCCAAGAGTTCGCTACCCTTCCCGCGGAAGGGCCAACCTTCTCTATCTTATGAATACCTGGTACCTGCCGTTGCCAGTCGGTACCAGACATTGCCGACGCGTGTCTGTCACTTCCACTCCATTATTTACAGAGTGTTTAAAACCTTAAATATCAGTAGCTTAATACACCACAACTCTTCGATACCAAGAAAAATACCATGTTCAGAATTTTCTGGTTTTTTAACTGAGTGGAGACTGTTCTTACAACTCCAGTCCCGACCAAAAGTCACGTTGGAGCTGCTCTATCCTCTCGTAACTGCAGAGATTTTGACTCCTGAACTGAGCCCCGACCAGTCCATCAATATCAGCCGCCAATGCCATTATCCGGCTGACGGTCTCCGGGTTGGTGGCTGGCTCAGACAAGATCATCTTCAAGTCGTACCCGAGCAGGAAAGCCCCCTGCCTCTCGGTATCATACTCCATGCGCTCCCCCGGGATATAAGGCTCCCAAAGACGATCCTCCTGAACATGCTGGTACTCAAGCAAAATGGTTAAAAAGTCAGCCGCGTCTTTGCTGCTCTCGTTTCCCCGCTCCTGCCAGGCAATCAACTTTAGCAGAGTCAGCCCGGCCAGTGACGCGACTTTGATGGTATCGCCCTGCCCTAACTCTACTGATAAGGCGGCATCGTAAGCTTCCTGAAATCCAGCCACCGACATGGTGACAGCATGCTCTGGTGGCCACTGTATTTCACCTGCGTCATCGGCTATGGCACCAAATGGAATAATATCAATTGGCAAGCCACTGTCGGGGTCTTTAAGTCGATGGACTCTATTGGTTACGGTTAAACCAGCATCCAGCAAAGCCTGTCTTACTCGGGAGAAAGCGTTCCAATCTGGCACCAGAATACCGGTATCAATATCCCGGGTCTGACGACCGGGATCCCGCCCGAATACATGATACAGAACGAGATCTCTCGCCGTTGCCCCAGCAACAAAAAATGGCACTCCGGTTTGCCTGGTTGTGCGGGTGATTAGTGTCAGTACAGGCTCAAACCCAGGTTTCAGGGAGTGTTTTAAGGTGTAGATATTGCTCATTGATGAGTTCGGCAACCTCTTTGTTTCGGCTATCGCTGCTTGCAAGCAGTTCGGCAACAGCCAGTAATGCCCTGGCGTTGATATTGACATCCAGCTCCTTTCCCCAGAATGCCGGAATCAACCAGAGTCTACCGGCAGGGTCAGGCTTTGCCTTGAGCAGAGCAAGCTTTTTCTGTAGTGGCTCAAAGGTAAAAAGCTGTAACTCATAAGGCTGTAGATAACCCGTCAGTTCATCGGCGGCCACTTCTCCCCCCCAGCAATCCTTGGGTGTTAAGGAGATCTCTCGCCAATCATCAGGAGCAACCAGTTTTAGCCCACCTAGTTTTGGTCTTAGTACCGTGCGATAGTGTTCAATCCAGATATGGTAAAGGGCTTCTTTATCAAGAATGCGCCGGGTACTGCCCAGACTGACAAGCTTTTCAGACTCCAGCTGTTTAAAACCCTTGCTGACCATGCCCAATGAAATATTTGCCATCTCGGCAATGGTTCGAAACGGTAGATGTAACACATCCTCTTGGGCCAACAAGGCAAACAACAGCTTCATAAAGCCCAACCCCGGCTTTGCCTGCTGCTGAGTTGCAAGGTGACTTACAGAGCTGTTTTTCCCCTCGATCCACAGATTCAGCCCGTTACAGCTCACCCTGGCGTTGCCGGCTTCATCAATGAAGTTGATAGCGTTGCTGGAGCAAAAGTCGGCGAGATGAGCAGTCAGTCTGTTGCACACCAACAGAGTGTTGGGATGAGCAGCGTCCAGCAGTGCTGTGAGGCTTTCTTTACGGTGGATATGCTTTATTTCAGCGCTAAACTGGTAGCGTTCGCCGCGTACAGTCAGGGTGACCTGGGCATCGGTGTAAGGCTTGCCATCCGGCTGTGGGTCAAAGGTGCACTCTCCTTGAATATGCGAGGGCAGATTATCCATGGCCAGCATCAGCAGAGTCGCGTTAGTGTTCACACATCATCACCGTTCATGAATCATGAACAAATCATAAACGTGAACACCAAGAACTGCAAGAGGAGCGGAGACCCTGAACGATACAGGCACCGGTTCACATACCGCGCCTCTACTACTATGTCGAATACCACAATGGAGAAAGCCATGATGATGACCCCTCCACACCCTGGCGAATTGCTGCGCGAAGACGTTATTGCTGAGCTGGGCCTGTCCGTCAAGGAAACGGCTGAGCGACTGAGCATGTCCCGTGTAGCTCTGTCCCGTGTACTGAACGGCCGAGCGGCGATCAGCCCTGATCTTGCTCTTCGTCTGGAAATGGCGGGGGTGAGCACGGCCCGTGCCTGGCTCACCATGCAGATGAACTACGATCTAGCCCAAGCCAGGCAGCACCCGCAACCACCGATCAAGACACTACAGCCTGCTGATTGAGACCACACAACAAAAAGCCCCTGCATTACAGTGGCTTTTTTATTCATTCGGCCATAGCCGGTCTCACCCGATGATTGACATTGAAATTTTATCATTATAAATCAGCAGGTTATAAAATGAGACTGGTTCAATACCGAGCAAAATACTGTGTTCACAGTCTTATAAGTTTTTGCTTACTTTTTACCGCTATCGTATCGCTTGCATCTGTTAATCGTAGACGGGGAGCTTTAATCTCCTACTACATTTTGGTAACAAAAGACATATTTCAATAACCCGAAGTTGAGGGGCGGGATCTCGACCAGACCATAGCACATGCTTTATCTCTCGCCGTTACTCCGACAAAAAACGTGCCAGCTTGATTCAAAGGTGCTGCCCTCCTATGGCTATGGTGATTGTAAGCTCAGTCTGGGTACTAGAAAGCTGATTATCTATGGTAAGCACTGGCAAGCGCTACCGCAGCGCAACCTCCACAGTAGCCTTCGTCACCTTGCGCCTATACTTTGTCTACATACTGAGACACACACTTTATCCATAAGTCAGTAAAGCTATGGATATTTTTAGATTACTATGCGAAAATAAGAGTATTTGACTATATAAATTGATTTATAGAAGGCACTCATGGCCAGTTCTGAGCAACTAAAAGCACTTTTACAGTCACATCTAGAGAAGGATGAGGACCGTTTTATGTCTGTTGCTTTACAAATGGCAGCACATGAAGCGCGTAATGGTCATGGTAAGTTAGCCGAAGAGCTCCGCGATATAATTCTAAAAGCCAAAAAAAAATCTAATGTAGAAAAAAATGCTCCTATTTCTATTGCAAAAGGCATCCAAGATTCAAGCGGATTACTTTTCGCATCTCAGCCTAAAAATAAGCTAAGTGATTTAATTGCAAAAGACGCTCTAAAAGTTAGGCTAGAGAGATTAATCAGAGAGCAAAAGTTTATGACAAGGCTAAAGAGTCATGGACTGTCCCCTCGCAGAAAGGTTTTATTAGTAGGACCACCAGGCACTGGTAAAACGTTTACGGCGTCAATATTAGCTGGAGAGTTAGATTACCCTCTTTTTCAAGTAAGGCTTGATGCATTAATTACAAAATACTTAGGAGAGTCATCTGGAAAACTAAGGCAAGTATTTGATGCAATAAATGACGTTCGGGGGGTTTATTTCTTCGATGAGTTTGACGCCTTAGGCTCACAACGAAACGCACAAAATGATGTTGGCGAAGCTCGTAGAATTCTAAATAGCTTTCTGCAAATGATAGAACAAGATGAGTCAAACAGCTTAATAGTTTGTGCTACTAACCATATTGAAATTTTAGATAACGCTCTTTTTAGACGCTTCGATGATGTAATTAGGTATGAGCTACCAGATGATGAAGAGATAATAACTTTATTTAAAAATAGACTTCAGCCATATGTGGCAAAAGGCTTTCAATGGAAGAAGCTAGCACAAGTAGCCGCAGAATTAAGCAGTGCCGAAATTACAAGAGCCGCAGAAGAAGCTATCAAAGAGATGTTAATTCACAATTTAGACCGAATATCATTTGCCTCAGTAAAAGAAGCTATATTAGATAGAAAGGAAATGAGAAAAAACATCTTGTAACATTTAGTGAGCAAGGATAATGAAGAATAAAAAACACTTATTTTTAGGGAACATCGGAAAGTCACAAAAATACACATACCCAAGAATGGTTGTATCAAAAACAAAAATCCCAATTAGAGATAGAAACACTCATGGAGAAAATCTATCTCAACAGCTATCTTTAGCAAAGAACGCTGAAATAAAACTCACTAAAGAGGTGGAAAATATTGAACTAGACTCACCTCTTGGCGTACAGCTAACATTTGAAAGCTTCCCTGACATTGAGTTGAGCCTTGAAAAGCTAGCAGATGTTCGTGCAGGCATCGAATTATTAAGTGTAATAAAAAAAGAAAATACCTTTATTGCCAACATATTAGTCCCATTAGGTAAGTTCAAAAGTTTAGAAAAAAAGATATCAGATTACTTAGACACAACAAAAGATAACAGCTCAGGACCTAAACACGCCTCTCTTTTAAATGCAATTTCCAAAATTAGAAATACAGTAGTTGAAAACCTTTGGACAGACAGCCCTGATTTATTTCCATCCTCTGTTGAAGAAGTACACTGGTTTGAGATTTGGTTGCCTGTAGCTGATGATAGATTATCCGTAATTGATGACTTCAAAAAGTTATGCGCTATCAATGAAATTAAAGTCTCAGATAGCACTCTCGAGTTTCCTGAGAGAACAATTTTACTTGTAAAAACATCAATAAAATCCCTAGCAAACTCATCTGCTTTATTAAGCAAAATATCTGAAATAAGAAAATCTAAAACTACAGCAGAGTTTTTTGATTCCTTAAGTATTAAGGAGCAACGCCAATGGATTGATGATCTTGAAAGAAGAGTAATAAGCAAGCCAAGGCATGATAAAGAAACCCCATATGTTTCTATATTAGATACAGGTGTGAACATAGGTCACCCTCTTTTATCTTCATATGCTGACACAGCTGATACTTTTACTGTAGATTCGAATTGGGATAAAGCAGATAGCAACGGGCATGGTACAGCAATGGCTGGCTTAGCTATATGGGGAGATTTAGCATCAGTTCTAGAACACTCTGGTGAGATAAAGGTCAATCATAAATTAGAGTCTATAAAACTATTACGTTATCCAGGTGATAACGAAGGTAAGCATTTAGGACAAATAACCGCAGATGGTATTTCTTTGTCTGAAATCGAAAACTTCGACAGAAGACGCATTTATACCATGGCATTATCAGCGAAAGACTCTAGAGATAGAGGTAAACCATCTGCATGGTCTTCTGAGTTAGACTCATTATGTGTGGACTATCTTGGAGAAAACTCTTACCAAAGATTATTCATTGTATGTGCAGGTAATACTGGAGATGATTTAAGTCAGTTAAAAGAATACCCCCAATACAATGAATTACAAGATATTCATGATCCAGGCCAGTCATGGAATGCTTTAACTATTGGTGCATACACTAATAAAGTTGACATCACTGATAATGATGCAATGTGTTTTTCACCTCTTGCACCAAATGGTGGACTAAGCCCATATAGTACCACTTCGGCTACTTGGTCTAAAGATATGCCTATAAAACCCGAAGTTGTTTTTGAGGGAGGGAACATGGGTATAGATGCCTACTCAGCAGCCTCAATTTCAAGCCTACAACTTCTGAGTACACATCATGACATTCAGACACGATTATTTTCTACTTTCAATGCAACAAGTGCGGCTACTGCACTAGCATCGAAATTTGCAGCTGAACTATATGCAAACTATCCAAATTTTAGACCGGAGACTATCAGAGCATTGATTGTTCATTCAGCCGAATGGACTGACAATATGATAAACCAGTTTTCTTACACTAATTACACTAAACGTAAGCAAGCACAGCACTTAGTTAGATGTGTAGGATATGGAGTTCCCAATATCAAGAAAGCACTATGGAGTGCTAGTAACTCGTTAGCTATGATAGTTGAAGACGAATTGCAACCTTTTGAAAAGTTGAAAGGGAAAGAGCCGTCAACTAGAGATATGCATATTCATGACATCCCTTGGCCAAAGGAACAACTTCTTCAACTTGGCGATACCACAGTAAAGATGACAGTTACTCTTTCATATTTCATTGAGCCTAATCCATCAAGTAGAAATGTATCTAGCAAATATAGATACCCTAGTCACCAGTTGAGATTTGATGTTAAACGTCCAACCGAGTCTAGGAAGAGTTTCCTTAGTAGGTTAAGTAGAGCTGCAAGAGATGAAGAAGAAGGTTCACTTCAAACCCCTTCAGACCCCAACTGGTTATTAGGTGAATCCCGAAACAAAGGCTCGATTCACAAAGATATTTGGGAGGGGACTGCAGCTGATTTAGCAGAGCGTGGCTTGCTAGCAGTATACCCCGCAACAGGTTGGTGGCGAACTCGAAAAAAACTGGAAAGATATAAAAAACTATCTCGCTACTCTTTAATTGTTTCTATCGAAACGCCTGCAGAGGATATAGATTTGTATAGTGCCATAGAAGCAAAGATAAAAAGCAAAATATCCATTTCAAATTAAATGTAAGTAATTAGCACCAACCATCATCATATTAATATTGGAGACCGCCTATATGACGTGCAAAACCTTCCAAGCGGTCTCCTAGTCGATGAACTCCAATGCAACCAGCTCGGTCGCTGCCTAATGAATTGCTTGCTGTGCTTCGATAGTATGTGCGGTTGTCATGTATCACCTCTCTGACAGGTGGTATGTGGAAATGCGGGCCGGTGCACCATCACCGGCCCGTGTGCTTTCTATAGGCCGGTATTGGAAAAACCAGCCGCTTCTGAAAACGGGGTTTTCCCAATTCCAGCCCCTGCGTCATTGCTGATGCGTGCGCTGCTCGATGCCCCCACCCGGCCAGTAGGGTCCGGGCGATTCACAAAGGCCGCAATCTCCGCTTCGGTGTCTTTCTCTTCCTCGGTCGATGGTTCGTCAACCAGCAAAAAATCTACTTCAGTGCGGGGTTCTTGGTCTTTGTCGATCATATCCAGGGCAGCCATGAAATTATGTTCTTTCATCGTCTTATCTCCTTACGTATCTTGCCGATCGCGGTTCACAAAGCTGGCAACCTCCTCATTACGTTCCTGCTGGCGTTCCTGGGCATACGAAACATAGTCCCCGACGTCGAAGGTGTGCTTTTCCGGGTCGCGTGCTTGCCACTCAGCGTGTGATTGGCGGGCCTCGTCCTGGTCCTCGCGGGACAGAGCATCAAAGCCGCCTGTTTGGTTTACCCAACCGCCATTGCCACCGCTCAAACTATCGCTGTCGAACGATGCGGTATCACTCACCTGATCAGCGCTACCAGAATCGTTATCACTCTTCGGCTCCATACTTTCACGAATCGAGGATGCTAGGCGTCCGCCGGGGGTCTGATTAGCCTTGTCTTGAAAACTACCGGCCATCTTTGCCCCAACCCCTTTAGCAAGCTCACCAGCCGTTCCGGCTGCTAGAGAAGCTACCCTACCAAACTCACCGCCAGAGCTGGAACTGCCCGCCCCGGAAAAACCTGCTGCTTGGGCAAATGGCGTATCACCCGTGCTCGCGTTATCGCTGCCAGTGGTGCTACCACCCCAGCTTTCGCCGGTATCACTAGAGCTACCGCCGAAGCTAGGCATGTCTCCACCGGCCATACTTGATTGCGCCTTTTGAAAGGCTGCTTTTACAGCACTAGCTCCACCGGCCATATTAGTCACTCCGGACATTGCAGCGCTTCCAAGCGCAGCACCACCCGATGCGACTGCTGCACCGGCACCGACAGCCCCACCAATCAAGGCCCCTGCACTGAATGAACTACCAGCGCTCGCAGCAGCACCACCGCCAGGGATCAAACCTGCAACCACGTTTGGTACGGAGTTAACGAGAATAACCATGACAAGGGACACAACGAAAATGACCAACAATTCGTCCATTGGCGCACCTTCTGAAAGGTCGGAGTGATAACCATCGATAATAGAAACAGCGATCCCAACCAGTAGTGTCATTGTCATGATTTTGAGTGCTATACCGGCCACACTCCGGAAATAGTTGACAGCAATGTCAGAGGTCCAGCGCGAGCCACCGAAGCCCAAGACAAAAATTCCCGCGTAAGCAATAATCCATGCCGTAACTAGGGCAAGAAGAACGTTGGCCGCGACAATGGCCATGCATGCCAATATTGCAAGCGTGATCAGGAAGATGGACAAGTTGTCCATAGGGCTAGTGATGCTATAGCTACTCGCTGCCTTAGCGATAATGTCAAACGCAATATCTATCGGCGTGGACGGATTCAACCCCCTTGGCAGACCGGATGCTTCAGCCGCGATATTTCTCAACGAGTTGATAATGTCCATTGCAAAGCCAGGCCCATTGACCAACAGCCACCAAAAGAACCCGGTAGTAATGGTGAAACGGGTAAACTCGGCGAAGAACTCGCCAATGTCGGCCTTACGCAATGCCATCATGCCGAATGTCCAGACCATTGAGATAACAACCAGTGTCCAGAATATCCAGGACGCATGATCAGTAATTGTTGTCGCCCAATTTGAGCTTTCAGTTAAAAAACGGTCCGAAACTTCATTCAACACACCCCCTTTATCTATTTGGGCAAAGGCGGCTGGTGAAATGGAAGCAAAGGGCAGTGCTACCCCAAAGCGAAGGAGTACTGTTTTCATATCAGAACTCCTTGCTCTTAGAGCGATCCACCGGTTCTTTCAGGCTATCGTAGATAGTCCCGTCCTGTTTTTCGCACTGCTCTTGCTGTTGGTTTGTTTTTTCGTAGTTTTCTTCCTTCTCACTACATCCCGCCATGAGGGATAAAGAAAGCAGGAGTGTCAGCATTTGAATCATGAATTTCATGCTTAGTACTCCTTGCTGTGAGAACGGTTGACTGGCTGTGACAGCCCCTCATAGAGCTTATCGCGTGAAGCCTGATATTGAGCTTCGCGGTCAGCATCTGCCTGCATTCGAGTGCCAACGGCATTCTGCTGCGCAATCAGCAGGCTGCGGATTTGCAGGAGCTGGTTGGCCTGGTTGCTGGCAAGCTGATTGGCATAGCCGATGGCGGCCAGTTGGCCATCTGCGCCCTGGGCGGCAGATTGCAGACGCTGGAGTTGCCGCGCGTCGGTCTGCAAGTTGTCTTGCTGCTGCTCCAGCCCTCTGAACAGTGCGTCGTTGGCTTTCTTTTGCGACTCAGACACCAAACGGCGGTTTTCTTCCATTGCGGCTTGTTCACTCGGCGTGCAACCGCCAGAGCCATTAAAACAAGGAGAGCCCCGGTAATAGGCCACATCCTGAAACTTGCCCAAATAGGCATCCAGGCTGCCAAGCTGATTTTTATAATGCTGAAGAGTATTGGTTGCCTGAACCAGGTCATTGATGGTGGCTTGAGCCTGATCCCAAATGTAAGCAGCCGGAGCCATGGTGTTTTGCAGCTGGTTTTCGTACTGCTGCAACTGGGTCTGGTATTGCTGAATCTGCTTCAGGGTCTGCGCAACGGCCTCCATCGCTGACATGGTGTTCTGCGCCAGGTTGGTGCTATCCACCACGGGAATACCCGCCTGCACGGGCACAGGAGTGATCAGGGCGACTGAAAAAGCGAGCGCAGCCATTTTAGCCGCTAAAATTGGTTCTCTTTGCATGATTGAGTGCTCTTAGTGTTGTCGTGACTAAGTTGCACTCACCAACCTGTAGCGAGCTACCAGAATGATGGCAAACGCTACCCCTGCTGAAAATCAGCGGTGAATGTGGACCTCTACTGAGATAGCTCGTCACTTACTATCCCGGCGTCCGACCTGCGCGACACCGTTAGAACGCGCGGCCGCATGGTTGTTGAACATCGGTGTCATTGTCCTGGGGAACGGTTAGGCTTCCCGAGGGTTAATAAAGACGGCACTACAGTGACCGCCCCTTCTTTTGTCTTTTCGCTTTCTTGGCGTCCATTTCTGCTCGTAACCTGGCTTTGCGCTGTTCCTGTTCACTGGGTTTGGGCTGAATGGGTGCTCTGCTTGCGCGTTTCTCAAAGCTCAATGCATCGAGCTGAGATAAGGTTTGCAGCCGGTTACGGCGCATTGATGGCGGACACTGGCCGATTGGTGGCACTCCGTCGCGTCTGCTTCGAGCTTTACCATCGGTTTTGCTCTGGCCCCCGGCCAACGACTGACGGCGTTGTTCCAGGCCGGGATCAGCAAACGTAACCGGTAACTGCCCATCCACAGCCGCACGGATCACCCTTGCCTTAAACTCCGGCGAGCCATTTACAGTAATGCAGTTGCCATAGCGCTCCATCGCCATTCTGAGCGCATTCTGCACAGCTGCCTGGCCGGAATCTCTGGATACCTGCAGCCGGTCGCCGTCGTCGCGTACAGCGCTGGAGCCAGCCCGATAAATGATGGTGCCTTTTTTGGTGATGTTGTCGATCACCGGTGTATGCCCGGGCTTGGTCTGCCCTTCTCCCTTGAGTGTATTGCCCTTAAGGCCCTGAGCAGCTTCTCTGGCTCGCAGCGCAGCCAGCGCCTCAGTGTCACCTTGCCGGGCCTTCTGCTTGAGCCAGTCGGCCCAGGTACACCGAGCGTTGGCTTCATAAATGGCCGTGCGCTCTTCCCGGTACTGTTTCTGGATGGCGTCAATGTCGGCTTTCAAGGCACTGCTGGCTTGTGCATAAAGCAACTTCTTGGTCAGCTTGCCGCTGCCGGTCAGTTTTATGGCTGCCCGCCTCGCTTTGCCTTTGGCCTTGGCGTGCCCAATCCTTCGGTCTTTCTGCCGCCGTGCTGCTTCCAGGGCCGCTGTTTTGTTAGCCGTTGCTGTCGCCTGTTCAGCCTTGTATTTGGCGTAAAGTTCGGTGGTATTTATCCGCAGTCGCACCGGCTCTTTACGGTAAGTCCGGCGGGGGCTGGTTTGTTGCATTTGCCCTGGTTCAAACAGTCCGAAACGTGCTTCCAGCTTCGGCTTGGAAAAATCCCGCCCCAGGGTGCTGGCTTTTACTGTTACGTCATTACTGGCCGCCACAACCAGCCCGTTGCCCCGTGCTTTAAGTTCCAGACCATTAGCACTCATCACCTGATGCAGCTGGCTCCAGGACTGAGCCGTTTTCAGCTCGTCCAGACACTCGCGCTTTATCCAGCCAATCAGGCTTTCAATGCCAGCATGGCGCTCCATGTCTGCTGCCCGGGCCTCAGCACCCTGCCGGTGCGGCATATGGTTATCCTGTTGCAACCCGTAGTCCTGCTCTATTGCGCCACAAAGCTCAGCCAATGCTCGGTGTGAGTAGTAGGGCTCATGAATGGTGTTGCGCTTTGGATGGATCTTGTTGATGGCGATATGAACATGCAGGTTGTCAGTGTCGTTGTGAACGGCACTGATACGCTGATGCTCACCAAAGCCCAGCCCTTCACAAATACGGTCTTCAATGCTGGCCAGAGTTTTGGCATCTACCTGTTCACCGGGCCGAAAGCTGACAATCAGGTGATAGGTTTTGTCGCTCTTCGCCCTGGTGTTGGCAAACTGGGTCGCCAGCACTTCGCTGATGGCATCCCGCACAGACTGCGCCTCGCAATTGGTCAACCGAACCTGGCCCAACCGATGCTCCTTGCTCTGCTTGTCGGTGATGTAATTCACCAGCCCGGCAAAATCGGATTTGCCCTGTGAGCGCATGGCAACGTGTTTCGCAATCATGATTCGGCCCTTGGCCGAAGAATGAACTCCATGAGGTGGCTCATTCGTTCCTGGTTCGTTTCGATACGCTGCAGAAGCGCCAGTATCGTATTGGGTCCAAACCCAGCCACCTTGGCATCATTCATCAGCCAGAGTTTTAACAGCCCACCCAGGCGACCCAAATCACCGTTTACTCTTACCAGCTCACGCACCTGCTCCGCATCGGTTACCCCCTGTATCTGATACCCCTGCCCCACCTCCCGCAGATAGGTTGACACACTCAGTCCCGCCCTCCTGGCGTTCTCTTCTATCACCGCTCGTTCTTCAGGCAAGCAATACACCTTGATCGGGGTACAGCTCTTCCTGGTAGTTTTGTTTTCCTGTGCCTCCATCTTGATGTCCTCTTTGTGGTTGCCAGCAAAGCGCTATAGCCCCGCAGGGCAAGATGAACGTTGAGCACCGCAGGTGCGAATAAGGGCCAGTGAAGAGACTCCGCCATGCTTGCATGGTGGGACTACTTCACACATCCTGCCCGCACCTCAGCATTCGTTTTTGTGTGTATGCCCTGTGCATCTCTCTGCTTTTCTGTGTCTTTTTCTGTTTTTTGCTGTGTATTCCTGCCATAGCAGCCTGGATGCACTGTTAACCCGACAGTGACAGCGATCCAGTAAAGCTCCAACAACGGTAAAATAGCGATCTCACAGCGTTTTCCTGCAGTGCTGTTATTGTGTTCTGCACACTGGAATACACAGCTTTACACCCGGTTTCCTTGTTTACTCCTGTCACCGCCCCTCATATGTCAATAAAGTCCGGAGCTTGCGCCCCTCAAGTGTCAATAAAATAGGGACAAAGTAAGAACAAGAAAATATATAACTTTAAATTTCAATAACTTAATAAACCCCATGGTCTTCAAAACCTATTTCATTGACACTTTCAGCACCTGCACACGAGACCACAGAACGAAGCACCTTGATCATTTCCTCCCTTCGGTCGGGTTGAACGCCAAGAGAGAAGAACTATTGCGTCGTCTGAGCTCTTTCCCTCATGGCGTTAAACCAACGGCCGCAGGCCGTTTTAATTGGCAAGGCTTGAACGTACCTCATGGTGCGGGCAAGCCGCGCACAGTAGATATTCTTTGGAATATCTTAGATCGATTCGCTGAGTAGGCTTAAAACCGTTATCCCACCTAGGTCTGACGGATTGAAACGGGTGGTGTTATGCCGGGGTTTAGGTGGTGTTATGCCGGGGTCTAGGTGGTGTTATGCCGGCCCAATTAGTCTTAGCACTTGGTCGTCTGATCTCCCATTTTCCCTTCGCATATTCATTGACCATCCATCCTACAGCAACCAGTTCTGTGAACACTTTTCGAACCGTCTGACGGCGCGTCTTCATTGTGTTGGGATTGATTGTCTCGTCCGGCCAGACATAGCTACAGAGGGTGTCCAATGCCACACGTCCAGATTTACCGGCATCAATCCAGCCCGATAATCGCTGATGTATCAATCGTGCTGGGTCAGACCGAAGCGCCCGAACCTCTGTCATATCGAGGCGGGTATATGAACGTCCTCTCATTACAGCCTCAGCCAATCGAGGATTCAGGCTGACAAATAATTTATCTTCTTGGTCATTACTCGCGTAATCGGACAAGATACGAAAACCTTGACGTTGACCATGACGCTCAACAATGACAGATACGGCCCAGAGACGCTCTATACTAGCGCGTATAGATCTTCTCTGAGTCCCACCATCTTTAGCGTAGCCAACCTCTCGTGCTAACTGACGGAGACTACCCTTTACAACCAAAGCGTCCTTCTCGATAGCGTTCCACTTAAGATCAAGCAAATCACGTAATTGCTTACCCACCTCGGATTCTGTTTCTTTTTTCAGCATTATCCCTCGTCCACCCTCACCTGAAATTGCAGCCATAGCCACAAGACCTTGCAATATACGAAGATCATCCACACCCAGTGGTTCAGGCCCCCAGAAGCGAATCAAATCGTCGCCATAGCTATAAGTCACATCTAGTTTGAGCCGCTTTCGTTCTCTAGCTCTACGCGGGAGGCTACGGAATAGACCAGGAGCCAAGCAGTGAGCAGGATCATGCCGAGCATGAGTAAGTTCAAAGCTCATTGCGAACCTCGTTCTTCAACCTTTGAAGTCTTCCCTTACCGCTACTGATAAATCGCGACTTCAGCTCGACACGCTTTAACACTCCACCCTCATGCCGCTGCAACCAGCGCTCAGCAACTGGCGGGCCATAGTTTTCTTTGCTCATGCCAAAACTCACAAAGAAGCCACGCTGTTCATCATCAATTCCTAACTTCTTGGCATCAGCATGAGTCATTCGGGATAAGAAAGACTGCCACCGAGCGTTATTGACCAGAACTGATGAACCACGACCTGCGTGTTGTTGGTCACCAGTTCCACTCGCATCTGAATTTTTGCTGGTGTGATGCAGAAATAAGACTGAGCAGCCTGTGTCAGCTGCAATGGCTTCCATACGGCCGATTACTTGAGTCATGGGACCACTGGCATTCTCATCTTCAATATGAAAACGCCGTAATGTGTCCAGAATCATCAGACGACGGCCTTCAGCCATTTGCCTGAGTTGATAAAACCAATCCGGACACATAATGTTTGGACACTCACCTAGCAGTGGTTCAATGAGTAGCCCTTTAGCTACATCTTCTCGCTGCTTGGTGGTCAGGTATTTACCAAGCGCATGTACTCGATGGTGAATTGCCTCAGTTGGATCTTCGGTAGGCAGATAGATAACTTTGAAACTTACCTAACCCAAGTAAATCAGGGCCTCCCGCAATCTGTGTGGCAAGCTGTAGAGCCAATATCGACTTCCCTGCTCCTCCTGGTGCAATCAGAGCGCCCACAGTACCGGCAATCATGTTAGGCAAGACATAATCAATCTGTGGTGGTGTTTCAGTAAAGGCGGACATGAGATCAAGAGCCATAGCGCGGACCTCCCATAAAATAACCGGGTCGCATAGCCTGAATGCCAGATGACTTTCGTTCTTCAATCCACTTCTCAACCTCTGCCAGATCCCAGGCAACATTTCTGCTGGTTAGCGCAATACGGCGAGGAAATTCACCCCGCTGCTCCATGTTGTAAATTGTCCGAGCTGAAAGCGGAATCATCTCCAGAAGAACTTTCCTGTTTATAAGTGTTTTATGTGCCATTGTCTGCATGTAATTGCCTCCCAAGACCAGAAGAGACTTTAATACTAACAACAAAAATAATTTTTTAAATAAAAAATAAAATTAATTTTCCACCTTTAAAATCAATTTCGATATATCGAAAACAAAAAATTAAAAGGCATTAAAAGTTAAGCTAAACATTCCTAATTAAAAACAAAGCCGAGCAATAAAAAAGAAAACACCACATTATTTTAGCCGCTAAAGTTTCTTAAAAAATAAAAATTAACATATTAAAAATAAACAGAAATCGTACTAACTGGCACAACAAAGCAAGGTTCGGCACGCCAAGCTGCATGCTTTACCGACAGGAGCTCGCTAAAAAAATCTGACATAATTTTAGCGGCTAAAATGAAGCAGCTCTTCAGCCCTACACGGGCCGCGCGGGGTTAGGTTCCCACCACAACAAAAATCACCGCAATCAACCGACCAAAGAAGAAATCAAAGCCTAGAGCACTAAACTTTATCTAGGGAAGCATAGTGTTTATTGACTTCCAATATGCGATCGAATATATACTTAAAACCATCAAAGTTAACTTGGGCTTTATTTTTTGCTACAACCTTAGTTGAAAAAACGTGCTTCCCGTAATATTTATCACTATCGAATTTGTCATTCCTTGAGAATGCCTTACCATCCAGCTTCGTATCCAGAAGAGTCGGTTCAAATAAATCTTCCATCATTGACTCTTTTGAGTATTCACCTAAAGGCGTCAAAATAAGATAGAGATTCTTGAAAAGACGTAGATGTTTACTCCCCCTTATACTATCAATATTATTAGGGCAAGACTTCACATGATTAGCCAAATGATTAAGAAGACTCTTAGGGCCATCATCATTATCTAAAATCATTATAACTGGTGACTTTGGCTTCCGCTCACCATAATACTCACACTCTTTAACATACCTCTGAACAAAACGAGTAAAATGAGATGCTCCGCCATCTAAATCTAAAAAGTACCTTGTTTTACTATTGAGATTTGGAAACTTTAACAGAGGGCGGTATAGCTTAGTTTCTTTATCTACCTCTACTAGTTTTGGATAAAGGTTCCTCATGCTACTTAGTGCCAATTTTAAATAAACATTATCTGTTTTACCTTCGGTAAGAATCGTTGAAAACTCACTACTTATAAAATATTTGTAATATAAAAATTTACTATACACTTTTTCTCTAGAGTTAAGTTTGTTTTTATAGTCATACAATCCACTATGTTTTTTTAACTCATACTTATGAGCTGGCTTTTTCTCTTCATGGATATTGTTATAATGATCGATTGAATCTATGAAATTTAACCTACCTTCTAATTCAGATAAAGTACCTTTTCGAGCATTAGAGTTTCCCTCTTGAATTTCAAAAAAATCTTTCTTAAATAAACTATGCGCCATTGCACGAGTTTCTCGCCAGTACTCCCTCTTAACACTAACTTTCTTATTAATAACTAAACCAGTAGCCTCTTGCCTTGAGTCTTTAAATAGAACTCTTGTTTTTTTATCATTAACTGAAAAGCCGGATCTTTTAATTTCTTTTAATACTACCGAGCCAACTTTCACATTTTCCACATCTTTCACAATGCTCTTGCTAAACTTTTCTTTCCTTGTGGAGAATGTTATATCATCAGCATATCTAGTGTATGAACAGCCGTTTTTTCTAGCAATCTTCGAAAGTTTAATATCTAAACTTTGTGCAATTAAGTTGGATATTACAGGAGAGCAGGGACTACCTTGTGGAAGGGAATTATTATGACAGGCTATTTGTGCTATTACAGTTGCTATATGAGGGTCAAGATTAAAATTGTTATTGGATATAAAATAACCTCTAACTCTTCCAAAATTGATGCTTCCAAAAAAATCCTCAAGATCTAAATTAAGAACATTCTTCTTATTCCTATGTACACTGGCATTAGTGATAATGGATTTCTCTCTTTCAAATCCATGTGACAAGGTAAACTTGACCCCCTTCTCGAACTGAATTACATCTTTACAGTCAAGCAACAAATCAGATAAAGATCGCTGTATATCTTTTAATTCAGCACTTGGTGCAAATATAGTACGAAAACCACCACTTTTTTTATCAATTTTAAATTCTGTATAATGACTTTTAGTTTTCTCTACATACAGAACTCTTGTTAAAAAAGAAGGATCGATATTCATTAAATCAGCAAGCTCAGGCTTTGTAGTTGCTCGCTTCAAAAGTAGGTAACGTCTTTTTCGGATCATGTGAAGAAAGGTTTTAATTTAAGGAAAGATTGGCCCACATGCACTCCTACGCGCCGCTAGCAGTATTTCCAGCAAGACTAGGCGATATCCAAGAAGGCGAGTCCATCGGACCATGTTGTCACAGGTTGCGAAGCGCAACCAACAAATCTGCATGTGAGCCGAGATATATATTACATCATCAAAACTACAATATAAACAGTGCCTTATACTTTTATACTATTTAAAGTACTCTTCAGCTCACATAATTAGTTTACCCACTCACCTATCATATCTGCCCAGTCCTGCAGCATGGCTGCACGTTGCTCACGGTACTCTGCTTTGTTGTATACGGCCCTTACGCCCTTTTGCTCGTGGGCCAGGCATTTCTCTATCCAGTCGGTATTGTAGCCGGCTTCATGCAATAGGGTGCTGGCGGTACGGCGCAGATCGTGGGGGCCAAATTTGGCAAGAGACTGCCCTTCTTTCTGAGCCAGCTTATAGGTCAGATCCAGCACCCGGTTCAGGGTGGCGCTGCTCATGGGTAAGTCAGAGTCGTAGCGGGACGGCAGTATGTAGTCTGAGCCACCCGAGAAGGTCTTCAGGGCAATGAGAATGTCCAGGGCCTGGCGAGACAGGAACACTAAATGGGGGTTACGCCGTTTCATCCGCTCTTTGGGGATGGTCCACAGCGCTTCGCTGAAGTTAATTTCACTCCAGGTGGCATTGGTCAGCTCGCTTTTGCGTACCATAGTCAGCAGCAACAGCTTTACCGCTGCCCGAATGGACGGTGATGTACCAATACGCTCAATGTACTGGTACATAAGTTTGATTTCTTCCGGTGACAGGGTGCGGTCTCGCGGTTCAAACCTGGCAATGCTGGAAGGCCTTACCGACTCGGCCGGGTTTTCTATCTTCTGCCCTCGCTCAATGGCCCAGCGGTATACCTGGAGCACAATGTCACGGGTGTGAACGGCGGTGGCCGGTGCGCCCCGCTCTACTATGGCGTCGGTCAGTGCCCGCAGATCTTCATGGGTGATCTCGGTGAGCTTCTGATTACCGAACTTCTTCTCCAGCTCTCTGGCATACACAGAGCGGCGCATATCACGGGTGGAGTCCGCCATCTGGTAGCCTCTCAGCCATTTCTCCGCCCAGGCACCAAAGGTTTCCGCATCTTTCACTCGGGCCTTTTTCCGGGCTTTCTCCTTGGCCGGTGATTTGCCATCGGCCACCATGCGCTTGGCTTCATGCAGCTGCTCCCGGGCTTCCGCCAGAGTAATGCCCCCTACCCCATAGCGGCCAAAGGTGATTGTCTCCTGACGGCCATGAATGGAGTAGTTGTAACGGAACGAGACGGTGCCAGCCGGCGTAACAGCCACATAGAGGCCATCCCGGTCGTTCACCTTGTAAAGTTTGTCTCTGGGCTTGAGGTGGCGCAGCTTGGTATCGGTCAGCATGAGTCTGGTCCTTAGTCGATGTTGATACCATGCTGCAAAAGCCTTAAAAATCTGCTCTTTATTTCTTTAAAAACAGTGCTTTATGGAAATTTGATACCATGTGGTCATAAGGTAAGGCAGCATGGTATTGGCTCTCACTTATGGCATCGCTCACTGATAATACCAAGTTCGATACCACGCTCAAGTCGTGCTTCCCGCTGCCAATTATTGCCAGATAGTGCAGGCCCTAAAAACAAAAAAGCCCATGTAAACATGGGCTTAAGTGTCATTTCATTCCGGTTAGTGCCAGCTGTTACCTAACGAGTGATTATTCCCACTCAATGGTCGCGGGCGGCTTGCCGGAAATGTCGTAGACTACGCGACTGATGCCGTCGATCTCGTTGATAATGCGGTTGGACACATGGCCCAGGAAATCGTATGGCAGGTGGGCCCAATGGGCGGTCATGAAGTCGATGGTTTCCACCGCACGCAGAGAAACAACCCAGTCGTACTTGCGGCCATCGCCCATCACGCCCACGGAGCGGACCGGCAGGAACACGGTGAAGGCCTGGCTGACCTTGTTGTACAGATCGTGCTTGCGCAGCTCTTCAATGAAGATGGCATCGGCCCGGCGCAGCAGGTCGCAGTATTCCTTTTTCACTTCGCCCAGCACCCGCACGCCCAGACCCGGACCCGGGAAGGGGTGACGGTAGAGCATGTCGTAGGGCAGGCCCAGCTCCAGGCCCACACGGCGGACTTCGTCTTTAAACAGCTCGCGCAGCGGCTCCACCAGCCCCATCTTCATGTCGTCGGGCAGGCCGCCCACGTTGTGGTGAGACTTGATCACGTGCGCCTTGCCAGTGGCAGAAGCGGCGGACTCAATCACATCGGGATAGATGGTACCCTGAGCCAGCCACTTGGCGTTCTTGAGCTTCTTGGCTTCTTCGTCGAACACTTCCACAAACACTCGGCCAATGGCCTTGCGCTTGGCTTCCGGCTCGTCGATGCCCGCCAGGGCGGAGAGAAAGCGATCTTCGGCGTCGGCCTTGATGATGTTCAGGCCAAAGTGGTCGCCGAACATTTCCATTACCTGCTCGCCTTCGTTCAGACGCAGCAGGCCGTTGTCCACGAACACACAGGTGAGCTTGTCGCCAATGGCGCGGTGCACCAGCATGGCCACCACGGAGGAGTCCACACCGCCGGACAGGCCCAGGATCACTTCATCGTCGCCCACCTGCTCGCGAATGCGGGCAATGGCGTCTTCAATGATGGAGGCCGGGGTCCACAGGGCGTCACACTGGCAGATATCACGCACAAAGTGTTCCAGCATGCGGGCACCCTGGCGGGTGTGGGTCACTTCCGGGTGGAACTGCACGCCGTAGAAACGGCGGCTTTCGTCGGCCATGGCGGCAAAGGGGCAGCTGCCGGTCTGAGCCACCTTGTGGAAGCCTTCGGGCAGGGCCACGACCTTGTCGCCGTGGCTCATCCAGACGTCCAGCAGGGCGTTGCCATTGTCATCGATGGCGTCTTCAATGTTGGCGAACAGGGCACAGTCGGCCACCCGCTGCACCTGGGCGTAACCAAATTCGCGCTCGCTGGAGCCGGCCACGGCGCCACCCAGCTGCTGGGCCATGGTCTGCATGCCGTAGCAAATGCCAAACACCGGCACACCGGCGTTGAACACGTATTCCGGCGCCCGCGGGCTGCCTTCCTCGGTGACCGACTCCGGCCCCCCGGACAGAATGATACCGTTCGGATTGAAGTCGCGGATCTGCTCCTTGGTGACGTCCCAGGCCCACAGCTCGCAATACACGCCCAGTTCACGCACACGGCGCGCGATCAGCTGAGTGTACTGTGAGCCGAAGTCCAGGATCAGGATCCGGTTATCGTGAATGTTCTTGGTCATCGTTTTCCTACTCGTTACAAACACCGCCTGTGGGGGGAGCAGACGGCAATAGAAAAACGGGGGGACCAGCCCCCCGTTCGTCGCGTTCCGGGATCAACCCAACCGGTAGTTGGGCGCTTCCTTGGTAATGGTCACGTCGTGGACGTGCGACTCCTGAATGCCCGCGCCGGATATCTTAACAAATTCTGCCTTGGTGCGCAGGTCATCTATGGTGGCACTGCCGGTGAGTCCCATGGCGCTGCGCAGACCGCCCATCTGCTGATGAATGATCTCCTTCAGCTTGCCCTTGTAGGGTACCCGGCCTTCAATGCCTTCCGGCACCATTTTATCGGCGGCGTTGTCGCTCTGGAAGTAGCGATCGCTGGAGCCCTTGCTCATGGCGCCCAGGGAGCCCATGCCCCGGTAAGACTTGAAGGAGCGGCCCTGGAACAGCTCGATTTCACCGGGGGATTCCTCGGTACCGGCAAACATGGAGCCCATCATCACGCAGTGGGCGCCGGCGGCCAGCGCCTTGGCGATGTCGCCGGAGAAGCGAATGCCACCGTCGGCGATCACCGGAATGCCGGTGCCTTTCAGGGCTTCCACCGCATTGGCCACGGCGGTAATTTGCGGCACACCGCAACCGGTGACGATACGGGTAGTACAGATGGAGCCCGGTCCAATGCCCACCTTCACCGCACTGACACCGGCCTCGGCCAGGGCCAGGGCGCCGGCGGCGGTGGCCACGTTACCACCCACAATGGCCAGTTCAGGGTAAGCGGCACGGGTTTCGCGAATGCGCTGCAGCACGCCCTCGGAGTGACCGTGAGAGGAGTCGATCAGCAGCACGTCGAGGCCCGCCGCCACCAGGGCGGCAATGCGCTCTTCGTTGCCGGGAGCGGCTCCCACGGCGGCACCCACCCGCAGACGACCCTGGTCGTCCTTGCAGGCATTGGGCTTGCTCTCGGCTTTCTGGAAGTCTTTGGCGCTGATCATGCCCGCCAGGCGGCCATTGTTTTCCACCACCAGTACCTTTTCAATACGGTGCTGCTGCATCAGGGCTTCTACCTGATCCCGGCCGGCGCCCACCGGCACGGTCACCAGCCGGCTCTTGTCGGTCATCACCTCGTGCACCGCCTTGCTCATGTCCTGCACAAAGCGCACGTCGCGACCGGTAATGATGCCCACCAGCTCGCCGTCGGCAGCCACCACCGGATAGCCGGCAAAGCCATTCTGCAGGGTGAGTTCGCGCACGTCGGCAATGGTCATGTCGGGGTTCACGGTAACCGGATCGGATACCATGCCGCTTTCGAATTTCTTGACCTTGCGCACCTGGGCGGCCTGGGCCTCGATGGACATGTTCTTGTGAATAAAACCGATGCCGCCTTCCTGGGCCAGGGCAATGGCCAGATCGGCTTCGGTCACGGTATCCATGGCGGCGGAGACGATGGGGATGTTAAGATTGATTTCCCGGGTCAGCCGGGTGCGAAGATCCGCCGTGTTGGGCAATACGGTGGAATGAGCTGGGACCAGCAGTACATCATCAAAGGTCAGGGCGTCTTGGGCAATCCTAAGCATCGCAATATTCACCATAGGTTTGGGGGGTAAAAATATTGCCAAAGAATTTTAGGCACTCCCCTCCCCCGGGTAAAGCGATTTTTTGTTATTTTGGCCAATAAGACGAAAAAACCTCGCCAAAGGGGTTTATTTTCAAATAAAAATACTCGCCAGAGGTGATTTTGCAGCAGGAAAAGTTAACCAATATCTATACAGTCAGCCGTCTTAACCGTCATGCCCGGCTGCTGCTGGAAGGCGATCTGGGTGCGGTCTGGCTCACCGGCGAAATCTCCAACCTGTCCATGCCGGCCTCGGGCCACTGGTATTTTTCCCTGAAAGACAGCCAGTCCCAGCTGCGCTGCGCCATGTTCAGGGGCAACAACCGCAGCGTGGGATCCAGGCCAAAAAACGGCGATCAGGTACTGATCTTCGGCAAAGTCACGCTCTATGAGCCCAGAGGTGACTTTCAGCTGGTGGCCCAGACCATGGCTCCCGCCGGCGAGGGCCTGCTCAAGCAACAGTTTGAGGCGCTTAAAAACGCCCTGGCCGCCGAAGGCCTGTTTGCCGCCGAGCGCAAGCGGCCGCTGCCGGCCCATCCGGCGCGCATTGGCATTATCAGCTCCCCCACCGGAGCGGCGGTGCACGACATTCTCACCGTGCTGGCCCGGCGCGCGCCCCAGCTGGAAATCATCCTCTACCCCAGCCAGGTGCAGGGTGAAAGCGCCGTGCCCCAGCTTGTTCACGCCCTGAATGAGGCCAACCGACGCAATGAAACCGACTTGCTGCTGCTGGCCCGGGGCGGCGGCTCGCTGGAGGACCTGTGGTGTTTTAACGACGAACGGCTGGTGCGGGCCATTGCCGCTTCCCGCCTGCCGGTGGTCAGTGCCGTGGGTCACGAGGTGGATGTGAGCCTGAGCGACCTGGTGGCCGACCTGCGCGCCCCCACCCCCTCTGCCGCCGCCGAGCTCATCAGTCAGGACAGCGGCGTGCAACGCCGCCAGTGGCAACAGAGCGGCCAGCGCCTGGAACAGGCCCTGCAACGCTGGCTTGCCGACCGCCACAACCGCCTGCGGCAACTGCAGCAACGGCTGGAACGCCAGCACCCCCGCCAGCAATTGCAGCAGCAAAGCCAGCAGCTCGACCAGTTGCAACTGCGCCTGGAGCGCGCCATGAACCGGCGGCTGGAGCAGGCACGGCAACGGACCGAGCAGGCCGCACTGCGCCTGACTCATCAGCACCCGGGTCAGCGCCTGGCTTACAGCATTGAGCGACTGCATACCCTGGAGCAACGACTGCACGGCGCGCTGAATACCCGGCTGAACCACCTTGAACATCAACTGGCGCTGGCCGGTTCACGGCTGCACGCCATGAGCCCCCTGGCCACTCTCTCCCGGGGGTACAGCATTACCCTGCACAACAACACCGTGCTCACCGACGCCGGCCGGCTGAAGGAGAATGACCTGATCACCACCCGGCTGGCCCAGGGTGAGGTGGTCAGCCGGGTAGAAAAAGTAGCCCTCAAGTAACCCCTAACCTCTGCGCTGAAGGTGACTTTATCCCCTGCCTGGCTGCGTCGGGCACTTGAAATGAAAAAGGCTGCATGACGCAGCCTTTTCCCGTTAATGCACCGCTATCAGCTGACCCGGTATGGCATCGTCATCGGTATCGGCCTGCCCCTGCAATCGGTAATGGGCAATCATCTGCTCCAGCACCTTGCACTCTTCCACCAGTTGCAGGCTGGCGCCGGCAGCGGCTTCGGCCTGGGCCAGGGTCTCACCGGAGGAGTCCCGCACCCGTGTAATGTTGCGGCTCACTTCCGAGCACACCGCACTTTGCTCGTCCGCCGAGGCGGAGACCTGGGCGTTCAGCTCGTTGATGCGCGCCACCTGCTCGATAATGGCCTGCAGCGAGCTCATGGCGTCCTGGGTGCGGGCCACGCTGTCGGTGGCCTGCCCTTCAGCCATCTCGATGGCCTGTACCGCATCCTTGGCTTCATTCTGCAACAGACGGATCATGCCGGTGATTTCCTCGGCCGACTGCTGGGTGCGCAGCGCCAGGGTACGCACTTCGTCGGCCACCACCGCAAAGCCCCGCCCCGACTCGCCGGCCCGCGCCGCTTCAATGGCGGCATTGAGCGCCAGCAGGTTGGTCTGCTCGGCAATGCCCTTGATCATGTCGAGCACCTTGTCAACCTGGTCACAACGGCCGTCCAGCTCGCGGATCACCTTGTCGATACGCCCAATCTCGCCATTCAGGGTCTGGATCCCCTCCACCGCCACCCGGGCCTGATCGCTGGCGGTCAGGGCAAAGGCATGGCTCTGCTCCGAGGTTTCGGCGGTCAGCCGGGCGTTTTCCCGCACTTCCCGGGCCGAGGCTTCCATTTCATTGATGGCGGTGGCGATCAGGGCGGTTTCGTTATCCTGCGCCCTGGCCGAAATATCGGTCTGCTGCGACGTCTGCTGAATGTCTCCGGCCGCGGTATAAATATTGCCGGTCACTCGGCGTACTTCGGTCAGGCTGTGCTGAAAACTGCCCAGCAGACCATTGATGGCACCCACCAGTCCGCCCAGTTCGTCCTTGCCGAGCGGCACCAGCCGGGTAGACAGATCCCGCTCGGCCGCCACCTGCTGCAATCGGCGGCTGATGTTCAGGATCGGTCGTTTGAGATAGTGATTCTGTACCAGCCAGAGCACCGCAAAGGCCACCAGGAACACGCCAATCAACATGGCGGCCAGACGCAGGTTATTGCTCTTTATCTGGCCGAAGGTGTCGCTCAGATCGTAACTGATACGTACCGCCCCCATCACGGTGCCCTCAGGCACCTGATGGCACTGCAAACAGGCGGTACCACGATATTCCTGATAGGCCTTGAACGGCTTGATCAGGGTCAGGTTGGGAATGTCGTCTTCCAGATGCAGCTCGAGTACGGTCTCGCCCTGCTCAATGGCACGCCGGTCAAGGTCGTCCTGAATCCCCTGATCGGGAGCCCCGGGGCCAAACAGTTTGGTCACGGCAGGAGCCCGGATCACCCGCGCCTGCTCGATGCCCTTTTCTTCCTGGATCTTGGTTTGTACCAGGCCGCGCTGGTGAATGGCGCCGTTCACCATCAGCACGTTCAGCTGATCCATATAGAGGTTGGCGGTGGTTTCGATTTTCTCCTCGGCCAGGTGCAGGGCCAGGCCGCGTTGCAGCTGGGTCGACACGCCATAGCACAAGGCAAACACCAGCACGAAAATCACCAGCAGCGGCAGAAATATTTTCCAGTTGAGAGAGAGGTTTCGCATTCCTTGTGGGCCCCTGAATGAGTCCGAAAAAGCCATTCTAGAGGAATTGTGTCATGAGAAAATGACAATCCGGACAGCCCTTGATCTGGATCAATATCCGTGTGTCAGGCGGCGTCAGTACAACCGGGAGCCGGCGTCTATACTTACAGGGCTGTTACAGAAAGCAGGGTACGTTACGCCTGTTTTCGGGAGGTAAACATGGGTATGTCACTCAGATTAAAACAGTTTCTTGATCAACGCCATGTGCCCTACAACATGGTACATCATCCCTACGCCGAAGGAGCCGCCCAGAGTGCCATCGCAAGCCACGTGCCCCTGGCGCAAATGGCCAAGGCCGTCATGCTGGAAGACAATAACGGCCACTCCATGATGGCGGTGATCCCCGCCGCCGATCGCATCGACATGCGTCGCCTGAGTTATCTGGTGCACGATGAAATGCAGCTGGCGCCGGAGCATCATCTGGGCTCTTGGTTCGATGACTGCGATCCCGGCGCCATTCCTGCCATCGGCGATGCCTACGCCGTAGACACCCTGGTGGACGACGAACTGCTCGGCATGGCCGACATCTATCTGGAAAGCGGTGACCACCGGGATCTGGTGCACATCAGCGGTGAAGACTTTCGCCGGCTGGCCAGTGGCTGGAAACACGGTCAGTTCAGCCGCAAGCCGGATCCCTGGAGCCGGGTTGAGCGAATGTGATGCTTGGTACGTGAGGAGTGAGGAGAATGTCTCGCTAACCCTATAAAAAAAGGAGCCTTACGGCTAATGCCGATCAGTTAAGCCAAATCGCTTGACGATCCCGCTCAGAAGATCAAAATCCGATGATCACAGGTCATCGGATTTTTTTATGCTGCTTTCTGACGCACTGGCTCGCACCTCCCTCAATCGCACCGTTGAATTTCACAGCCTGGCTGAGGTGCTCGACCCCGAGATAATCCAAGCTTGTCTGGCTTCAAACGGGGTGGCGACGGTGCGCAAGCGCAAACTTCCGATGGAAGCCATGGTCTGGGCAGTCATTGGCATGGCGCTGTTTCGTGGCGATTCCGTACGCCAGCTCATCAATAAGCTGGATATCGTCCTGCCACAAGAAGTCGACTCGGTGGTGCGCAGCGCGGTCACACAAGCACGTAAAAAGCTGGGCAGCGACGTGGTGCGCGATATCTTCAGGCAAACCAGTGCCAACTGGCATGCGCAGGCTCAGCATCCGCACTGGAGCGGACTGAACCTGTATGGTGTTGACGGCGTAGTCTGGCGCACTCCGGACTCACCACCGAATGCCGGTGCCTTTGCCCGCACCGCCAACCAATCCACGGACGCCGCTTATCCCCAGGTGCGCATGGTGTGCCTGATGGAGCTGAGCAGCCATTTGTTGGTGGACAGCGCCTTTGACAGCGTCGCGGTCAATGAAATGCAGCTGGCGGTCCGCTTGCTGCCGAGCATACCGGACCATAGCCTGACGCTGTTTGATAAAGGGTTCTACTCATTGGGGTTGCTGCATGCCTGGCAACAAGGGCAGCAACGGCACTGGTTGCTGCCGTTGCGTAAAGGCACGCAGTATGAGGTGGTGCGCAACCTGGGCCGCGATGACAAACTGGTGCGGTTGACCCCCAGCCCGCAGGCAAGAAAAAAGTGGCCCGACTTATCGGAGACGCTGGAAGCGAGACTGCTGAGTAAAACCGTCAAGGGAAAGCTCGTTCATATCCTGACCTCTCTGACCGATGCCATGGCCTATCCGGGTCGGGATATTGTGGATTTATATGCCCATCGCTGGGAAATCGAGCTGGGCTATCGAGAAATGAAGCAGCACCTGCTGGACAGTCGCTTCACCTTGCGTAGCCAGTTGCCGGAGCTGATACACCAGGAGTTATGGGGTGTGCTGCTGGCCTACAACCTGATCCGCTACAAAATGATCTTGATGGCTCGAGTGTTACCGGCGACCTATCCGAATCAGCTGAGCTTCAGGGAAGCCTCGTCCTACATCATCTTCAAGCTGAGCCAGCTGCCCAGTGTGGCACCGGGCAACTTGCCAAGAGAGGTATTTGCCCCAGAGAAACAGGCCAAACAGTTCAAGCTGGAGGGGAAACGAGAACGAAGTTATCCAAGAGTGCTGAAAGCTTCCAAAAACACCTATCCGGTCAGAAAGAAAAATGCCGCTCACCTTAAGTGAACGGCATTAGCCTTACGGCTCCTTTTTTCTTACTGCTTAACGCTGATGACTGACAGCTAGCGTTTACCAGCCGGTTACTTCGCGCAGGGCAGCGCCGATGTCGGCCAGGGAGCGCACGGTTTTCACACCGGCGTCCTGCAGGGCAGCAAACTTCTCGTCTGCAGTGCCCTTGCCACCGGAGATGATGGCGCCGGCGTGGCCCATGCGCTTACCCGGAGGCGCGGTCACACCGGCGATGTAGGACACCACCGGCTTGGTGACATTGGCCTTGATAAAGGCCGCGGCTTCTTCTTCGGCGGTGCCGCCGATTTCACCGATCATCACGATGGCTTCGGTTTCCGGATCTTCCTGGAACAGCTTCAGAATATCGATGAAGTTGGAGCCAGGAATGGGGTCACCACCAATGCCCACACAGCTGGACTGACCAAAGCCTTCGTCGGTGGTCTGCTTGACCGCTTCGTAGGTCAGGGTGCCGGAGCGGGATACGATGCCCACCTTGCCCTTCTTGTGAATGTGACCGGGCATGATGCCGATCTTGCACTCATCGGGGGTGATCACACCCGGGCAGTTGGGGCCGATCATGCGTACGCCGGTTTCGTCCAGCTTCACTTTCACGTCCAGCATGTCGAGGGTCGGAATGCCCTCGGTGATGGTGACAATCAGCTGGATGCCGGCATCGATGGCTTCCAGAATGGCGTCTTTACAGAACGGCGCCGGCACGTAGATCACGGTAGCGGTGGCGCCGGTGGCTTCCACGGCTTCCCGCACGGTGTTGAATACCGGCAGACCCAGATGAGTGGTGCCGCCCTTGCCCGGAGACACGCCGCCCACCATTTGCGTACCGTATTCAATGGCCTGCTCGGAGTGGAAGGTACCCTGGCCGCCGGTGAATCCCTGGCAGATGACCTTGGTGTCTTTGTTGATCAGAATGCTCATGCTGTTATTTCCCCTGTGCGGCGTTAACGACCTGAACGGCGGCGTCGGTCAGGCTGGTGGCGGCGATGATGTTGAGGCCGGACTCGTCCAGCTTGGCGGTACCGGCTTCGGCATTATTGCCTTCCAGACGGACCACCACCGGGACTTTGACACCCACTTCCTTCACCGCACCGATGATGCCTTCGGCAATCATGTCGCAACGGACAATACCGCCAAAGATGTTCACCAGTACCGCTTTCACATTGCTGTCGGAGAGAATAATCTTGAACGCCTCGGTCACCCGTTCCTTGGTGGCGCCACCGCCCACATCCAGGAAGTTGGCCGGCTTGCCGCCGTGCAGGTTCACGATGTCCATGGTGCCCATGGCCAGACCGGCCCCGTTCACCATGCAGCCGATGTTGCCATCCAGCGCCACATAGTTCAGCTCCCACTTGGCCGCGTGGGCTTCACGGGCATCGTCCTGGCTTGGGTCATGCATGTCGCGCAGCTTGGGCTGACGGTACAGGGCGTTGGAGTCGATGTTGATCTTGCCGTCCAGGCAGTGCAGGTTGCCGGCATCGGTGATCACCAGGGGGTTGATTTCGAGCAGGGCGAAATCGTAGTCCAGGAACATCTGTCCCAGACCGAGGAAGATTTTGGTGAACTGCTTGATCTGGTCGCCTTTCAGGCCCAGTTTGAATGCCAGCTCACGGCCCTGATAAGGCTGCGGGCCCACCAGGGGATCGATGGCGGCCTTGTGGATCAGTTCGGGGGTCTCTTCGGCCACCTTCTCAATTTCCACGCCGCCTTCGGTTGATGCCATGAACACCACACGACGGGTACCCCGGTCCACGACCGCGCCCAGGTAAAGCTCCTTGGCAATGTCGGTGCACGACTCCACCAGGATCTTGGCCACCGGCTGACCCTTGGCGTCAGTCTGGTAGGTGACCAGATTCTTGCCCAGCCACTGCTCCGCGAACTCGCGGATCTCTTCCTTGCTCTTGGCCAGCTTGACACCGCCTGCCTTGCCACGGCCACCGGCGTGGACCTGACATTTGACCACCCACATGTTGCCGCCGATTTTGCTGGCCGCTTCTACCGCTTCCTGCGGGTTGTCACATGCGTAGCCTTCGGATACGGGCAGGCCGTATTCGGCGAACAGCTGTTTTGCCTGATATTCATGCAAATTCATGTTGTGTTTCCGTTGTTGTTGGGTTCAGGGCATGGGGCGGAACCGGTCCGCCCTCTTGTTATTGTTGGCTTACACGTCCAGCAGCAGACGGGTCGGGTCTTCCAGCAGCTCCTTGATCGATACCAGGAAGCTGACCGACTCGCGACCGTCGATCAGACGGTGATCGTAAGACAGGGCCAGGTACATCATCGGCAGGATTTCCACCTTGCCGTCCACCGCCATGGGCCTGTCCTGGATCTTGTGCATTCCCAGAATGGCGCTCTGCGGCGGGTTGATGATGGGGGTGGACATCAGGGAGCCGAACACGCCGCCATTGGTAATGGTAAAGTTACCGCCGGTCATGTCATCGACGGTCAGTTTGCCGTCGCGACCCTTGATGGCCAGCTCTTTGATGCTCTTCTCAATGTCGGCCAGGCTCAGGCGATCGCAGTCGCGCAGTACCGGGGTCACCAGGCCACGGGGCGTGGACACGGCAATACTGACATCAAAGTAGTTGTGATAAACGATATCGTCGCCGTCAATGGAGGCGTTCACTTCCGGGAAGCGCTTGAGCGACTCCACCACCGCCTTCACGTAGAAGGACATAAAGCCCAGGCGAATGCCGTGACGCTTCTCGAAGATGTCCTGGTACTGCTTGCGCAGATCCATGATCGGCTTCATGTTGACCTCGTTGAAGGTGGTCAGCATGGCGGTGGTGTTCTTGGCTTCCAGCAGACGCTCGGCCACCCGCTTGCGCAGACGGGTCATGGGTACGCGTTTTTGATCGCGCTGACCCGGCGCCACCAGCGGCAGCTCGGCCTTGGCGGCGACCGGCTGGTCGGCGGTTTTGGCCTTGCCGCCGTCCTTGATGAAGGCTTCCACGTCTTCCTTGGTGATGCGGCCACCCTTGCCGGAGCCGGACAGCTTGCTCGCGTCAATGTTGTGCTCGGCCACCAGGCGGCGTACCGCCGGGCTCAGATCGTCGCTCTCGGCAGCCGCGGCCTCGGCCTTGGCTTCACCGTTGCTGGCGGGCTTGTCCTTGGTCTCTTCACCGGCCTTGGCGCCCTGCTTGAGCTTGCCGATTACCTGCTGACCCAGCACGGTGGCGCCGGCGTCTTCCATGATGGCTTCCAGAATACCGGCCTCGGGGGCCGGCACTTCCAGTACCACCTTGTCGGTTTCAATATCGACGATCACTTCGTCGCGCTCTACGCTGTCGCCGGGCTGCTTGTGCCAGGTGGCGATGGTGGCGTCGGCAACGGATTCGGGGAGGTCGGGAACCTTGATTTCGATGCTCATCAATATGTCCTTAGTGCATTATGCTTTGGTCAGCGTCAGTGCGGCTTCCACCAACGCTTTTTGTTGTTGTAAGTGAACCGAGGTGTAACCCACCGCCGGAGAAGCCGAAGCCTCACGACCGGCATAGCTCAGTTTGGCGCCTTCCGGAATGGCCGCCCGGAAGTGATGCTGGCTGCAATACCAGGCTCCCTGGTTTTGCGGCTCTTCCTGACACCAGACGAAATCGGTCACGTGCTGGTAGTCGGCCAGAATCGCGGCCACCTCGTCCTGAGGGAAGGGATACAGCTGTTCAATTCGAATGATCGCCACATCCGTTTGTTCGTTCTTGCGACGCGCTTCGAGCAAATCGTAATACACCTTGCCGGAACAAAGAATCACGCGCTTGACGCCTTTGGGATCCAGATCATCAATTTCGCCAATGGCGTTCTGGAATGTGCCCTGGGCCAAGGTTTCCAGCTCGGAAACCGCCAGCGGATGACGCAGCAGCGACTTCGGCGTCATCACCACCAGCGGCCGGCGCATGGGGCGCAGCACCTGACGGCGCAGCATGTGGAACACCTGCGCCGGCGTGGTGGGCACGCACACCTGCATGTTGTGCTCGGCGCACAATTGCAGATAACGTTCCAGACGGGCACTGGAGTGCTCCGGACCCTGACCTTCGTAGCCATGAGGCAGCAGCAGGGTCAGTCCGCACATGCGGCCCCACTTCTGCTCGCCGGCGGCGAGGAACTGGTCAATCACCACCTGAGCGCCGTTGGCAAAGTCACCGAACTGGGCTTCCCAGATGGTCAGGCCCACGGGCTCGGCGGTGGCATAACCGTATTCAAAGGCCATCACCGCTTCTTCACTCAGCACCGAGTCATACACCTGGAACTGGCCCTGATCCTCGGAGAGGTAGCACAGCGGGGTGTAAATACTGGCGTCGTTCTGGTTGTGCAACACCGCGTGACGGTGGAAGAAGGTACCCCGGCCGGAGTCCTGGCCGGTCAGGCGCACTTCATAACCGTTGTCGCACAGAGTGGCGTAGGCCAGGGTCTCCGCAAAGCCCCAGTCCACCAGCTTCTCGCCCTGGGCCATCAGCTTGCGGTCGGCGTAAATCTTGGCCACCTGGCGCTGCAGGGTATGGGTTTCCGGATAACGGGTCAGGCGATCCCCCAGATCCTTGAGCTGTTCAAGATCATAGGTAGAGTCGTAGGCCATGTCCCATTCGTGGCCCAGGTAGGGCGACCAGTCGACGGAATGTTTCTGCATCGGGCGCCATTCCTTGACCACGCATTCACCGTGATCCAGGGCATCCCGGTACTCGTTGATCTGAGTGGTCACCTGCTCCGCCGAGACGGTGCCCTTTTCAATCAGGCGATCGGCGTAAATCTTGCGCGGGGTCGGGTGCTTCTTGATCTTCTGGTACATCAGCGGCTGGGTGGCGCTGGGCTCATCGGCCTCGTTGTGGCCGTGACGGCGGTAACACACCAGATCGATGACCACGTCGCGACCGAACTCGTTGCGGAAGTCCAGCGCCAGCTGGGTCACCTGCACCACGGCTTCCGGATCGTCGGCATTGACGTGGAAAATGGGCGCCTGCACCATTTTGGCGATGTCGGTACAGTACTCGGTGGAGCGGGTGTCGCGCGGGTTGGAGGTGGTAAAGCCCACCTGGTTGTTGATCACAATCCGCACCGTGCCGCCCACCCCGTAGCCCCGGGTCAGCGACATGTTGAAGGTTTCCGCCACCACGCCCTGGCCGGCAAAGGCCGAGTCGCCGTGAATGGTCACCGGCAGTACCTGACGGCCGTCCGGGTTGTCGAGACGGTCCATACGGGCACGGACCGAGCCGATCACCACCGGGTTGACGATTTCCAGGTGTGACGGGTTGAACGCCAGCGCCAGGTGCACCGGGCCGCCCGGGGTGTCGAAGTCGGAGCTGAAGCCCATGTGGTACTTCACGTCACCGGAGCTCTGAGTCTCGTACTTGCCGGCGAAGGCATCGAACAGGTCTTGCGGACGCTTGCCCAGCACGTTGACCAGCATGTTCAGACGGCCCCGGTGGGCCATGCCGATCACCACTTCGCGACCGCCCTTTTCACCGAAGCGGCGAATGAGCTCCTTGGTCATGGGGATCAGGGCATCGCCCCCTTCCAGGGAGAAACGCTTGGCGCCCGGGAACTTGGCACCCAGGTATTTTTCCAGACCCTCGGCAGCGGTCAGGCTGTCAAGGAAGCGCAGCTTGTCTTCATCGGTGTACTGGGGCGCGCCCACCACCGGCTCGAGGCGGCTTTGAATCCAGCGCTTTTCCCGAGTGCTGGTGATGTGCATGTATTCCGCACCCACGGAGCCGCAGTAGGTTTTCTTCAGCGCCGCCACCAGATCCTTCAGCTTCATGGTCTCGCTGCCGATGGCGTAGGAGCCCACGTTGAAGGTCGCCTCGAGATCGGCGCCGGTCAGGTTATGAAAGGCCGGGTCCAGCTCGGCCACCGGCTCGCGGTTCCACAGCCCGAGCGGATCCAGATTGGCATTCTGATGGCCCCGGAAACGGTAGGCGTTGATCAGTTGCAGAACCTTGACTTGCTTGGCATCAGTGTGGGGATCACTGACCGGGGTGGCATAACGGGAGGTATCTTTGGCGAGGCGGCGAAAATAGTCTCTCACTTGAGAATGGGGCTGATCCGGAGTGGGTTCAGTTCCCGATGGCAAGCCGTCGAAGACGGCACGCCATTGTTCGGAAACCGATTCGGGATCGGCCAGGTAAGCCTCATACAGGTCTTCTACATAGGTCGCATTGGCACCGGCCAGGTGAGAAGAATCCAGCCAGGCTTGCATTACGCCATTGTGCATTTTTATCCCTTTATCACGTCTCGACAGGGCTACTGTCGTTCTGGTCGTCGAGTCAATGCCGCCCTTGCGGGCGGCAACATTTTATTCGGGACGTTTATACTGCCCGTTTCAGCAGCATGGACTTGATGTTGCCAATGGCCTTGGTGGGGTTCAGGCCCTTGGGACACACGTTCACGCAGTTCATGATGCCGTGACAGCGGAACACGCTGAAGGCGTCATCCAGGTTGGACAAGCGCTCGTCGGTGGCGGTATCGCGGCTGTCGATCAGCCAGCGATAGGCGGCCAGCAGGCCGGCCGGACCGATGAACTTGTCCGGGTTCCACCAGAAAGACGGGCAGGAGGTGGAGCAACAGGCGCACAGAATGCACTCGTACAGCCCGTCCAGCTTGGACCGCTCTTCCGGGGATTGCAGACGCTCGCGCGCCGGCGGCTGCTTGTCTTCGGCGATGAGGAAGGGCTTGACCTTCTCCCACTGGGTGTAGAACTGGGTCATGTCGACCACCAGATCCCGCACCACCGGCAGGCCCGGCAGCGGCCGGATCACCACCTTGTTGTCTTTGCCCAGCAGGTCGGACAACGGCGTGATACAGGCCAGGCCGTTCTTGCCGTTCATGTTCAGTCCGTCGGAGCCGCACACGCCTTCACGGCAGGAACGGCGGAACGCCAGGCTCGGCTCCTGCTCTTTCAGCTGCAGCAGGGCGTCGAGCACCATCATGTCGGAGCCTTCGGCTACATCGAGCCGGTAGTCCTTCATGTAGGGCTTGGCATCGGTTTCCGGATTGTAGCGATAGACGGAAATGGTAACTTGCATTATCGCCTCCCCTTAGTAGGTACGTGCTTTGGGCGGGAATGCGTCACGGGTAACCGGTGACATATTCACGGAACGTCGGGTCATGGACTCGGTCTCGGGACTGTACAGCGAGTGGCACAGCCAGTTCTCGTCATCCCGCTCGGGATAATCGAAGCGGGAATGGGCGCCCCGGGACTCGGTACGGAAATTCGCGGCCACGGCGGTGGCGTAAGCGGTTTCCATCAGATTATCCAGTTCCAGACACTCAATTCGCTGGGTGTTGAAGTCGCGGCTGGTGTCGTCCAGACGGGCGGACTTCAGACGCTCACGAATTTCCTTCAGCTCAGCCAGACCGGCCGCCATGGCGTCCCCTTCCCGGAATACCGAGAAGTTGTTCTGCATGCAGCGCTGCAGGTCTTTCTTGATCTGTACCGGATCTTCGCCGCTGCGAGTATTTTCCCAGCGGTTATAGCGGGCCAGTGACGCCTCGAGGTCGGACTCGGATGCACCGCGCACCTCGCCCAGCTCGTTCAGGGCCTCGGTCAGGTGACGACCCACGGCACGGCCGAACACCACCAGGTCGAGCAGGGAGTTGCCGCCCAGGCGGTTGGCACCGTGCACCGACACGCAGGCGATCTCGCCCACGGCGAACAGCCCCTTCACCGGCACGTCGTTGCCGTTGGCATCCTGTTTCAGGGCCTGGCCATGCACATTGGTGGGGATACCGCCCATCATGTAGTGACAGGTGGGGATAACGGGGATCGGCTCTTTCACCGGATCCACGTGAGCGAAGGTGCGGGACAGCTCGCAGATACCGGGCAGACGGCTTTCCAGCACTTCCTTGCCCAGGTGATCCAGCTTCAGCTTGATGTGCGGACCCCAGGGGCCGTCGCAGCCGCGGCCTTCGCGGATTTCGATCATCATGGAGCGGGCCACCACGTCACGGCCGGCCAGATCCTTGGCGTTGGGGGCATAACGCTCCATAAAGCGCTCGCCGTCCTTGTTCAGCAGGTAACCGCCCTCGCCCCGGCAACCTTCGGTCACCAGCACGCCGGCGCCGGCGATGCCGGTGGGGTGGAACTGCCACATTTCCATGTCCTGCACCGGCACACCGGCGCGCAGCGCCATGCCGACACCGTCGCCGGTGTTAATGTGGGCGTTGGTGGTGGACTGGAAGATACGACCGGCGCCGCCGGTGGCCAGTATGGTGGCCTTGGCCTTGAAGTAGACCACTTCACCGGTTTCGATATCGATGGCGGTACAGCCGACCACGTCGCCGTCCTGGTTCTTTACCAGATCCAGGGCGTACCACTCGGAAAACACCGTGGTTTTATGCTTGACGTTCTGCTGGTACAGGGTGTGCAGCAGGGCATGACCGGTACGGTCGGAGGCCGCCGCGGTACGGGCCGCCTGCTCGCCGCCAAAGGCCTTGGACTGGCCGCCGAAGGGGCGCTGGTACACCTTGCCGTTGTCGAAGCGGGAAAAGGGCAGACCCATTTTTTCCAGCTCGAGGATGGCTTCGGGGCCGGTCTGGCACATAAATTCAATGGCGTCCTGGTCACCGATGTAGTCGGAGCCCTTGACGGTGTCGTACATGTGCCATTCCCAGTTGTCGTCGTGGGCATTGCCCAGCGCCACCGTGATGCCGCCCTGGGCGGACACGGTATGGGAACGGGTCGGAAATACCTTGGACAGCAGCGCACAGCTTTTGCCCGATTCAGCAATCTGAAGGGCGGCGCGCATACCGGCACCGCCGGCGCCGATTACCACGGCGTCGAATTCTCGAATAGCAATAGTCACCTTATACACCCCACAATACAACGATACCGGTCAGCAGATAGGACAGCAGCAACACCACCACGGCAAACTGGGCCAGGCCGCGCCACAGCGCCGGCTTGACGTAGTCGGACAGCACCTGCCAGGCACCAATCCAGCCGTGCATCAGCACACTGAACAGCGCCAGCAGGGTAAACACCTTGGTGAAGGTACGGTCAAAAAAGCCCGTCCACACCTGATAGGTGATGTCGTTAAAGGCAATGAAGCCGACCAGATACAGGGTGTACAGGGTCAGAAGGACAGCAGTGGCACGAAGCAGCATAAAATCGTGCACGCCGCTGCGGCCAAAAGTTGCAGAATTGGTTACCATACCAGTACCCCCGCCAGCAGTGACAGAACAATGGTCACACCGAATGCCACCTTGGCACTCAGGGCGCCCGATTCAAGCTCCTCGCAATAGCCCAGATCCATAATGAGGTGGCGAATGCCGCCCACAATGTGATAGGCCAGAGCGGTCAGCACACCCCAGAGGATGAAGCCGACAAAGAAGCCGTCCAGGATCTCCACCACCCCATTGAAGCCCTGCTCGGAAGCGAGGGATTCACTGAGCAGCCACAGCAGGATGGCGAGCGCGAACAGGGTGATCACGCCGGATACCCGGTGCAGGATGGATGAGATGGCGGCGACGGGCTGGCGAATGGTCCGTAGGTCGAGGTTTACAGGTCTCTGTTTTTTAGTCACGGTCTTGCCCACTAGCTCCATGGAGCACGTTAGTTATTGTTTTGACAGACTTTACCCGGATATACGGACTGAGCTCATGACCGAGAACAAGCTGCTGCGACTGCCCATGCCCTGAGGGGGCTCGATTCAGTACCAGCAGTACGACTGCGGCATGGCCACAACTGCGTCCTATACCCTCGGAAAGCCAGTATAAGGAGGGAATCAACAAATACAACGAAGCACCTGAATCAATTGCGAATTCTGTAAAGTCGATCGCACAACGGGGTTAACAGCCTGTTGCGCGCGGCGAGTAAAATTGACTTTGCACCCCGCTTTGTTTTCAATATGCCGGCACCATGAGAAGCAGGAATGATTAAAAATTCACTCATTCTGTGTAAAAATGCCTTACTCATGGACCTAATTATAAAAGCAAAGGAGACGTGCTATGGCTGACCAAAAGGCCACTCTGCATCTGCCCGGCAAGGAACCCGTTGAGCTTCCTATCGCCTCCGGCACTGCCGGCTATGATGTGATCGATATCAGTTCTCTCGGCTCACACGGCTACTTCACCTACGACCCCGGTTTCCTCGCAACGGCGTCCTGCCAGTCCGAGATCACCTATATCGATGGTGACCAGGGTATCCTGCTGCACCGCGGCTACCCCATCGAGCAACTGGCCCAGGATGCCAGCTACCTGGAGGTATGCTATCTGCTGCTGTACGGCGAAGCCCCTACCGCCAAGCAGTATGAGCAGTTCAGCCGCGACATCATGCGCCATACCATGGTGCACGAGCAGCTGTCTTCCTTCTTCAAGGGCTACCGCCGCGACGCGCACCCCATGGCCATCGTGTGTGGCGTGATCGCCGGCCTGTCGGCCTTCTATCACGATCCCATGGACATCAATGATCCGGTCCACCGCGAGCTGGCCGCCCAGCGCCTGATCGCCAAGATGCCGACCATTGCCGCCATGGCCTACAAATATTCCGTCGGTCAGCCGTTTGTGTACCCGCGCAACGAGCTGAGCTACGCCGGCAACTTCCTGCAAATGATGTTTGCCGTGCCCTGTGAAGACTACCGTGTGAACCCGGTGGTGGAAAAAGCCATGGACCGCATCTTTACCCTGCATGCGGATCACGAGCAGAACGCCTCCACCTCCACCGTGCGTCTGTCCGGCTCCAGCGGTGCCAACCCCTTCGCCTGTATTGCCGCCGGCATTGCCTCCCTGTGGGGACCGGCCCACGGTGGTGCCAACGAAGCCTGTCTGCTGATGCTGGAAGAGATCGGCTCGGTGGATCGTATCCCCGAGTTTATCGAACGTGCCAAGGACAAGGACGATCCCTTCCGCCTGATGGGCTTTGGTCACCGGGTCTATAAAAACTTCGACCCCCGCGCCAAGGTCATGCGGGAAACCTGTCATGAAGTGCTGGACGATCTCAAGATTGAAGATCCCCTGCTGGACGTGGCCATGGAGCTGGAACGCATTGCGCTGTCCGACGAATACTTCGTCGAGCGCAAGCTGTACCCGAACGTCGACTTCTATTCCGGTATCATTCTGAAGGCCATCGGCATTCCCACCAGCATGTTCACCGTGATCTTCGCCCTGGCCCGTACCGTCGGCTGGATGTCCCACTGGAACGAAATGATGTCCGATCCCAAGCAGAAGATCGGTCGTCCGCGCCAGTTGTACACCGGTGCTCCCCAGCGCGATTTCAAAAGCCAGGTAGCCGACAAGTAAGTCGGTCTGCTGCAACCGTGACAAGGCCGGCATTCGCCGGCCTTTTTGCTTTTGGGTGGCACGATACCTCTGCCGGCTCAGCCGCTGATCCCGATCTGCCGACCGTTATTGCTGCCACCCGGCTTGCGGGGCACGGTCACCTTGAGCACCCCATCCTTGAAGTCGGCCTTGATGGCCGCGCTGTCGGCGTCGGCCGGCAGAGTCAGCACCCGCTGAAAATGACCGTAGCTGCGTTCGATACGATGCAGTTTGTCGTTTTTCTCTTCGTGCTCCTGACTTTTCTCCCCCTGGATCACCAGTTGATCCCCCTGCTGGGTCAGCTGAATGTTTTCCTTGCTGACACCGGGAATTTCAACACTGATCAGGTAGCTGTCGTCCCGCTCACTGATGTCCAGGCTGGGTCTGAGCAGGTTCATCTCCGGCCAGTCTTTCAACCCAAGTCCGCCACGCAGGCTGTTGTCGAACAGCCGGTCCATCTCCCGTTGCAACCGTAAAATGGGATGAGCCTCCTGCTCGCCGCCGTCTTCCTGTTCATGCCGAAACCAGTTCCAGGGCATCAGCCTGGAACCGCGGCTTTGCTTGTCCGTCATGATGATTCTCCTTACAATGATGACCGCTGTTCAATTATTGACCGGCAATGTCATATTGCAAGGCTGCCGGCTTGATGGAGATCAAGGCCGGTACACCTAGCCCGGCCGCGGAAATCCGCCGGCGCGACCAACAAAAAAGGCGCCGAAGCGCCCTTTGAACATGCAATGGCGTTTACTCGCCAGCCGGGGAAGAAAACTCGGCCATCAGGCTCTCGGCCTTTTCCACCATGCGGGTGGAGCCCACGAAATAGGGCGTGCGCTGGTGCAGCTCGGTGGGTTTGATCTCCATGATGCGCCGAAAGCCGTCACTGGCCTTGCCGCCGGCCTGTTCGGCCAGGAACGCCAGCGGGTTGCATTCGTACAACAGGCGCAGCTTGCCGTTGGGGGCACTGGTGCCGGACGGGTAAATGTAAATGCCGCCCTTCAGCATGTTGCGGTGAAAGTCGGACACCAGGGAGCCGATATAACGGGAGGTATAGGGCCGCTTGGTGGCTTCATCCTGCTCCTGGCAGTACTTGAGGTACTTCTTGACGCCCTCGGGAAACTTGATGTAGTTGCCCTCATTGATGGAGTAAATGCTGCCTTCTTCGGGAATGCGAATGTTCTCGTGAGACAGGCAGAAGGAGCCGAGCGACGGATCATAGGTAAAGCCGTGTACGCCGTTGCCGGTGGTATACACCAGCATGGTGGAGGAGCCGTACACCACATAGCCGGCGGCCACCTGGTTCACCCCCGGCTGCAGAAAGTCTTCCATCACCACCGGGGTGCCCGGCTCGCTGACGCGACGGTAGATGGAGAAAATGGTGCCCACCGACACATTGACGTCGATGTTGGACGAGCCGTCGAGGGGATCCATCAGCACCACGTATTTGGCATCGCTGCGCTTGGCGCTGTCAAAGCAGACGAAGTAGTCCTCTTCTTCCGAGGCGATGCCGCACACTTCGCCCCGGGCTTCGAGGGCCGCCTTGAACTTGTCGTTGGCGAACACATCCAGCTTCTGCTGCACTTCACCCTGCACGTTTTGGCTGCCGTTGCTGCCGCCAATGATCTCGGTCGCCAGACCGGCCCGGTTGATTTCCCGGTTAACGATCTTGGCGGCACGACGAATGGACGACAGCAACGAGGTCAGCTCACCGGTGGCGCTGGGGTGTTCGGACTGTGTCTTTACGATGTATTCACCCAGGGTAATCATACTTTTCCTCAAACATTTCCGTTGCGGGCGGCAGCGCCACCCCGTTTACCGGGCAATGTACCCGTTTCACTTTTTTTTTGCAGTTAATTTAGTCGGCGAAGCAAGCGCCGGCTCAGGCCTGGGCCAGATATTGGCGCACGGCGTCCAGATCGGCGGGGGTATCCACCCCGGCCGGGGGCACTTCCCGGGCCACGCCGAGGGCAATGCTTTCACCGTGCCAGAGCACCCGCAGCTGCTCCAGTTTTTCCAGCCGCTCCAGAGGGCCGGCGGGCAAGGCCACATAGCGGCGAATAAAGCCCGCCCGATAAGCATAGATGCCGATATGGCGCAGGCAGTGCTCAAGGCAGGGCCTGTCCTCGCTCGTGCCGTCCCGGTCAAAGGGAATGGAGGCCCGGCTGAAATACAGCGCCTTGCCGTGCAGGCTGTGCACCACCTTGACCACGTTCGGATCGGTGAGCTCATGGGCATGCAGCAAGGGCGTGGCCAGAGTGGCCATGGGGGCGTCGCTGGCGGCCAGCAAGCCGGCCACCTGATCCACCAGCGCCGGCGGCAGCAGGGGTTCGTCCCCCTGCACGTTGACCACGATGTCGTCGGGGGCCAGCTCAAGCTGTTCCACCACTTCCGCCAGCCGCTCGGTGCCGGACTCGTGATGACGGCCGGTGAGGCACACCTCCACCTTGCAGCCGGCCAGCGCCGCGCCAATGCGCTCGTCATCGGTGGCCACCACTACCCGGGCCGCCCCGCTTTTCAGCGCCTGCTCGGCCACGTGCTGGATCATCGGTTTGCCGTGAATGTCGGCCAGGGGCTTGCCCGGCAGCCGGGTGGACTGCATGCGGGCGGGGATCACCACGATAAAGCTCATCCCGGCAGCTCATCCAGATCCAGCCGGCGGGCCCGGCTTTCCAGCAGTACCGGAATGTTTTCGGTGATCGGATAGGCCAGCCGGTCAAAGCGGCACACCAGCTCGTTGTGCTCCCGGTCCAGTTGCAGCTTGCCCTTGCACACCGGGCAGGCAATGATTTCCACCAGTTTGGCGTCAATCGCCATGATTCAGCTCCTTAAGTCGGCTAAGCAACAGATGTTCAAATTCGGTTGGCAGACGGGCGTCCACCGGCAGATACCAGCAATCATTGTGGCCACCCGGCCACTTGACCGCGTCCTTTTCGGTCACCAGCAGCGGGGCATCGGTCAGCTCCGCCAGTTGCGCCGGCGTCACCGCCTGGTGATCGCCCAGCGCCAGTTGTCGCTCCAGTATAAAGCCCTGCTCGGTCAGGGTGGAAAAAAAACGGGGCGGATGGCCGATGCCGGCCAGGGCATGCACCCGGGAGCCCGGCACCGGGGCCTCCCCTTCGCCGCTCACCGGCCGCAACACACCGGGCGCCAGGGTCATCAGGTATTCGCCGGGCGCACAGGGACCGCCGTTGTTGATGACCGCCGCCACCGAGTCCAGCCGCCACTGTCTTTCCCGCAGCGGGCCCATGGGCAGCAGCCGGCCATTGCCGAAACGGCGTTTGCCGTCCACCACCACCAGCTCAATATCCCGGGCCAGGGCATAATGCTGCAGGCCATCATCGCTGATGATGATGTCGGCCCCCAGGCTGGCCAGCCGCGCGGCAGCCTCCGCCCGCTTCGGCCCCACCACCACCGGGCAGCCGGTGCGCCGGTAAATCAGTACCGGCTCGTCGCCGGCCTCGGTGGCACTGGTCGTCTCGTTCAGCACCAGCGGATAATGCTCGCTGTGCCCCCCATAGCCCCGGCTGATCACCCCGGGGGTGTACCCCTGCCGACGCAGCCAGTCCACCAGCCAGACAACCAGGGGCGTTTTGCCGTTGCCGCCCACGGTGAGGTTGCCCACCACGATTACCGGCACCGGCGCCCGCCAGGCGCGCTTCAAGCCCAATCGAAACAGCCGGCGGCGCAGGCCGCTTATCAGCCCGAACAACAGGCTGAGTGGCCACAGCAGCCAGAGCCAGCGCGCGCCGCGGTACCAGGCCTGCATCAGTGCTCGCCGAACTGAATGGTTCTGAGCTGGGCATAGGCGCCATTGTGAGCCATCAGCTCGGCATGGCTGCCCCGCTCCACAATGCGGCCTTCGTCGATCACCAGGATTTCGTCGGCATTTTCGATGGTGGACAGCCGGTGGGCTATCACCAGGGCGGTTCTGTCCTTGCGCAGCTCGTCCAGCGCCGCCTGAATGTGCCGTTCCGACTCGGTATCCAGCGCCGAGGTGGCTTCATCCAGGATCAGCAGCGGCGCATTGCGCAGCAGCGCCCGGGCAATGGCAATGCGCTGGCGCTGACCGCCGGAGAGGTTGGCGCCGTTTTCACCGATCACGGTGTCATAGCCCTGCTCCAGCTTGGTGATAAACTCATCGGCATAGGCCAGCTTCGCCGCCGCTTCGATCTGTTCACGGCTGTAGCGCCCCTGGGCGGCATAGGCGATGTTATTGGCGATGGTGTCGTTAAACAGGTGCACATGCTGGGACACCAGGGCGAACTGGCGGCGCAGATCGCTCAGTCGGTAATCCTGAATATTGACCCCATCGAGGCGGATTTCGCCCTCATTAATGTCGTAGAAACGGGTCAGCAGGCTGGCAATGGTGCTCTTGCCCGAGCCAGAGCGGCCCACCAGGGCGATGGTCTTGCCCGGCGCCAGGGTGAAGCTGACGTTTTTCAGCGCCGCCGTTTCCTTGGTGGGATAGCGGAAAGTGACACCGTCGAATTCGATGCGCCCCTGAGCCCGTTCCAGGGGCTGGGTGCCGTTGTCGGACTCGGCGTCCTGATCGAGCAGTTCAAACAGGCTCTGGCAGGCGGCAATGCCCCGCTGATAGGGGCCGTTGATCTGGGTCAGGCTCTTCAGCGGACGCATCAGCATCATCATGGAGGTGACGATCACGGTAAAGGTGCCCGGCGTCAGCTGCTCCTGCATACCGTCGAAACTCGCCACATACAGCAGAATGGCCAGGGCGGTGGAGGCAATCACCTGCACCAGGGGGGTGCCCACGGCGTCGGCCGCCACCATTTTCATGTTTTGCTGGCGCACCTTGTTGCTGACCTTGAAGAAACGGCCGCTTTCCACCTGCTGACCATTGAACATCAGCACTTCCTTGTGGCCTTTCAGCATCTGCTCGGTGCTGCTGGTGATGTTGCCCATGGCCGCCTGCATGCCCTTGCTGATGCGGCGAAAACGACGGCTGATCACCGCTATCATCACCCCCACCACCGGGCCGACGACGAAGAAGATCAGGGACAGCTGCCAGGAGTGGTAGAACATCAGCCCCAGCAGGCCAATGACGGTTGCGCCTTCCCGCACCAGGGTGACCAGGGTGGAGCTGGCCGCCGACGATACCTGGGAGGCGTCGTAGGTGACTTTGGAGAGCAGGTTGCCGGTATTGTGCTTGTCAAAAAATGCCACCGGCATGGCCATCAGCTTGTCGAACACCTGCTGCTGCAGCGTCATCACCACATGATTGCCGACCCAGGCCATGCAGTAACCCGACAGAAAAGTACAGAGGCCGCGCAGGAACACAATACCAATGACGAAAACCGGCATCCACTTGAGCACCGCCGGGTTGTCGCCGGTCAGGCCCTCGTCGATCAGCGGCTTGATGGAATACACAAAGGTGGTATCCACGGCGGCGTAACCGGCCATGCCGATAATGGCGGCCACCAGGCCGAGCTTGCGCTCCTTTACATAAGCCAGCAGGCGCTTGAGCACCGGCCAGGATGAGGAGTGTGCATCTTGGGACATAAGGTCTCTGCCGTAAAAAACGAGGCGCTATTCTAACGACTTAGCCGAAGTCCTGCCAGTTTCACGCCAGGCCGCCAGCCGATGATACCAGGGGCCGGGCCGGCGGGAATGCACCGGCCGCCAGTGGTCGCCGTTCGCCACCAGGTGGATCATGCCCTGCTCACCGGTCACCCGTTGCTGCACACCGGCGGCCCGGTAACGGGCCACCACCTCGGGAGCGGGAAAGCCCCAGCGGTTGGCAAACCCCGCCGTATGCACCACGCTGACCGGGGCCACCGCCCGAATGAATGCCATGCTCGACGAGCTGCGGCTGCCGTGATGGGGGCTCAGCAACAGCTGGGCCCGAAGCGGCATGCCCCTTGACAGCAGCCCCTGCTCGGCCTGTTGCTCAATATCGCCGGTCAGCAACAACGTGAGGGTGCCGTCGGAGATCCGCAATACACAGGAGTCGTTGTTGCTGTGGCCGCTGCTCGCCACCGGCCACAGCATGTGCAGCGTCAGCCCTCCCCACTGGCGTTGCTGGCCGGCCCGGCAGGGCATGCCCCTGGGCCAGGCGCCCCAGCGGTGGTGCACCGGTACCTGTGTGGCCAGATAATCCCGGTTGGCACTGTGATCGCTGTCGTCATGGCTTATCACCAGGTAGTCGAGTTCATCGATACCCAGGCGCACCAGCAGCGGTAAAATGACCCCGTCCGCCATGTTGAAGCCGGAGGGAAAGCGGTTGCCGGTGTCATAGAGCAACGCCCGCTTGCCTTGGGTGACCAGCACCGACAGCCCCTGCCCCACGTCCAGCACCCGTACCTGCCAGGCCGGCCCGGGCCAGAGCGCCAACATCGCAAGCCAGCCAAGGGCCAGCCCCAGCCAGCGGGCCGCCGGCAACGCCGCCAGTCCCGGCAGCAGCAAGATCAACAACACCAGCCCCTGCGTCAGCGCCGACAGCTCGGCCCAGGGTGAGAAATACTCGGCAAGCCCGTGCAGTCCGTGCATCAGCGGCGTAAACACAGCGTTCAGCAGCCCAAAGACCGGCGCCGCCACGCCGGGCCCTGTCAGCAACAGCGCACAGGCCAGCAACAACAGGGGGATCAGCAGCAGCGAGAACAGCGGGATCAGCACCAGGTTGACCGGCACCGACAACCAGCTGATGCCACCGAACAGCAGCATCACCAGTGGCAGCAACAGAATGCCAAGCCCCAGCTGCAACCTGACGAGGCCGGGGCGCCCCAGTCCGCCGGCCAGCAACAACAGGGCCGCCACCGCCAGCGCCGACAACCAGAATCCCTGGTTCAGCGCCAGCCAGGGATCGAACAGCAACAACAGCGCCATGGTCAGCAACAGAATGCGCCGGCCGCTCCAGAACCGCCCCCACCACAGCAGCCCCAGCCACACCACCAGCATCAGCAGCGCCCGCTGGGTGGCCACGCCAAACCCGGCCAGCCAGGCATAACCGGTGGCCAGCGCCAGGGCAGCCACCAGGCCGGCGGTGTGATGGCCGCTGAGCCGCCCGGCCAGCCAGCCCAGCCCCGCCACCAGGCCAATATGCAGCCCGGAAATGGCAAACAAATGACTCACGCCCAGGGCCCGCAGCATGTCCCAGTCGTCCGGACGAAGTTCGCCGCGCTCGCCAAAGCCCAGCGCCCTGAGCCAGGGTGCTGCACCAAGCCCGGCGGTGGCCTCGTTAAAACGGGCCAGCAACCGTGCCCTGAGGCCGGGAGCCGTCTGTTGATGAGCCAGGGTGCCGGTGATATACCCCCGGGCGGTCATGCCCTGGCCCAGCAGCCAGCGGGCGCTGTTGAAGCTGCCGGGATTGGCCAGGGCATGGGGCGGGTAAAGGCGAGTGATGGCGCTGAAAGAATCTCCTTTTTGAGGGGGAGCGACGGCGCCATACCAGCTCAGCAAGACCACGGGGCGGGGGAAAAGTGCTTGACCATCAAGGTGCGACAGGCCGACAATCAGCCGGCTGGCGCCATCGTGCCGGGGCTGAACGTCGACTACACTGGCAGTAATCAGCTGGCTGCGCTCCCCCACCCCCGGCGCGTTAAGCCAGGCCAGATGCCAGTGGCTGAAACACAGTACCCAAGCAAACCCCAGCCAGAAACCGGCCAGCGCGGGCCGGGAGCGCCAGCAGAGAACGCCGATCATCGCCGGCAGCAGCCATGCATCCCAGGCCGGCAACCAGGGCCAGACCAGGGTGCTGGTAACGCCGGCACAGAAAAAGAACAGCCGCTTGTCCATCCGGTAAGTATTGCGGACCTGGAGCAGATGCCAAGAAAGATCCTGAAACGTCTGATGCCCGAACACGGCACCATCAGAAACCACAAATACCTGAGCCTGTTTGGCAGCCGGCTGCACGACACCAACCTCTGGCATCTGAACCGCCATTCGGCCGCCGGCGCCTTTGCGGTGGGGCTGTTCTGCGCCTGGATGCCGATTCCCTTTCAGATGGTGGCGGCGGCCTTTGGGGCCATGCTGTTCCGGGTCAACCTGCCGCTGTCGGCGGTACTGGTGTGGTTTACCAATCCGCTGACCATGCCGCCCATGTTTTATTTCGCCTACCGGCTGGGCTCCTTTTTGTTGAACCGCCCCCACCATTACACCCATTTTGAAGTCAGCCTGAGCTGGCTGGCAGGGGCCATGAGCACCGCCGGCCCGCCCTTTTTGCTGGGCTGCCTGGTACTGGGGCTGGTCAGTGCCGCCACCGGTTACATGTTTATTCACGGTTTGTGGCGCTGGTCGGTATCGCGCCAGTGGAAACACCGGCGCCGGGGCCGATGATGTTGCGCCAGTGGGTTCGCAGCAGAATGCCCAGTCAGGAGGCCCTGCGCCAGCACAAGGCCCTGCGCCTGTTTGGGGATCGCCTGCTTGATCCGGACTACTGGTTCTGCAACCGCCATTCCGCCGCGGTGGCGGTGGCCGCCGGCCTGTTTGCCGCCTGGCTGCCCCTGCCTCTGCACACCCTGGTGGCCATTGCCCTGGCCCTGCTGATGCGGGGCTACCTGCCACTCGCCATTGCCATGGTGTGGGTTAACAACCCGCTGACCATTGCCCCCATGTTTTATATGGCCTACCAGCTGGGCCTGCTGTTGTTGGGGCATCCGGAAGTGGAATTCAGCGCCGGTTTTTCACTGGAGCAGGAAGCCCTGGCGGTGGCCCTGCCCCTGCTGACCGGCTGCCTGCTGCTGGGGCTGATTTCAGCGGCGCTCGGCTGGCTGCTTACCCGCCTGGGCTGGCGCTGGAAGGTACAGCTGGCGTGGCTGTTGCGGCGCCAGCGGCGTGAGCCGTGATGAGGTGTGAGGTGTGAGGTGTGAGGTGTGAGGTGTGAGGTGTGAGGTGGAGTTTTATAAGTGCCACGTTAACCGGCGCAAGCTGCACCATTTGCTCCTCACCCTTTACTCCTCACCTGAATTACGCCTCACCAAGCAGTTGCCTCGGCAGCAGCCGTCCCGCCCGCCAGGCGGGATAGAGGGTGGCGATAAAGATCAGCACCAGCGCCGAGCCGGTCACCAGCCACAAGTCCGCCCAGTGAAACTCGGTGGGAATAAAGTCGATAAAATACACCTCCGGATTCAGCACCCGGTGGCCGGTCAGCCGTTCATAGCCCGCCACCAGCGCCGACAGCCGGTTGGCCAGCAGCGCCCCCAGCAGCCCGCCCGCCAGCACGCCCACCACGCCATTGAGCATGCCCTGCACCACAAAGGCGCCGCGAATGTGCCAGGGGCCGGCGCCCATGGTCTTGAGAATGGCGATGTCGCCTTTCTTTTCGTTCACCGCCATCACCAGGGTGGAGACGATGTTGAAGCTGGCCACCGCCATCACCAGCAGCAGCACCACTATCATCAGGGTGCGCACCAGCTGAATGTCCCGGTAGATATTGCCCTGGCTGTTCATCCAGCTGGTCACGTAAAAGCCTGCCGGCAGCGGCATGGCCGCATCAAAGCTGATGCGATCGGCGCGCAGCACCTCATCCACCTTTAAGTGAAAGCCCACCACGCTGTCATCAATGCCCCTCAGCGCCTGGGCATCCTGAATATGGGTGTAACCCAGCAGGGTATCGAGCTGGCCGCCCAGGCGCAGCACCCCTACCAGGGTAAAAGCATGGCGGCGGGGCGAGCCAAAGCCCTGTTCATCCGGGGACGGCAACAGCAGCGAGACCGAATCCCCGACCTTGAGCCCCAGCTTGTCGGCAATGGCCTGCCCCAGAATAAGCCCCCGCTCGCCGGGCTTAAGGGCGTCCAGGTTGCCGCCATCGAGATAAGGCCCCAGCGCCGAAATACGCAGCTCCCGCGCCGGATCCACCCCCTGCAGTTGCACCGCCTTCAGCATGCTGCCCTTGCTGAGCAGGCCTTCCAATGGCACAAAGGGGGCCACCGCTTCCACTCCGGGAGCCGCTTCCAGCTGCGTTTGCATGCCCTGCCAGTGGGCCACCGGGCCGTCGGCGGCATAGAGCTGACCGTGAGGCAGCACCGACAAAATGCGGTTTTCCAGCTCCCGCTGAAAGCCGTTCATGGCAGAGAGCCCCAGAATCAGCGCGCTGACGCCAATGGCAATGCCGAGAATGGACGCCACCGAAATAAAGGAGATAAAGCGGTTGCGCCGCTTCGCCCGGCTGAAGCGCCAGCCGAGATAAACCGGTAAGGGCCGAAACATCACTGCTCCTCCAGGTGACCGTCCACCAGCCGGGTCTGGCGGTTCAGCCGCGCCGCCAGGGCCAGATCATGGGTCACCACCACCAGCCCGGTGCCCAGCTCCCGCTGCAATTCCGCCAGCAGTTCAAACACATCGGCGGCGCTGTGGGCATCCAGGTTGCCGGTGGGCTCGTCGGCCAGCACCAGCCGGGGGTTGTTCACCAGCGCCCGGGCAATGGCCACCCGCTGGCGCTCGCCACCGGAGAGCTGGGCGGGTCTGTGGTCCAGCCGGTGCGACAGCCCCACTCGGCCCAGCAGGGCCTCGGCCTGCGCTTGGGCCTCGGCCACCGGTCGGCCGGCGATCAGCAGCGGCATGGCGGCGTTTTCCAGGGCGCTGAACTCCCCCAGCAGGTGGTGAAACTGGTACACAAAGCCCAGTTTCTGGTTGCGAAAGCGGGCCTGGGCGCGGTCGGGCAGGCGGTGCAGATCCTGCCCTTCCACCAGCACCCGGCCGGAGCTGGGGCTGTCCAGGCTGCCCAGCAGGTGCAACAGGGTACTCTTGCCCGAGCCGGAGCTGCCCACCACCGCCAGGCTCTCGCCGGCGTTCAGGCTGAGGCTGACCCCGTGCAAAATACTGACCGAGCGCTCGCCGTCGCGGTGGGTTTTGGTCAGGTTCTCAACCGTCAACAACGGATTACTCATAGCGCAGGGCCTCGGCAGGTTGCACCCGGGACGCCCGCCAGGCCGGATACAGGCTGGCCAGCACGCACAGGGCGAGGGTGGAAAACAAAATGGTCACAAGCTGGGCGGGCAGCAGCAACACCGGCAGCTGACTGCCCCCGGCGGAGGAATAAAAGTTGATGCCAAGGGCATTGAGCACCGCATCCAGGTTAAGCGTCAGCAGCAGCCCCAGGCCAAAGCCCAGCAGGCTGCCCAGCACGCCGCTGAACCCACCTTGAATCATGAACACCGCCATCACGCGATGGCGGCTCAGCCCCAGGGTTTGCAGCATGGCAATTTCGGCTTCCTTGTCGGTCACCACCATCACCATGGCGGACAGAATGTTGAACGCCGCCACCAGAATGATCAGCGCCAGCATCAGGCTCATCAGCCGTTTTTCCATGGCCACCGCCTGAAACAGCTCGCCCCGGCTGTGCTGCCAGCTTTCGTATTTGAGTGTGCCGTCAAGGGCCGGCAATTGCGCCAGCGCAAAGGGATCGGCCAGCCACAGCCGCAGACCCGACGCCTGCCCCGGTGGGTAGCGCAGCAGTCGGCCGGCGTCCTCAATACGCGCCATGGCCACCTGCCGGTCCACGTCCTGGCCGGTGACAAAGGTGCCCACCACGGTAAACAGCCGCTGGCTCGGCACCCGTCCCAGCGGAGTAAAGCGGCTGCCCTCGGTCACCGTCACCCGCACCTTGTCGCCGGGGCCCACTTTCAGCTCCCGGGCCAGCCCCGCTCCCAGCACCAGGCCGTAGGGCAGGTCACGAAAATACCCCAGGGTCTGTTCATCCAGCGCCCCCAGCAGCCGGTCGGCGGGGTTGGCTGGATCCACCCCGTACAGCTCGGCGCCGGTCAGCGCCCCCGGCCCCTGCACCATGGCCTCGGCGCTGATAAAGGGACTGGTGGCCACCACCTCGGGCACGGCGGCAAAGCGTTCTGCCTGTGCCTCGGGGTCGCTCAGGCGGCGGGCGTCGTTGGTGACCAGGGCATGGGGGATCACCCCCAGCAGGTTGGTTTTGAGCTGCTGCTCAAAACCGTTCATCACCGACGACACCAGCATCAGCGCCGCCACCCCCAGCAAAATGCCGATGGTGGAGAAGCCGGAAACAAACGAGGCAAAGCTGCGCCGCCCCCGGGCTCCGGCATAGCGCAGGCCCAGCATCAGCGTCAGGGGTTGAAACATGGCATAATCATCCGTTTTTCAAAGGGTTTTACGTCACCCGCAAGTTGCGGAATAATAAAGGCTTGTGACAGGCGCAACAAGAGCAGCACAGCATGGCAGACCCCTATTTCAGTGTGGAATACAGTGCCCAGGTGAACCTGATCCCCCTTGGTGACGACGAAACCGTGCCCGAGGTAAGCCATCTTGAGGCCGATATTCCGGCGCCATTCCGGCTTATCAGCGAAGTGACCCGCATCGACACCCACCAGGCCCGGCTGCTGCGCAACCTGGACGAACACGCCAGCGACCTGGTGGAGATCATCAACCAGCAGTCCCGCAAAATCGACCTGGTGCTGAGCTTTGTGCTGGCCGGCCAGGACGACCCGGACTGCCGCTACCGTACCCTCACGCTTGGGGGCGGCGGTTTTCAGTTTGAATCGCGACATGCCATGACCGATGGCCAGCGGGTGCGCATCAAGCTGTTTCTGCCCGAGCACTCGGTGGCGGTGTACGGCTATGGCGAGGTGCACGCCGAGCCCGAGACCGGTCACTACCGCTGCGACTTTACCGCCATTCGCGAGCAGGACAGAGACGCCCTGATCCGCGCCAGCCTGCAACAGCAGGCCAGACAACTCAAAGCCCGCGCCGAGCAACGCGCCCAACAGAATGACAAGCCCGCTTCATGATTGAGATTTCAAGCCCCGTTCCCAAGCCCAGGGCCAGCCTGGGCGGCCTGATTGGCAGCAGCCTGGCCCTGGCCATTGCCGGCCAGGTCAAACAGCAACAACAGCGGGTGCTGCTGGTGGTGCCCGACACCCCCACCGCCCTGCGCCTGGAGCAGGAAGTGCGCCACCTGCTGGCCGACGAGGCCCTGCCGGTGCAGCTGCTGCCCGACTGGGAAACCCTGCCTTACGATCAGTTCTCGCCGCACCAGGACATTATCTCCCAGCGGCTGGAAACCCTCTACGGTCTGCCGGCCTTGAGTCGTGGCCTGCTGATCGTACCGGTCACCACGCTCATGTTGCGCACCCCGCCCCGGGACTGGCTGGAGCAAAACAGCCTGTTGCTGAAAGTAGGCGACCGGCTCGATTTGCATCATTTGCGCCAGCGGCTGGAGCAGGCCGGCTACCGCGCCGTGGAGCAGGTGCTGGAGCACGGCGAATTCGCCGCCCGGGGCGCGCTGCTGGATCTGTTCCCCATGGGCGCCGAGGAGCCGGTGCGCATTGACTTTTTCGACGACGAAATCGACACCCTGCGCCCCTTTGACCCGGATACCCAGCGCTCCAAAGACAAGGTGCAGGAAGTGCGGCTGCTGCCGGCCCGGGAGTTCCCCACCGACGGCGCCGCCATTGAGCGTTTTCGTGGCCAGTACCGGGAACGCTTTGCGCTTCGCAACGAGCCGGAATCCCTCTATCACAGAGTGAGTCAGGGCCAGCTGCCGCCGGGCATTGAATATTACTTTCCGCTGTTTTTCGAACAGACCCAGACCTTGTTCGACACCCTGCCCGAGACCCTGCTGGTGCTGGCGGTGGGCGAAGTGGAGCCGGCGGCGCAAACCTTCTGGCGGGAGGTGAACGAACGTTATGAAGACCGCCGCCACGATTTGCTGCGCCCGCTGCTGCCCCCCGACGAGCTGTATTTAAAGCCCGACGCCCTGCTGCACCAGCTTAACCGCTGGCCAAGACTGCAACTGAGCCAGGCCCCGGTGCTGGAAAAGGGCGAGCGCGTTAACGCCCCGGTGCGCGCCCTGCCGGAGCTTGAGGTAGAGCACCAGAAAACCGAGCCGCTGACCCGGCTACTTACGTTTTGCGAGCAGTTCCCCGGCCATATTCTGTTTTCGGTGGAAAGCGCCGGCCGGCGCGAAGCACTGACCGAGCTGCTGGCGGGCTCCCCCCTGCGGCTCACCCCGGTGGACAGCCTGACTCAGTTTGCCACCGGCAGCGACAAAACCGGCCTGCTGGTGGGCCCGCTGGCGCAAGGTTTTGTGCTGGGCGACGAATTTGCCCTGATCTGCGAAGGCGATCTGCTCGGCGGCCGGGTGATCCAGCGCCGGCGGCGGGAAAAGTCCGCCGCCCTCAGCCCGGATACCCTCATTCGCAACCTTGCGGAGCTGTCCATCGGCCAGCCGGTGGTGCATCTGGATCACGGCGTGGGCCGCTACCTGGGCCTGCAGGCCTTGAACGCCGGCGGCATGAAGTCGGAATACCTGACCCTGGAATACGCCGGCGGCGACAAGCTCTATGTGCCGGTCACCGCCCTGCACCTGGTAGGCCGCTACAGCGGTGCCGACGACCCTACCCTCAACCGGCTTGGCAACGACGCCTGGGCCAAAGCCAAGCGCAAGGCCGCCGAAAAGGTGCGGGACGTGGCCGCCGAGTTGCTGGATGTGTACGCCCGCCGGGCCGCCCAGCCGGGCCAGGCCATTGCCCACGACAAGGCGGCCTATCGCCAGTTCTGCGATGCCTTCCCCTTTGAGGAAACCGACGATCAGCTGAAAGCCATCAACGCCGTGCTTACCGACATGACTCAAGCCCGGGCCATGGACCGGCTGGTGTGCGGCGACGTGGGTTTTGGCAAGACCGAAGTGGCCATGCGCGCCGCCTTTGTGGCGGTGCACGGCGGCAAACAGGTGGCAGTGCTGGTGCCCACCACCCTGCTGGCCCAGCAGCATTACGACAACTTCCGCGACCGCTTCGCCAACTGGCCGGTAAAAGTCGAGCTCATCAGCCGGTTCAAGACCGGCAAGGAGCAGGATAAAGCGCTGGTTGGGCTGGAAGACGGCAGCATCGACATCGTGATCGGCACCCATAAACTGCTGAGCCAGGACGTGCGCTTTAAAGATCTCGGCCTGCTGATCGTGGACGAGGAGCACCGCTTTGGCGTGCGCCAGAAGGACAAGATCAAGGCGCTGCGCGCCGACGTGGACATTCTGACCCTCACCGCCACCCCCATTCCCCGCACCCTGAACATGGCCATGGGCGGCATGCGTGACCTGTCCATTATTGCCACGCCGCCGGCCAAGCGGCTGGCAGTGAAGACCTTTGTGCGCGAGTCGGATCCCACCGTGATCCGCGAGGCGATTTTGCGGGAGCTCAAACGCGGCGGCCAGGTCTACTACCTGCACAACGAGGTGCAGACCATTGAAAACAGCCTGGACGCCCTGCGCACCCTGGTGCCCGAGGCCCGCATCGGTATTGCCCACGGCCAGATGCGCGAGCGGGAGCTGGAGCGGGTGATGTCGGACTTCTACCACCAGCGCTTCAACGTGCTGCTGTGCTCCACCATCATCGAGACCGGCATCGACGTGCCCACCGCCAACACCATCATCATGGACCGGGCCGACAAGCTGGGCCTGGCCCAGCTGCACCAGTTGCGCGGCCGGGTGGGTCGCTCCCACCATCAGGCCTACGCCTATCTGCTCACCCCCCACCCCAAGCGCATGACCACCGACGCTAAAAAGCGGCTGGAGGCCATTGCCGCCCTGGAGGATCTGGGTGCCGGCTTTGCCCTGGCCACCCATGATCTGGAAATTCGTGGCGCCGGCGAGCTGCTCGGCGACGAGCAGAGCGGCCAGATCACCGCCATCGGCTTCAGTCTTTATATGGAGATGCTGGAGCAGGCGGTGAAGGCGCTGCAGTCGGGCAAGGAGCCGGCGCTCGACAAACTGCTCGCCAGCCAGACCGAGATTGAACTGCGCCTGCCGGCCCTGCTGCCCGATGACTACATTCCCGACGTCAACATGCGCCTGTCCATGTACAAGCGCATTGCCGCCGCCGACAACGACGCCGCCCTGCGCGAGCTGCAGGTGGAGCTAATTGACCGCTTTGGCCTGCTGCCGGAGCCGGGCAAAAACCTGATCGCGCTGTCCGGCCTCAAGGCCCGGGCCAGTGCCCTTGGCATTGAGAAAATCGACGCCGGCCCGCAAGGGGGCACCATCACCTTTGGTCAGGATGCCAAAGTGGATCCCGGCTATCTGGTGGGCCTGTTGCAAAGTCAGCCCCGCATCTACAAAATGGAGGGCCCCACCAAACTGCGCTTTGCCATTCCAAGTAACGATGCCAAGGCCCGGCTGGCACTGGTGGGCGACATGCTCAATGAATTTGCCGCGCATCAGGCCTGATGCGCCCTCCCACGGACGGGATTCAGCACAACCGCGCCGGCAGCACCGGCGCCACCCCCTTATCCTGACCGAGACGTAATGAACACAACATCTTGTGCCGCTTATGCCCAGCGTCCGCTGCGGGTGGGTATTCTGGGAGGCGGTATTGCCGGCGCCACCGTGGCGCTGCGCCTCACCGACATGGGCATTCACACCCTGCTGCTGGAAAGCAGCACCGGGCTGGTCAACGGCCCGCCTATCTGCCATTTGCATGCAGGCGGCAACCTTTACCGGGAGATCAGCGACGAGCAGTGTCTGACCCTGCTGCGTCAGTCCATTGCCTCGGTGCGGGCCTACCCCCACAGCATTAACCGCCGCCCCACCGTCATTGCGGTGCCGGTCACCGACGCCGGCGATCCAGAAGCGTTATTGCCCCGGCTGCGCCAGGTGGCACGGGAATACCGGCTGCTGGTGGACGAAGACCCGGCCAACCGAGTGCTGGGCGAGCCGGACGATTACTACCGCTGCTATGAGCGCGAAGAATTTGAGGCTCTGGCCAAGCGGCCACTGCCCGAACACGCCGAGACCCACGACGACTGGATGATCCCCCTGGCCCGCCAGCTGGATGCCGGCAGGCTGAAGTTTCCGCTGATCCTGGTGCAGGAATACGGCTGGAGCCTGTTCCGCATGGCCGCCACCGCCACCCTGGCGTTAAGCCATTCGCCGCTGTGCGATCTGCGCCTGAACACCCGCGCCACTCACCTGGAGCAGCACGAATGCAGCTGGCGAGTGCAAAGCGTGGGCCCCGGCGGCGAGCGGGTGGATGAAGTGGATTTTCTGGTGAACGCCTGCGGCTTTCGCACCGGCCTGGTGGACGACATGGCCGGCTACCGCCGCCAGCGGCTGGTGGAATACAAGGCCGCCTACCTGGCGCGCTGGCCCGGCCATGCCGGCTGGCCCGAGGTGATCTTTCACGGCGAGCGCGGCACCCCGCAAGGCATGGCCCAGCTGACCCCCTACCCCGGCGGCCTGTTTCAGCTGCACGGCATGACCGACGCCATCACCCTGTTCAAGGACGGCCTGGTGGCAAGCTGTGAACGCAGCGCCCAGCCCCGCCTGCCTGAAGCCTATCGCCAGCAGCTGGATAACGGCTGGAGCCGGGACGACGCCGAGGCCCGCACCCAACGGGCCATTGACCACCTGGCCCGGCTGCTGCCGGACTTTGCCCGCGCCACCCCCGCCGGCAAGCCGCTGTTTGGCGCCCAGCAAATTCCGGGCAGCGACCCGAAACTGCGGGCCGCCGATGTGTCGTTTGAAGGGCACCATTACGCCCGGGTGGAAATCGTCAAGGCCAGCTCAGCACTGACCGCCGCCGACCGTATTGTGGCCCGACTCACCGAGCTGGGCTGGCTGACCAGCACGGGGCCGCTTTCCCCCGACCTGACGCTGAGCCAACAGCAAAGCGCCACCGAGGTGGAGCGCACCGCCATTATGCTGGCCGACGCCCGCGGCTACCCTCGGGAGCTGGCGGAAAACGGCTGGTAAACACGGAGACGTGGGAGTAAGGACTTAAAACAACCGTCATGCCGGCCTGTGAGCCGGCATCTGCTCCCGCCCCTTCATCGGTCGCTCCTCCTAAGGCGGGAGCCCAAGGCCACAACCCCGTCATCCGCGGAGCAGCGCCCGGCTCGCAGGCCACAACGGCAGGAACGAGAGTCCATTTCACCGGCGCCTTCTCCTCAAAAAACAGGAGCCAGCTCACAAAAATCTGCTAAATTACCGGGCTTTCGACTGACAGCAAGTAAAGGAGTATTCATGCGCAGTCACCCCTTGCGTGAGCAGATCATTGCAGAGGTTCATGCACGGCCGTTTCAGATGCTGCAGGGGCCCCTGGGCATGCGTCATATTGCGGTCACTTACGACGGCACCCCGCTCAGTGAGGTGCGTGGAAGCCTGGCCCGGCTGAGCAGCATGCTGGAGCTTACCGAAACCATCAGCAAGCCCCGCTTCTGGCAGGGCGAAAACGCGCGCCTGACCCTGCGCTTTGAGGCCCATCACGAGTTCTATACCCTGACGCTGACGGCCCTGAATCAGCTGGAACTGCCCGAACTGCCGCAAGCCTGGCTGGACACCGCCCCGGGCAGCTTTCTCTGTGGAGCCGAAATCCTGTTTCGCGATCATCAACCCGAGGCCGATGAACACGCCTGGCTGGAGCCGCACTTTGGCGACAATCAGGTCAACAGCTCGCTGGTGATGTCGGAAGTGGGCCAGCTGTGGACCGACTTTTACCCCCGGGAAGACAGCGGCCTCGTGCGGGTGCTGGTGGAGGACCGCGGCCTGCAGCTGCGCCAGGCCGGCCGTCTGCTGCAACGCATCTGCGAAATAGAAACCTACCGCCATGTGGCGCTGCTGGCGCTCCCCCTGGCCAACGAGGTGGTGCCGGTGATCAACCAACTGGAAACCGAGCTGGTGGAGCTCTCGACCCGGGTGGCGTCGGAAGAGCCTTCAATACTGCTGCACCAGCTGATGAGCCTGGCGGAGCGGCTGGAAGCCTTGTCGGCACAAACCTCCAACCGCTTCTCGGCAGCAGACGCCTACTTTGCCCTGGTGAATAAACGCATTGCCGAGCTCAGGGAAACCCGCATTGAAGGCCGCCAGACCGTAGAGCAGTTTATGGACCGCCGGCTGGACCCGGCCACCCGCACCTGCCGCACCGCCGGCCAGCGCATCGAGCAGCTCTCTCGCCGGCTGGCCCGCACCACCCAGCTGGTGCGCTCCCAGGTGGACTTGTCGGTAGAGCAGCAAAACCGCGACATGCTCAGCACCTTGAGCAAACGGGCCGGTGAACAACTGCGGCTGCAGGCCAAGCTGGAAAGCTTTTCCATTATCGTGGTCACCTACTACGCCTTTGACCTGATCGACCGCACCCTGCGTAACCTGGTGGCCAACGAAGAGTACCGCCACCTGCTGGAAGCGGGCCTGAGCATCTCGGTGCCCTTTATCGCCCTGGTGCTGTGGCTCTATATTCGCCGCCTGCTGCGCGGCGTGGGCGAAGACTAACAACTCCGTCATGCCGGCCTCTGAGCCGGCATCTTTCCACCTACAACACCCAACCGCTCACAAAATCACCAACCAAGCGACTTGCATCTCACTTCCCCCTTTTTGCAATTGCCCTATCACTCTCTCACTTGTGAATGTACCCGGTTCTGATACTCGGGCAACTGCTCTCTTAACCCCTGAAAGGTGTTGAATGCACTCGACACCGAGAGCTGGTTGGCCATCCAGCCAGGTAAGTTGCCACCAGGATCGGCAAACGCGATATATTCGATATGAGTCAGGCCATTGGTGAGTTTTGCCAGTGTCCAGGTGGCCTTAACGGCTTTTATTCGAATATACCCTGGTTGCGGTGGATAGGCATCCGGGGCATCTTCAATGGTCAACACCAGGGCTCCCGGCGGTTGGTCAAACCGGGAATAGGTGACCATATCCCGGTCCTGTACCGGCCAGGGTGCACGAAAACGGGTGTAAACAATATTTTCATTGGGCGAAAGCTGTTTCAGTACCCGGCTTGAAGAGACATTATCTATCCAGTTAGGCAGATTTTGGCTGTCTTCCAGTAGTGCCATAAAGGCCGCATAGCGGGTCACTACCAACATACGGGCTCGGATCTCCACCAAGCCATGCTGATGGTGCCGGGTATGAATGGTAATGCCGTCCTGGTTTTTTGCCATTTCCCAACGCGGTGGCCGTGAGCTGTCTGCAACACTCGAAAAAGCCGCAAACAGAGAAAGCATCAGTAACCAGCGTGCCAACATCATTCTCCCTTATTACGAAGCAGGTCGGTGAGCGGCCCTGTCTCTGCTTAGCTTAGGGGGAAAGCAAGGCGATATACCAGCTTATGGAGACGTTAACCCAACGCTACTGTCTTGACAGAGAAACAGGGAATAACCATTTCATTCTCAGGCGCTGCATGACGACCTTGCCCGCCAGCAGTAACGCTGGCCCGACCGGCTGGTGGTAAACCGCCGACCTTTGGACGGTACCCGGCGTTCCGGGTGCCAAAGGTGGTCCAGCCGGCTCCGTCGTAACACGTCATGAGCCCGGCTTGATGCAGCAAGTATTCTTTTTCCGTTCAATGGTCATTTGGCCGCTGCACTGTCATCTCCACCAGTTTGAACACCAGCGGCCGTACCGTCAGCACACACACAAAGGCTACCGGCATGGCCACCTTGTAGGCATTCAGGGCGGCCAGAACATATCCTTCCGTGATCCCCTGGTTCATGGCCGTAATCACAAAGCTCATTAGCAGAGCCATGATCCCTGCCATGTAAAACGCGAAAGCCACACCAAAAAAGCGGCGGGGCAACTTGCGGGTTGATTTTACTGCTTGCACAACAACACTCCTTAACGCCTCTGAAGGGACCGACCGCCCTCTGGCGGCCGTTTGCCGTGAGGTTTAGCATTTGTCTGGCATCATTCGTCATGAGTTCAAGTGACGAATTGCAGCGCAAGGTGCAGTATGCCATGTCCCGGCTCAAAGGTGCCGAGGGTTTTTCACTGCTGGATGATGGCTCACTGACAGCGCCACTTCGAGTAAGATGTGGATCGCTTCTTTGTTGATCCTGGTAAAACCATGTTCAAGCTTCTGGCAAAACTGGTGTTGTTGATGCTGGCCTGTGTATCCGCCGCCGTGCTGCTGCAGCACACCACGCTGTCGGCGCTGGCACTGAGCCGCGTCGATCCCCTGCCCCACACTCAGCAGCTGCTGGCCGAGCAGCGCTATGCCGAGGCGAATGAGTATCTCGGCTTTTTTATGGAATACGACTATGTGCGGTCGAACCCGCAGGCCCAGGCGCTGCATGAGGATATTGCCCACCAGCGGCAAAGCTGGCGTTATCAGTTTGAAAAGCTGAGCGAAGGACTGGTGCTGGGCACCAGCGACGAGGCCATTGGCATGACGGCGGCGGTGGCCACCGACTTTCTGGTGATCGGCGACATTCGGGATCTCACGCGTCAGGGCATGCACTATGCCCGGGGCGAAGAGGTGGACGAAGTGCTGGTGGCGCTGTCCACCCTGGGGCTGGTGGCCACCACGGCCCAGCTGGCGGGGGGTGCCGGCACCCTGGCCACCGCCGGTGCCGCCGCGCCGGCAACTGCAGGGGCCACCCTGGCCAAGAGCGGCATTGTGGCGCTGAAAACCGCCCGCCGGCTGGGCACCCTGCCGCCCTGGCTGGGCAAAACCCTGGTGCGGACGGCCAAATCGGCCAAGCAGTCCAAAAGCTTAAGCAAGCTGAACGAGGTGTTTGCCAATGTCACCACCCTGGCGCGCACCCGCGGCGGCCTTCGGCTGATGGCGAAAACCCGCAACGCCGACGAGCTGGTGGCCATGGCCCGCTTCGCCCGCACCTTTGGCGATCACAGCCGGCCCCTTTACCGGCTGGGTGGCAGCCTGGCCGTGAGCCTTTCCGGCACCATGGGCAAGGAAACCATCAAGCTGGCCGCCACCTTTGGCAAGGGCGGGCTCAGGTTGCTGAACCAGGTTGGCGCCGTCAAGTTCACCAAAATCGCCAGCCGCAGCGCCAAGATGGCCTATAAGGGCGAGATTTTTCGCCTGCTCGCACGGGCGCTGTTTCAGTTGCCACCCTGGCTGTTGTATGTATTGATGCTGCCGGGCTTGCTGATCTGCATTCCCTGGCGGTGGCTGCTCGGCCATCGCCGAAAACACCTTGCAGGCCGGCACGAATACCCCGGCCTGCAAGATTAGTAAGCCCCTGCGCTATAGATCAGCTCATAGCTGTGGCTGTAGATCTCCACGATGTTGCCAAACGGGTCTTCCATATAGATCATGCGGTAGGGCTTTTTGCCTAGATAGTAGTAACGCGGTTTTTCCATGCGCGCCTTGCCGCCGGCGGCCACAATGCGCTCGGCCAGGCCTTCCACGTCCGGATCCTGCACGCAAAAGTGAAACACCCCGGTTTTCCAGTATTCAAAGTTGTTATCGGGGTTTTGCTGATCGCGAAACTGGAACAGCTCCACGCCGATACGATCACCGGTAGACAGGTGGGCAATGCGAAAGCTGCCCCAGCCGGCGCCGAATACGTCGGTGCACATTTCGCCGATGGCGCTGTCGTCCTCGGTGATTTCAGTGGGCTTCATGATCAAATACCAGCCCATGACCTGGGTGTAGAACTCCACCGCCTTGTCGAGATCCGGCACCGAAATGCCAATGTGGGAGAAGTTTCTCGGATAGACCTTGCTCATAACACTCACCTTCGTTGTTGTGGTTGAGGTGAGCTTACGCAAGTGCTTTAATCATTAAAAATTATCATTCTTCATAATTATGAGTATGTTTTTTAATGATTAACCCGGTGTGGCTACGCAGCTTTTGCACCCTGGTGGAAGTGGGCCATTTCACCCGCACCGCCGAGCGGCTGCACATGACCCAGTCGGGGGTCAGCCAGCATGTGCGCAAGCTGGAGGAGCATTTCGGTGTGGCGCTGCTGGTCCGCCAGGGCAAGGGGGTTACTCTCACCGATGCCGGCGAACGGCTGTTTGCCGAGGCCAGGGATATTTTGCAGTCGTTGTCGGGTCTGGAGCAGCGGGTGGGACAGGACGATCCCTTTACGGGGCAGGTACGGGTAATGTCGCCGGGCAGCGTGGGCCTCAAGCTGTATCCGCAACTGCTGGCCTTGCAGTGCCAGCATGCCGGACTCATCATCGACTATCGCTTTGCCCCCAACGCCAGTGTGGAGCAGGCGGTGGCCGGCAACTCGGTGGAGCTGGGGCTGATGACCCGGCCGTCCGGCCATGAGGCGGTGCAGTGCCGGGCCATGGCCGAAGAGGCGCTGCTGCTGGTGACCCCTGCCACCATGACTGAGCCGGACTGGCTCACTTTGCTGACACTGGGCTTTATTGATCATCCGGACGGCAGCCACCACGCCGGCCTGCTGCTGGGTGCCAACTTTGCCGAGTTTGAGCATGTAAGCCAGTTTGCCTGCACCGGTTTTTCTAATCAGATCGGCCTGATTCTGGCGCCGGTGAGCCTGGGACTGGGCTTTACCGTGCTGCCGGCCCATGCGGTGGCGGCCTTTCCTCAGCCGGAACTCATTCGCGCCCATGCCCTGCCCCACCCGATCAGTGAAACCATTTATGCGGCCACCCATCGTCACAAACCGGTGCCCAGCCGGGTTAACACCGTGCTGGGCGTGGCCAAAACTTCATTAACGCAACCAAGGAAGCAATCATGAGCTGCATTTTCTGTGACATCGTGGCGGGCAGAGCGCCCTGCCACAAGGTATGGGAAGACGAGGAACACCTGGCGTTTCTGTCCATTTTTCCCAACACCAGGGGCTTTACCGTGGTGATCCCAAAAGCGCACCACCCCAGCTATGCCTTTGACGCCCCGGACGCAGTGCTGAGCAAGCTCATCATTGCCACCAAGCGAGTAGCGCGGCTGCTGGATCAGTCCTTTGACGACGTGGCCCGCACCGGCCTGTTTTTTGAGGGTTACGGCGTGGATCACCTGCACAGCAAGCTGTTCCCCATGCACGGCACCGGCAACAACTCGGCGTTTCAGGCCATTGAGTCGGTACGGGAAAAGTATTTCGATCGCTACGAGGGCTATTTGTCGTCCCACGACAGCCACCGCGCCGACGACGCCGAGCTGGCCGCCCTGGCGGCGCATATTCGCCGTGTGGCGGAGCAAGATTAAAGGATTTGGTTACGCACCAGGCCGCGCTTCACACTTTGGCACAGCTTGCCGAAACGGCGGATGTCATCAAAGTGGGGCGGTATGCCCCGCCTGACCTGGTGCTCCCAATAGCTGAGCTCGGCATCAAGCAACTCCATCAGCTTTTTGGGGCAGCCAATGCAGTTGTTGCCGGTGCCGCACACAAAGGTGTCGGACTCGTAAAGGGGAAAAGTGGCCTTGGCCTGGGCGATAAGCTCCCCCATGGCGGTGAGCCGGTCGGGTTTGTGAGACATAATGCGCTCCTGCCGCCAAACCGTGCGGCAACAGATAAACTCAAACCTCGTCAGCATACGCCCGGCAGCGCCGTGCATTCTGATCTGGGTCAAAACCACTGATTGATTACCGGCAGCAGCCCGCTGCAGCTTGTCCGTTAAGGAGCATTCGTCAATGAAATTACTGGTTTTTCTGGGTACCGTCCGGGACAGCACACCACCCCGGCCGGCCCGTTTGGGGGTTCGTGTGGCAAAAGCCTGCCTGGCCTGCCTGCACGAGCGCTTTGCTGAGCATGAAATAGAGTTGATCGATGCGCTGGACTACCCGCTGGAGCCGGTTTTCAAGCCGCATTTTGCCTATGCCGGTGGCAAGGCGCCGGCCGCCCTCGACAGGCTGGCAGAAAAGATCGCCTCATCCGACGGTTTCATCATGATCAGCCCGGAATACAACCATTCCATGAGCCCGGCGCTGGCCAACCTGCTGAACCATTTCGGCAGTTCGCTGTTTTCCTACAAGCCGAGTGCCATTGTGACCTACTCGGCGGGGCAATGGGGCGGCATGCGGGCTGCCATTGGCATGCGTACCTTTCTTTCCGAGCTGGGCTGCCTGCCGGTTTCCGCCATGATCCATGTGCCCAGAGCACAGGAGGTATTCGAGACGGACGGCTCGGTGCAGGCAGGAGAGGATCAGGCTGCCTGGTTTGATTATTTCGGTCGCAGTTTCAGTCAGCTGCTCTGGTGGGCCCAGGCCGCCAGCGAACACCGCCGGCAGCGTGATCCCCACGCGCTGATCAAAAGCTTTAACCGGGATCCATCCCAGCGCAATGCGCCATAACGGCTGATCTGCATCAATCCGGCGTCGCCTGCGGTGTACTAGCCTGTAGTTAATATGAACATGCTGGCTGGAGGCATTATGTCCGATACCATGCTGATCCGGGTGCTGAAAACCGCCATGATCATTGGCATTATGCTGATTGTGCTGGGGGTTTACCTGCACAACAGCAGCCATATGGAGCCGCTGGGGGTAAAGGGCATTTTGATCAGCGCCGGCTGCGTGGCGGTGGGCATGGCGCTCTCCCTGCCCACCAAGATGTACCTCACCTTTGTGCTGATGAAGCGGGAAAACGACCGCCCTCAGTAATCAAAGCCTGGCTGAGCCTTTACCCCGGCTTCAAAGGCGTGTTTTACCGACTGCACTTCGCTCACGGTGTCGGCCAGCTCAATAATGGCGCGGTGGCAACCACGGCCGGTGATCACCACATGCTGGTGGGCCGGGCGGTTTTTCAGGGCGGTGAGCACCCGCTCCAGATCCAGATAGTGGTAGGCCACCATGTAGGTGAGTTCGTCGAGCAGCACCAGATCGATACTGGGATCGGCCAGCATTTGCTCCGCCGGCCGCCAGGTCTGCTCACAGGCTTCCATGTCCTTTTCCCGGTTCTGGGTTTCCCAGGTAAAGCCGGTGTTCATCACCACAAAGGGCACGCCCACCTGTTGCAGCAAATTGCGCTCGCCACAGTCCCAGCCCCCCTTGATAAACTGTACCACGGCGGCCTTTTTGCCGTGGCCCACGGCCCGGGCCACGGTGCCAAAGCCGGCGGTGCTCTTGCCCTTGCCGTTACCGGTGATCACCATCAACACGCCGCGTTCGTCGGTGGCGGCGGCCACCTTGGCATCGACCGCTTCCTTGACCTTTTGCTGGCGTTGCTGGTGGCGCTCGGCCTTTAGCTGTTCACGATTCTGCTCATTGCTCATGGGGGGTCCTTATTGCGTAGTCGGTTGCATCATTTGTTCAATCAGGTCCAGGTTCAGGTGCGTTTCCAGGCTGTCGGCCAGCCGGTTGAGGCTGGCCTCGCGCAGTGCATCCAGCGCCACCGCCTGGCGGCTGTCATTCAAGCCGGCCCAGGCCAGCAGAGCGTTGCAGGCCTCCACGCTGTCGAACAGGCCGTGCAGATAGGTGCCCAGCACCTGGTTATCGCTTGAGATCATGCCGTCCGGTTGCGGCACACCGCCCTCGGAGGCGAGCATAAAGGGAGCTGCCTGCTTTCTCCTTGCCTCACTTCGGCCACAGTGAATTTCATAGCCGTGCACGGGACGGGAGACGCCGTCAAGGCTCAGGGTGCCGGTCACATTGCGTAACTGCTTGCCGGTTTCCAGAATGGTGGTCATGGGCAGATAGCCCAGGCCGTCACTGCTACCCGCGGCACTTTCCAGTCCCTGGGGGTCGTCAATGCGCTCGCCCAGCATCTGGTAACCACCGCAAATCCCGATGAGCTTGCCGCCATAACGCAGATGACGGTCCAGCCAGGCCTGCCAGCCGTTGCCCCTGAGCACCGCCAGGTCATCCCGCACCGCCTTGCTGCCGGGCAAAATCACCAGATCGGCGGCGGGGCACTGCGCCGGGCTTGAACCCGCATGCACCAGGGTCAACTCCACCCGTGGATGCAGGCGCAGGGCATCGACGTCGGTGTGATTGCTGATGCGCGGGGTGACCAGCACCACTACTTTCAGCGGCCGCTCGTCGCTGCTGGCGGAGGTGTGGTGGGCAATGGCGTCTTCGGCATCCAGCACCAGGTTATCGAGGTAGGGCACCACCCCCAGCACCGGTTTGCCGGTGAGCGCTTCAATCATGGTCAGGCCACTTTCCAGCAGGCCAATATCGCCGCGAAAACGATTGATCACCAGCCCCTTGACCCGCGCCCGCTCCGCCTCGCTCAGCAGCATCAGGGTGCCGTAAAGCTGGGCGAACACCCCGCCCTTGTCGATGTCGGCCACCAGGATCACCGGGCAGTCGGCGGCTTCGGCAAAGCCCATGTTGGCAATGTCGTTGTCACGCAGGTTGATCTCCGCCGGGCTGCCCGCCCCTTCCACCAGCACCCGTTCGTAAGCCTTGCGCAGGCGGTCAAAAGAATCGAGCACCGCCGTCATCACCCGCTGTTTGTAATGACGGGCACCGGGGCCGAAAAAGTCGTTGGCTTCCACCACCGACAGCGCCCGGCCCTGCACGATCACCTGGGCGCGGGTGTCGCTCTGGGGCTTGAGCAGCACCGGGTTGAAGTCGGTATGGGCCGGCACGCCACAGGCCACCGCCTGCAACGCCTGGGCCCGGCCAATTTCACCGCCGTCGCAGGTCACGGCGCTGTTCAGCGCCATGTTCTGGGGCTTGAAGGGGGCCACGCGCAAGCCGCGGCGGGCAAACACCCGGCACAGTCCGGCCACCAGGGTGGTTTTACCGGCGTCGGAGGCGGTGCCCTGCACCATCAGGGTGAGTGCCTGGTTAGAAGAGCTGGTCATGGCTGGCATTAAGGCTGGTTTGAAACTGGGCTGCACCTTAGCACACTTGGTGGACTGGAGCTCCTTTGGTCATTTCCGCGCAGGCGGAAATCCATGAACACGAAGCAGCACCCTGACAGGCTTGCCGCTGCGCGGCAAGTTGCAGGCAGGCTGCCTGCGCTCCAGCACCATTACACAGCCCCGGGCAGAGCGCGGGCAAGCTGCCCGCGCTCCAGAAGATCAGTGCAGTTTCAGCCGCGGGCGCAAAAAGCGGTTGATGCGCCCCACCAGCATCATCAGGCCGGTGCGGGTGTAGCCGTGCAGCGCCACCTGGTGCATGCGGTACAGCGACACATAGACGGTACGGGCGATGCGGCCTTCCACCATCATGGAGCCGCGCATCAGGTTGCCCATCAAGGATCCCACTGTGCTGTAGCGGCTCAGGTTCACCAGGGAGCCATGATCCTTGTACACATAGGGCTTGAGCGCACGGCCACTGAGGCTGGCAAGAATGTTGTCATAGGCGAGGCTCGCCATCTGGTGGGCCGACTGGGCCCGGGGCGGCACCGGCTTGCCATCGGCCTGCAGACAGAAGGCGCAGTCGCCAATCACGAAAATGCTGTCGTCACGGGTGGTTTGCAGGGTGTCCTTGACCGCCAGCTGGTTGATACGGTTGGTTTCCAGCCCGGCAATGTCCTTCATAAAATCCGGCGCCTTGATACCGGCGGCCCATACCATGAGGTTGGCGGGGATCAGCTCGTCATTTTTGGTTTTCAGGCCGTCGGCGGTGGCTTCCACCACCATGGTGCCCACCCGCACATCCACGCCGAGCTCACGCAGCTCCTTGTGGGCCATGGCGGAAATGCGCTCGGGCAGTGCCGGCAGAATGCGCGGGCCGGCTTCCACCAGGGTCAGCCGCAAACAGTCCCGGTTCAGCTTTTTAAAGCCGTAGGCACTCAGGTGCTCCACCGCATTATAAAGCTCGGCCGACAGCTCCACCCCGGTGGCGCCGCCCCCCACAATGGCGATGTCCACTTTTTCGTCCACGGTGTCGCTTTCGGCATACTGCAAAAAACGGTTCATCAGCTCATTGTGAAAACGCTCGGCCTGCTGGGGGCTGTCGAGGAAAATGCAGTGCTCGCTCACCCCCGGTGTACCAAAGTCGTTCGATACCGAGCCGATGGCCATCACCAGAATGTCGTAGCTGAGGGTGCGTTCGCCCACCACCTGCTTGCCGCTGTCGTCGGCCAGCGGCGCCAGCTTGATCTGCTTTTGCTCACGATCGATGTCGGTCAGGGTGCCCAGATGAAAGCTGAAGCCATGGTTATGGGCCTGGGAGCGGTAACTCAGGCCGTCCATGCCGGTGTCCATGGCGCCGGTGGCCACTTCGTGCAGCAGCGGCTTCCACAAGTGAGTCCGGTTGCGATCCACCAGGATCACTTCCGCCTTGCCCTTGCGACCCAGTTGACGCCCCAGCTTGGTTACCAGCTCCAGCCCGCCGGCCCCGCCGCCGACCACGATAATGCGTGTCATGTTCAAACCTCGTCAAAGATAAAAAACCTGCGGCTATGGCGGTTCCATAGCGGCAGACTCTTGAATGACCGCCTCGGTTGAGGCGGGCACCATTGTAAAAGTTGTGATTGATTTCACAACTTTATTTTCACATAAAAATAACTACCGTTTCAATCGTTCCAGCCAAGCTCGGCGCCAATGCGCCGCAGCCGCCCGGCGGCGTCGCGCCAGCGCTGGCTGCCATAAAGGTGAGCCGGGCCGGCGTTGTCCTGCTTGCGCAGGGAAGACAGATCCCGCTGAAGGTCATGGGGCAGGCTGTCGATAATGGCCACGGCACCGGGCCTGTGGTTGCAGGCCAGCAGCAGGTCGCAGCCCGCCGCCAGCGCCTGGCGCGCCCGCTCGGCATAGCCTCCGGCCACGGCGGCCCCTTCCATGGTGAGATCGTCGCTGAAAATCAGGCCATGAAAGCCCAGCCGGCGGCGCAAGACCTCCTTCAGCCAGAATTCGGAAAAACCCGCCGGCCGCTCATCCACGGTGTTGTAAATCACATGGGCGGGCATCACTCCCTGGATCACTCCTTGCGCAATCAGGGTTTGAAAGGGCACCAGATCGGCCTGCTCTATTTCGGCAAGCTCCCGCTCGTCCACCGGGCTTTCGGTGTGGGAGTCGGCACGCACGCTGCCATGGCCGGGGAAATGCTTGGCCACCGCCGCCATGCCGGCCGCCTTCATGCCCCCGATATAGGCGCCGGCATTATCGATCACCGGCGCGGGATCGGCGCCAAAGCTGCGATCGCCGATCACCTCGCTGCCCCGCTCCAGATCGAGCACCGGCGCAAAGCTGAGATCAATGTCGTGGGCCAGCAGCTCGGCGGCCATCAGCCAGCCGGCGTCGGCCAGCAGGGCTTGCCGCTCGGGGTGATCCAGGCCGGCCAATTTGCCCGGTGCCGGCAGCGGAAAGAACCCATCGCGAAAACGCTGTACCCGGCCGCCTTCGTGATCCACGGTCAGCAGCAGACCGGGCTTCACCGCCCGAATGGCCCGCACCAGGGCGGTAAGCTGCGCGCGGTCATGATAATTTCTGGCAAAAAATATCACCCCGCCCACCGCCGGATGTTCGAGCAGCTCGCGCTCTTCCGCCTCCAGCTCACAGCCGTTCACATCAAGAATAAAGGGACCCATGTTTGCTCCGGGGCCGCGCTGCGGCCGTGTTGAAATGACAGTGTTATGCAAGGCTGAGGGTTAACCGCGCTCGCGCCGCCTCCAGCCATGCCTGGTATTGCGCTGCCCCGCTGTGCTGATATTGCACCATGGCCCACAGCAGGGTCAGCAGTTGTACCCAGGGCAGGCGGGCACGCAGCCGGGCCGGGCTCACCGCGCCACCGGCGGCCTGATAATGAGCCAGCAGCTCAGCACAACCGGTGTCGTTCAGTTCGCGGTCGTCGGCGATCACCGCCAGCTCAAAGGCCGGATCCGCCAGTGCCGCATATTCCCAGTCCACCAACCAGGGCCGCGGGCCCAGCACATTGCCGGCGGTCAGGTCGCAATGGCAGGGCACGGGAACAAAATCCGGGTTGAGCTCCGGACGCTCAAACTGCGCCAGCAGGGGCGCCAGCCAGGCCGGGGGCGCAGCCAGCTGGGCAAAGTAATGCCCGGCCCGTTGCGCCAGGTTCAGCAGCGGCAGCCCCGCTCCATCAAGCCCGTGCAGGCGGGCCACCTTTGGCATCAGCGCGGCCAGCGTGCCCGGTGCCTGCCGCCAGTCCAGCTCATCCAGCCAGTCCAGCACCAGCAGGCCGGACTCGGGGCGGGCGTAATGGATGGCCGGCGCCAGCCCGGCATCGGCCGCCAGGCGATGGGCCGTCAGCTCCACGCGGCGATCAATCCCCAGGCGGGCGGGCGTATCACACCCCAGCCGCAGCCAGTAACGACCCCGGCCGGTGTCCAGCCGAAAACAGCGGTTGGTATGGCCACCGGCCAGGGGCGTCAGCCTGCCGCGCAGTGCCGGTGGCAGACTGGCCCCCAGCGACTCAGCGTCCACTGACACTGTCGGACCACAACACCTCGCCGCTGGCCAGTTCCATCAGCTGAGCCCGCAGGCTGAAGCCACTGCCGGCCCGGTGCAGGCTGCCGGAAAGCAGATAATCGGCCCCGCTTTGCTTGCCCAGACGCACCAGCGAGGCCATGTCGGCCCGGCCACTCTGGTAGGCCAGTTGCTGACGCAGGCTGTTGACCTCGGGACCGCTCACAAAATTGAGCGCCCCGCTCAGTTGCGCCTGCAGCCGCTCGGTCAGGCCACGGGTGTCTACCGGGCTGCCGGCCTGATTGCGAATATCGTCGAGCAGTACCGGACCATTCACCTCGGAGATGGCGGCACTGGCACTCAGCCGGGCGGCCAGGTTGTCGGCCAGCCGCTGTATGGCGGCATTATTGGCTTCCGGCAGCGGGGCCGGCGGCGCGTCGGGCAGCTCAATCACCGGTGGCGGTGGTGCCGGCTGGGGCAGCGCGGGAGGGCGCACCGGCTCGGGCGTGGCGGGGGTCACCGGCGCCGGCTGGGAAGTATAGGGATTGGGCAGGGTACAGGCACTCAGGGCCAGAACGGCCGAGGCCAAAGAGACAACACGAAAAGGGGTCATTCCGGCTCCTTTAAACGGCAAGCATGGGGCCCAGGGGGCGACCGCCCAGCAGGTGCATATGAATGTGATACACCTCCTGACCGCCATGGCGGTTGCAGTTCACCATCAGGCGGTAACCGTCTTCGGCAATGCCGGCGTCCGCCGCCAGCTTGCGGGCCACGGTAAACATGCGCCCCAGCGCCAGCTCGTGCTCCGCGGCCACCTCGTTCACGGTGGGGATCACCACATTGGGAATGATCAGGATATGGGTGGGTGCCTTGGGGGAAATATCGCGAAAGGCGGTGACCAGCTCATCCTGGTACAGGATGTCGGCGGGAATCTCCTTGCGAATGATTTTGCTGAAAATGGTCTCTTCTGCCATGGCCTGTCTCCTTGAATGAATGGCCTGCCGGCGTGGGCAGGACTGGCTATTATAGCCTGCCGTGCCGGCAAGTGAATGGGTAAGCCCTTGATGTACAACACGCCCCAACCGGGCAAGCGCGCAATTTATCGGCAGTCGCGCTGTTGTATCGGTTTCCGGTGTTGACAGCAGCAGCCGGCTTTATCTATTATGCGCCCCGTCATCACGAATGACCTGTCGGCGTGTAGCGCAGCCTGGTAGCGCACTGTCATGGGGTGTCAGGGGTCGGAGGTTCAAATCCTCTCACGCCGACCAAATCACCCTCAAAAAGCCCACCTTACGGTGGGCTTTTTGTATTGTGGCGCACCGAAATCCTGCCCGCTGCCGTCCTCCCTTCTAGACTTTAACTATTCGCGTTGTTTATTGCGGGGTGCATTATGTTGCCGCCCTTTGAGGATCGCCACCAGGCCGGCGTTGCCCTGGCCCGCGAGCTGACCCGCCTGCGCCACAAGTGCAAGTGGCCTGCGCCGATTATCGTGCTGGCCCTGCCCCGAGGCGGCGTGCCGGTTGCCGCTCCCGTGGCCGAGGCCCTGTCGGCCCCCCTGGATCTGATGATGGTACGCAAGCTGGGCTGCCCGGGTCATGCCGAGCTGGCGATGGGTGCCGTAGCCAGCGGCGGCGTGCACTTTCTCAATCCCCACCTGATCCGGCAACTGGGCATCAGCCAGTACCAGATAGAGCAGGCCCTGCAGCAGGAGCAGCGGGAGCTGGCCCGACGGGAGAACAAGTACCGCCACCACCGCCCTCCCCTGGCCCTGGCGGGCAAAACGGTGATCCTGGTCGACGACGGCCTGGCCACCGGGGCCACCATGCGGGTGGCCATTGAAGCCACCCTCGCCCACCAGCCCGACCGGGTGCTGGTGGCGGTGCCGGTGGGGCCCGCCGATACCATTGCCGAGCTCGCTCCCCTGGTCAGCCGGGTGTGCTGCCTGGCCACCCCTCATCCCTTTTTTTCCGTGGGTCAGTGGTACCGGGACTTTTCCCAGGTGGAGGATGCCGAGGTGGTGGCGCTGATGGCCGGCCCGTAAAAATACGCCAGCCTCTGTCCGTTGTCCCCTCAATCAGGATTCAGACCGCTCCATAATCCTATACACTCAGCAGGTGGTTTTTCATCTTCAGAGGTATGGCTATGACAAGGTTCAAGCAGAAAACCCTGGCGCTGGCACTGGCCGGTATCATCACCACCCAGCTGGCCGCCTGCGGCACCATTTTTTATCCGGAGCGCAAAGGTCAGAAAAGTGGCCGCATCGACCCGGTAGTGGCCATCGCCGACGGCGTGGGGCTGCTGTTTTTCCTGGTACCGGGAGTGATTGCCTTTGCGGTGGACTTTTCCAACGGCACCATTTACCTGCCCGGCGGCCGCGCCGAGCAGCCACCCGAACTGACCCCCGACAGCATCAACCAGACCCTGTACGCCGCCACCGGCAAGGAAGTGGACTGGGCACAGCAAAACATTACCGTCACCTCACTAGAGAGTGACGACGCCCTCACCGGTTTCGAGCTGACCCCCACGCGGGGATAACCCGCGCTCCCCTTCTCAACTCAGCCTCACTCCCGCCTCACTGCCCATGCTCAATAGGCCCCGCCAATGGCGGGGCGCAGGTTATCATAGAGGGGAAGATAGCTGCTGAGGTGGGTGACGGTCATGCCCTTGTCCAGCTGTGCCAGCCGCGCCAGCACCCGACTGATGCTGGCCTGGCGCAGCAGGACCACGTTGGGATAGAGCCGCCGGGCTTCGGCCAGCAGCGCCTCGGCGCGCGCGGCTTCATTCGCCCGGACCAACGCCAGGTAGGCGTTGTAATAAATGCCGGCCCTAGGGGTATGGCGCAAAAAACGCTGGGCCCAGCTGGCGTAATCGAGCAGCCGCTCGCGATCCCCGCTCAGCAACCCACGTTCCAGCTGAATATGGTGGCGGTAAAACGCGGTGCGGTCGTGCCACACCAGCGGGTTCAGCACCCGCTCAAGCCGGGCCGGATCCCGCTCGGGCTGGTGGGCATAGGCGGTGAGCTGCTGGCTGGCCACCAGCCCTGTGGCCATAAACAACATCACGCCCAGGCCCCAGCTTCGTATCGGCCAGCGGCTCCAGGCCGGGGGCGCCGGCAACAACAGCCGTTGGCCGTGCTCGGCGTCAATCACATACAGCAGCACCAGCACCACGAACCAGTGGGGCAGCGAATGATAAACGGGAAACTCGGTCTGACTGTGCACAAACACCGGCATCAGCAGGCCCACCCAGGCCAGCGCCCGGCCGAGCGGTACCCGGCTTAACAGCCGCAACACCAGCCAGATCATCAGCACCAGGCCCACCAGCGGCGCCAGCCCCCCCTCAATGGCCCAGAGCAAAAACTCGTTGTGCGGATGGCCCATTTCGGTAAACAACGGCTGGGCCCCCGGAGTCTGCTCCCGCCACTGGGCATAGGTACGGTAAAACGCCGACTCGAAGCTGCCATAGCCGTAGCCCGCCCAGGGGCGCTCCAGCCACATGCGCAGGCCGTGGGCGTAAATATCGAAACGGCCATCGGCCTGGGTGTAAATGTCGAGGCTGCGTTTGCTCATGTCGAACACGTCGAGCCCGAAAATGCCCACCACGGCTCCCAGGGGGATCAGCACCAGGCTGGCCAGCAGGCGCTTGGAGCGGGTTTTGACCAGGGTCTGCCATAACAGCGGCAGCAGCAGCAATAACCCCAGCAGCAGGCCCAGCTGGCCGGCCCTGGACTGCAACAGCACCACCAGCATGGCCCCGGCCGCCAGCACGGCGGCAAACCAGCACGACTTGAACAAAAAGGGCCGCCAGGGCGATTTGGCCTCGTTCAGCCACAGATACACCGCCAGCACCATGCCGGTGGCCACGAAACTGGCCATGACGTTACGGTGCTGAAAAATGCCGTAGGGGGAGCGCACTTCGGTGTTGTAGCCAAACACATTGCCCGGCTCCAGCACAAAGAACTGCAGCAGCCCCAGCAGCATTTCCATGCTCACCGCCAGCAGCAGGCCATACAACAGGTAACGCCGTCCCCGCTCGTTAAACCGGCATTGCTGCAGCGCAAGGAAAAACAGCAGGCCACCGGTCAGGCCCAGCATGCGGGGCAGCGCCTGGCCGGCCACCGAATTGTTGTGCCAGTAACCAAACGGCAGCCACAGCAGCAGGCTGGCCGCCATCAGGCCCAGCCAGAACCGGCTGGTCAGCAACCGGCGGCGGTGCCAGTGCCAGAGCCCCAGGGTGGTCATGGCGCCCACAAAAAACCAACCGGCAATGTTGAACGGCAGTTGCAGGCCGGTACCGAACAGGTGCGGCAGGTAAAGATGCATGCCAACCAGGGTGTAAGCTGCCACGCACATCAGCATGATGCGGGCCAGGCGCTCCTGTTTCAGCAATTGCACGGACATCATGATGGAACCACTACTCGCGGGCCGGTTGGCGGTGACAGACTGCCTACTTTACCCAAGGCCGCCTCAAAAAGCATGAGGGCAGCGGCCGCAGGCGGGCAAATTCCGGCGCGCGAGACAACAAAACAGAGGCGGCGTCATGTTATAGCCATGACGCCGCCCCCTGTTGGTCAGAACTCGAACTTGTAGAACAGATCAATGGCCTGGCTCAGGCCGCTGGTGGCCTGCAGGTAGAGCCGGGGCAGCAGCTCGTAGCGCAGCCGGAGCTCGCCGATGGAGGAGAACACTCCTACGCCATAGCCGATTTGCAGTCCCGGCAGCACATAGGCGCTGATATTGACCGCCGTGTCTTCCCCGGAGCCACTGGTATCCACCGCCACATCCTGAAAGCCCAGCGCCTCGCCCACCCCGGTGACCAGGCCGCCCACCTTGCCCACGCCGGCGCCGAGCAGCATCGACTGCACCAGGGCGTTACCGTCGCTGCCGTCCCCGCCTTCCAGACCACGGCCGCGCAGCAGCCACGACAGCTGTTCGGCCTGGGGCATACCGGGCTCGGAAAACACCTCCAGCTCCGGCTGGGTGGTGCTGCCGGAAACCCGCACCCCCACCACTATGCTGCTGTCGGACATGCTGGACGGGTTGCGAATGGCTTCCACCCGCAGATTGGGCTGATCCAGCGGGCCGCTGAACAGAATGCTGCCGTCACGGATCAGCAGGTTCTGACCATAGGCCTTGAAACGGCCCTCTTCCAGGCGGATTTCACCGTTGGCGCGCATAATCCGCCCCGGTGGCTGCACAATGCGCAACTGGCCGGCGAGGCGGGTGTTCAGGCCAAAGGCTTCCAGCCGTACATCTTCGCCCAAACGCACCCGCACGCGAATGTCCAGGGGCAGCGTGGGGCCGGTCTCGGGCACCATGCCCGAGGGTTGCACAATGACCACATCCGCAGACTTGGAAACGGCGCTTTCGGGCAGCTCCTTCACGCTGATCCGCGCCCAAGGGATAAAGATCTCGCCGCGGACCCTGGGCTGCTCGCCCAGAGTGATCTGCAAATCCGGACTCACTCTTATCCGCCCCATCCCCGGGTAGCCGACTTCCAGCTCGCTGCCCTTGAGACGAATTTCACCGCTCACCGGCAAGGTGCTCCAGTCCAGCTCACCGTCAATGTTCAATGGCCCGTTGCCTGCCCGCAGCCGGCCGTTCAGCGAGGCCCGGTTGCCCTGCACCGTCAGCCGGGTGGTGAGATCCCGCACCCTGACCATGTCGGCATAGGTATCCACTTCGCCACCGGCAAGGGTAATGTCGCCATACATCAGCGGCTGCGCCAGGGTGCCCGCCAGCCGCACATCGCCGGCCAGGCTGCCCTGTAGCCGCGCCACTTCCGGCAACAGCGGCGCCAGCCAGTCCAGGCGCAGATCATTGATGGTCAGCTCGCCGCTCAGGTTGCGGGCGCCGTCCAGTCCGTTGACCCGCGCGTTCAGCCGCAACCGGCCAAGGGGTTCGGAGTCAAATGCCAGCTCGCTCACCAGACGGTTGTCCAGCACCTGGCTTTGCAGTTGCAGCCGCTCATAACCCAGCCGGGTATCGCCACTGACAAAGGTACCGGTGGTGGTGCCGATTTGTGCATTGACCCGGGGCGCCTGGCCCGGTTGCCAGCTCGCCTCCACCCGTCCGGCCAGCACCGCCTCCCAGGCAAAGTCCTCGGGCAAAAAGGGCGTGAGCCGGGCAAGGTCAAAGTCACGAATATCCAGCCCGGCCCGGCCACCTTCCCCGCCGGCGTTCAGCTCGTCCAGGCAGACGGCGGCACCGTTGGAGCGCCAGCAGTGGGCCGCCGCACTGAACATCCCTTCGGGCTGACGCCAGGCCAGGGCCACCGGCTCCGACACCTGCCAGGTATCCAGCGGCGTGTTCAGCTCGGCCTGCTGCAGCCGGCCGCGCCAGCCTTGTTCGTTCAGGCTGCCGGCCAGTGCCAGATCCAGTGCCAGCGGCTCCCCCTGGGCCGTCAGGGTCAGCCGGTGGGCATTCTGGTCGCCGCTGGCGGCCAAATCCAGATCCTCAAAGCGCAACCCGCCGGTCGTCAGCCGCTGCGCGGTCACGCTCAGTTCACCGGCGGGTGCCTCGCCCAGGGTGAGATCGGCGTCCAGGGCCAGCTGCCTGGCTTCGCTGTCGTTGAAGCCAGCCCGGCTACCGACAAGGTTCGCTTGCACCCGGGGGGCGTCCCGCAGACCGGATACCTCGAAATTGCCCTGCACATCACCAAACAGGCCGGGGGCATACACCGCCAACCTGGGGGCATTCAGGCTGCCCTTGAGCGCCCAGCGCTGGTCGATGCGCCCGGCCACCGCCAACCGGTTGTCACCATTGGTCAGCACCAGGTTGTCGACCTGCCCTTCCAGATCCTGGTTGAGGCTGAAGCGGCCGGTCAGGGCCAGCGGGTGATTGCGCAGCAGCCCGGTGATCTCGGGGGCGGCCTCCAGCTGCCATTGCTCGCCGCCGAGCTCAAAGCGGCTGTCAATACGGCCGTTCAGGCGGCCTTCAAACCCTTCCGCAAAGGCCCCCGGATCCACCTCGTTAAGCGCCAGCTCCCCCTGCCAGCGCACGCCATCGGTCCAGCCGATGTCGCCGGTCAAGTGAGTTTCTCCCTGCGGCAACACCAGGGTCAGGGGCTCAATGCGGGCCTGCTGCAGATTGCCGCGGGCGGCGAGTTCAATGCCGACCGGCGGCAGCCCGGGGCCGCCGGCTTCGGTATTCAGTGCCAGCCGATAGTCTTCCAATGCGCCGGTGAGGCTCAGCTCACCCTGGGTCAGGGTCCACTGAGGCTCGGCCAGCGGCCAGCCCAGCTGTTGCCAGCCGAGCCTCAGCTCCAGCGGCAAGCCGGGCTCGAGCGGCCGGGTCTTGAGGCTGGCCTCGGCGGCCACCGGCCCCTGCAGGCGAAGCTCGGCGGCCAGGTCCGCCAGGCTGTTGCTCACCGTCAGGACCAGGTTCTGGCCCTTGAGCTGGCCGTCAAGCAGCGGCTCGTGCAGGGTCGCGTTGAGATTGGCGTTAAGCGGGTAATCCCCGGTGAGCGTCACGTCACCGCTCAGGCTAACGTCGGCCAGGGCGTGTGCAAGCGCCAGTTGTTCGATGCGCACCCGGCTGCCCTCGCCTTCCAGGGCCAGGGCCAGCCGGTGCAAGGCCTGTGGCTGGCCGTTCTGCACCAGGCGGCTGTCGGTCAGGGCCAGTTGCTCAATTTTAAGGGGAAACGGCAGCACGATCTCCGGCAGGCTCATGGCCTGTTGGTCGGCGGTGTTGGCCGCCCCGGTTTCCGGTGTGATCTCGTTGGTGGGCTCCAGCTCAATGGTCAGGCCGCTCATTTGCGGGCCGGTGATCACCATGCCATCGTCATCCCAGCGGGCGGCCACCTGCAGGCTCTGCCAGCCAATGCGTTGCCCGGGCAGGGAAATACTCACCCTGTCGGCGCGAATGTCATCCAGTTCAATGTTCAGGGGCGGGGTCAGGCTGGTGAGCGCAGCCGTTTCCTGCTCCGGCTCCGACGGGCTTTCTGCCAGATCGCGGATCTCCACCTCAATGTCCGCCGCTTCCAGCCGGCGCAACCAGAGCCGGCCATCCACCACCTTGCCCAGCTGCCAGTCGAGGCTAACCTGGCGGGCGCGAAAGGCCAGCGAGTCCTGCTCATAGGCCAGCTCCGAAAACTCCCAGCCGCTCAGCAACTGGCCCGACACCATGGTGCCTGCCAGTCCGGGCACCTGTTGCTTGGCCAGCCCCCACAGCCACTGGTTGCCGGTGTGGGTAAGCAGCAGGCTGGCCACCAGCATCAGCAACAGGCAGAGGCCGATCAAAGCCCCCAGCAACAGGCGTTTCAATCGCATCATAATTCCGGTCCCAGGGTGAAGTGCAGGCGCCAGGGGGTGTCTTCTTCGGTGACCGCAAAGGCCAGATCAAGGCGCACCGGGCCCACCGGGGTCAGCCAGCGCAGGCCGAAACCGGTGCCCACTTTCCAGTCGTCCCGGTAGTCGTTGGTGGCGGTACCGCTGTCCACAAAGGTGGCCACCCGCCACTTGGGCGCAAAGCGGTAATCGTATTCCAGGCTGAGGGCGGTGGCGTACTTGGCACCCAGGCGATCGCCGTTTTCATCCAGCGGCGTGATCGACTGGTAGCTGTAGCCGCGCACCGTGGTATCACCACCGGTAAAGAAGCGCAGCGACGGCGGCAGCTCTTCCACGTTGTCCACCCAGACCGCGCCCTGCTCGGCCCGGGCCAGCAGCCGGTGATCCTCGGTCAAGGTGCGCAGCCACTTGCTGCGCCCCCAGAAGCGCACAAAGCGGGTGTCGGACCCCCACCAGGGTTCGGAAAGCTCCAGGGTGGCCGTCTGCGCGTCGCCCCAATGAGGATCCAGGCCGCCGCGTACCCGAGTGCGACTGAAGCTGACACCGGGGATCAGCAGAAAGCTTTCGTCTTCCTGCTCGCCCTGGGTATAGGACTCATATTCGCTGCGTAGAAAGACGTCCCGAGTCCAGCCGTTTTGCTGAATGTTCCAGCGGTGAACACCGGCCACCAGGCGGTCACTGACGGTGTCGTCCTGATCGAGGCGCTGGTAACCGCCCTGAATGGTGTAATAGTCCTCAAGGGGATGGCCGCGGGGGATCTTGTACACCAGGGTCACGTCCTGGGAGGGAGCCGACACCTTGAGGCTGGTGGTCAGACTGTGGCCCAGGCTGTTGATCCAGGGCTTTTCCCAGTTCACCGAGGTTCGGGGGCCCTCATCGGTGGAGACCCCCACCCCCACTTCCACCTCGTTGTCGGCCCGGGCCCGCAGCACCACCGACAGCGGCACCCGATACTGTTCGTCGGCTTCCGCCACCATGGGCAGCACTTCCACCTGCTTGAAATAGCGGGTGGACGACAGCGAGCGGCTGAATTCTGCCAGCCGGCTGGCGTGGTAGGGCTCGCCGGGCTCTATCTGCACCAGCGGATTGAGCAGGCGCTCCACCGGCCGGTCGGTGTCCACCTTCAGCTCGCCAAAGCGGTAGCGGGGGCCGGAGTCAAAGCTCAGATCAACGTCGGCAGCCTTTTCCCAGGGCGTGACCCGGACCCGGCTGGTGCGGTAGGCGGCATCGAAATAGCCCCGGCGCAGGGCCAGGCTGAGCAGGCTGGCCTTGGCTTTCTCGTAGTTGTCGTGATGCAGCACCTGCCCCTGGCGAATGGCAAAGTTGCTTTGCAGCTCGGCAAAGGCGGGATCGGTTTCGGCGTCGCCCTGCAACTGCACATTCAGGGTGCGAATACGCACCGGCTCGCCGGGAGTGACCCGCACCGTCACCCGCGCGGGATTTTGCTCGCTCTGCACCAATTCTATCTCGGGATTGTAATAACCCAGCGCCTGCAGGCTGTCGGTGACCGCCGTGGTGATCTGCTGACGAAAGCGGGGAAACTGCTCCACCTCGATGGCGGGCAGCTGATCCAGATAGACCTGAGTGTTGTCTTTGAGCTCGCCATCGAGCCCGCGCAGGCGCAAATCCACCTCTTCCGCCCGGGCCACCAGGCTGAACAGCATCAGCGCCATCATTCCCCATTTTGTTACGCTCATAGCGCCACCCGCTTTATCTGGTTATTGTCAGGCCTGCACCGCCCGACCTCTGCTTTTTTATTGACACTGTTCGGCGAAGTGTCCCGGAGCATGGCACACTGCCCATCATGCGTTGTTAATGGAGCCCCATCATGACTCACTCTCACTCGGCTTGCCGCCTGCTGGGCATTGCCGGCTACAGCGGCAGCGGCAAAACCACCCTGCTGACGGCCCTGATCCCCCTGCTTCGTGCGCAGGGGCTGCGCCTTGGCGTGATAAAGCATACCCACCACGACGTGGAGCAGGACAGTCCCGGCAAGGACAGCTACGCGCTGCGGCACGCAGGTAGCAGCCAAACGGTACTGGCCGGCCCCCGGCGCAGCATTCTTACTCTTGAGTATGACGAACCCCGGGAGCCTTCGCTGAGCGCCTCGCTGGCCCTGCTCGACCTGCGCCCCCTCGATCTGGTGCTGGTGGAAGGCTTTCGCGATCAGCCCATGGCCAAGCTGGAGGTACATCGCCCGGCCCACGGCAAGCCCCTGCTCAGCGCCACCGACCCGCACATACTGGCAGTGGCTACCGACGATGTTGCCCTTACAGCGCCGGTGCCCTTGCTGGAACTCAACCGGCCCGGCGCCATTGCCGATGCCATCAGTGACTGGCTGACGTCGGACCGGCTGACGCGAGTCAGTTAACACGAGAGCCCGCCAGCAAGGGCGGCAGGCTGAAACCACGGCCATCCGGGTAGCCACACACACTGCGATAAGCAGCATACAGCAGCGAATGCCGCTGGTAATACTGTTGATGCCGCGCCGCGGCCGGCTCAAAGCGGCCGACGGCGAAAATGCGGACCTCCGGCTGCCGGCCCCATTCCAGCCCGAGCTGGGAGCGGCTTTGCCGGGCCCATTTAAGCTGCAACGGACCGTCCACATACAGCGCCGGGCTGAATTCCGTGCCGCGATCGCAATACTGGCCACCGGCATCAAAAACATCCACCGCCTGCCAGTAAAGCCTGAGCAGCTCACCATAGCTCAGCCGATCGTCGTGGTAATGCACCCGCACCACCTGCCGGCGTTGCAGCCGGCTTTCGCCCTGCATCCAGCCCGGCTCCACCCGCTCAATGCCCGGCCGGTCGGCGAACAGGGCCTCCATCACCCAGAAACTGCCGCCGGCAAACACCGCCTGGGCAGCCTGGGCACGACAGGCGGGCAGCAACAACAGCGCCGTCAGCATCAATAGTCGGATCATGCCGCCCCCTTCATCCTCTCTTTCAGGGCACTATGCTAACCGATTGAAACCGAATGAAAACCCCCAGCCAGTCTGGCGGTGTCGGCAAACACAGAATATTTCTGTCCGGACCGCCTAAACCCCCGCAGTGCAGCTAAACTTTTTTCATAAGAACCCCGAGAAAAAAGGGGCACAGGGGAACACCATGAGCGCAACATCGCATTCGGAACACACTCCGGCTCGACTGATGGATCAGGAGCCTGAGACCCGGCCAGTATTCAGGCCGGCACGCCGCTGGCGCTGGCTGGCCTGGTTGTTACTGCTGCTGTTGCTGGCGGCCGGGCTGACCGCCATCGGCTACGAGCTGCGCACCTCCCACCTGCAATCCCGGGAGCTCTCCCGCTACGCCGCCACCCTGACCTACCAGCTGGAAGCCGGCCCCAGCTCGGCGATACGCTTTCCCGCTCACGGCCCCTTTGACCAGCGCCTGGGCTATTCCCGGCTGCCAGCCCTGCTGGAACGGCTGCAGCAGCAGAACTTTGTGGTCGAACAGCAAACCCAGTTTTCCACCGCCCTGCTCAACTACAGCCAGCACGGCTTCTTTGTGCCCTACACCGAGAAAACTCAGGCCGGCCTCAGCCTGAACGACTGCCGTGCCGAGCCGATTTATGATCACCGCTATCCACAGCGCCACTACGAGCGCTTTGACGACATTGCGCCCCAGGTGCTCGCCACCCTGCTGTTTATTGAGAACCGCACCCTGCTCAGTACCGAGCAGCCCCTGGCCAACCCGGCGGTGGACTGGCCGCGTTTTGCCCGAGCGGCCCTTTCCCAGGTGGGCCGGGCGCTGGATCTGCAGGATGACTCCGCCGGCGGCAGTACCCTGGCTACCCAGATAGAGAAATTCCGCCACTCTCCCGGTGGACGCACCCACTCCCCCGGCGAAAAAATCCGCCAGATGATCTCTGCCAGCGTACGCGCCTACCAGCTAGGCCCGCAAACCCTGGCAGCCCGCCGGCAGGTGGCACTGTCTTACCTCAACTCGGTGCCACTGTCTGCCGCCCCCGGCCATGGCGAGGTGCACGGCCTGGGCGACGGCCTGTGGATCTGGTTTGGCGCCGAGCTGGAGCGGGTGAACGCCCTGCTCGATCCCACCCAGAATACCGAACTGCCGCTGGGCGAACAGGGCCTGGCCCTGCGTCAGATAATGGCGCTGATGATTGCCCAGCGCCGGCCGTCCCATTATCTGTTTGCCGGACGCGACGAGCTGGAGCAACTGACCGACAGCTATTTGCGGGTGCAGGCGGATGCCGGCCTGATCACGCCCACCCTGCGGGACGCCGCCCTGGCCCAGCGGTTGAACTTTCGCAACTTCACCACCCATCCGGTGCTGCAACGGGTGGAGCAAAGCAAGCTGCTGTATGCCTCCAGGGGCCGGCTGGCCAGCCTGCTGGGGCTGGGCTATTACGAGCTGGACCGGCTTGATCTGCACGCTGAAAGCACCCTTAACGCCCAACTGCAACAGGAAGTCAGCCACTATCTGACACAACTGGCCAACCCCGATTTTGCCCGCGAGATTGGCCTTTATGGCGAGCGCCTGCTGTCGCCGGAAAAAACCGGCGATGTGCGTTACAGCTTTACCCTGTTTGAGCGCAGTGAAAACAGCTTCAAGGTACGGGTCCAGACCGACAACACCGGTCAGCCCTTTGATATCAACGACAGCAGCAAACTGGAGCTGGGCTCTACCGCCAAACTCAGGGTGCTGACCACCTACCTGCAAATGGTGGCGGAGCTGCACCGGCTGCATGCCGGCAAAACCCTGCCGGCCCTGCGCGAGCTGACGCCTCACCGCAACGATGAGCTCAGCCGCTGGGCCATCGACCACCTGATCCGCAGCCCGGATCGCAGCCTGGATACCATGCTCAGCGCCGCCCTGGAGCGGCGTTTCTCCGCCAGTCCCCATGAGCGCTTTTTTACCGGCAGTGGCCTGCACACCTTTGCCAACTTCCGCAAGGAAGACAACGGCCGCCGCCCCACCCTGATAGAAGCCTTGCGCGAGTCCATTAACCTGCCCTTTATTCGACTGATGCGGGAGTTGGTGCGCCATACCCTGTATCAGGACGAGCAGCGCGCCCGGCTACTGACCGACGACAAGGATCCTCAGCGGCTGACCTACCTGAGCCGGTTTGCAGACAAGGAGGGCACGGTTTTTTTACGCCGGTTCTGGAACAAATATCAGGGCAAAACCCATGAGGAGCAGCTGCAAGTCTTTTTTGACGGCCTGCGGCCACTGCGCAGCCGGCTGGCGGCCGCACACCGCTACCTGCTGCCCGAAACGGAACTGACCAAATTTAACGCCTTTATGCGCGAGCGCCTGCCCTGGGACCACAAACTCAGCGACAGCCAGATAGAAAAGCTCTACCACCAGCATGGCCCCGGGGCCTGGAGCCTGCCCGATCAGGGCTACATCGCCCGGGTGCATCCGCTGGAGCTGTGGCTACTGGGCTATTTACGCCAGCATCCCGATGCCGGCTTCAGCGACGCCGTGGCGGCCAGCGCCGAAGAGCGCCAGGAGGTTTATGGCTGGCTGTTTAAAACCCGCCACCGCAGCGCCCGGGACAGCCGCATGCGCACCATGCTGGAAATCGAAGTATTCAGCGAGATCCACGAGCGCTGGCACCAGCTGGGCTTTCCGTTCGACCAGCTGGTGCCGTCCCTGGCCACCGCCATTGGCAGCTCGGGCGACCGGCCTGCCGCCCTGGCGGAACTGGTGGGTATTATTCTCAACGAGGGCGTGCGCCTGCCGGTGGTGCGCATTAACGGGCTGCACTTTGCCGATCGCACCCCCTATGAAGTGCACCTGGGCCCCAACCCGAACCGGGGCCAGCGTGTGATGCAAAAAGAAGTGGCCGCCGCCCTGCGCACTGCGCTGTCTCAGGTGGTGGACGGCGGCACCGCCCGCCGGCTGCAGGGCAGCTTCAGCCTGAGCGACGGCACGCCGCTGGTGCTGGGGGGCAAAACCGGTACCGGTGACAACCGCATAGAGACCGTCACCCGCTACGGCCAGGTGATCCGCTCCCAGGCCCGCAACCGCACCGCCACCTTTGTGTTTTATCTGGGCGAGTACCACTTCGGCACCCTCACCGCCTATGTGCCCGGTGAACAGGCGGACAACTTCCGATTTACCTCTGCCCTGCCGGTGCAGGTGCTGAAAGGCATGGAGCCGATTTTGCGCCCCTATCTGCAGCCCGGTGGCCAGACCCAGTGCCAGCAGCAGTTTGCCATCAGCCAAAGTCCGTCCCGCAACGAGGGGTGAGCAGGCCTAAGAGCCAGAATGCCCCGTCGCGCACCGCCGGTTCGGTTGCTAATGCAGGCGGGCCGCCTGCGATCCATTGCCCGCCCCCGGCGGCATGACCGGCTGGCCCAAAACCCGGCGCCACAGCCAGGCAACGGCTGCCCCGCCTGGCCGTTCACTGAACTGGCGCGGTACCGGCAGCGCGCGCCAGTCGCCCTGTTCCGCGCGCTCCGCCACCACAAAATTAAACACATACCCCGGCTCCTGCCCCATGCGCAGATCGGTGATCACCAGTTCGTTACCCCGCGTGCTCATGCTGAAAAAGCCCTTGGTAAACCAGGCCATGCGAGCCACATGAGGCTGCTCCTGCCACGCCTGATACAGCTCCCGTCCGCCGTCATGCAGGGTAAAGGGCGTGGGCTCGCGGTCCAGCAACGAGATATGTCCCTCGGCATAGCCGGTGGGCGTCATGGCCAGCACCCGCCACAGTAAGGTATTGAGCGGCGACGGCGTCACCAGTACCTGGCTGGCCGCAATGCCCTGCCGGGCCAGCAGACTTTCCGCCTTGATGCCCACCTGCCACTGGGCCACCAGGCTCCAGCCCAGGTACAGGGTGCTCAGCCACAGCCCCAGCCGGTTGGCCTTGAGGCCACCTTCATTGCGCCGGCGCAGGGCACACCACAGCCCCACCAGCAACGGCAGGGTATAAAGCGGGTCAATAATGAAAATGCTGCCCACGCCAAAGGGATAGTCCGTGAAGGGCTGCCCCAGCTGGGTGCCGTACACCGTCATGAAATCGATGCCGACGTGGGTCATGAAGATGAGCCAAATGGCCAGCGTCCAGCGCTGCCAGTGCGCCCGTCTGCCCAGCATCCCGCCAAGCAGCGGCGCGCACAGGGTCAGGTAAAACAGCGCATGGCTGGCGCCCCTGTGTTTGGTCATGTTGCTGACCGGATCGCCATAGTCGATCACCACATCCATGTCCGGTAGGGTTCCGAGCAAGGCCCCCGCCAGCGCCGCCTTGCCAATGCCGGCATGCCGGCCCATCACCGCCACGCTCACGGCGGCCCCTAGCGCCATTTGAGAAACTGAGTCCATTACGCCTCGTTGAAACCATTCAGCATTGATACCGGGTCTGCTAGCATGCGAGTCCTTGATTGTTAAACACTCACCGCCATGCATTCCATTGATCGTTTTATAGTGCCTGCCATTGCGCCGCTGGCCAACCCCGAACTTGAGCAGCGACTGCAACAGCAGATCGATAACAAAACCAAGCCTCCGGGCTCCCTGGGTAAACTGGAGCGCCTGGCCATTCGGCTCGGGCTAATCCTGCAAAGCACCACCCCGCGCATTGACCAGCCCCAGGTGCTGGTCTTTGCCGCCGATCACGGCCTGGTGGAAGAAGGCGTGTCCGCCTTTCCCGCCGAGGTCACCCCCCAGATGGTGCACAACTTTTTGCAGGGCGGGGCCGCCATCAACGTGTTTGCCCGCCAGCACCGGCTGGCGCTGCACGTGGTGGATGCGGGTGTGAATGCCGACTTTGCGCCCCACCCGCAGCTGATTGAGCGCAAGGTCCGCAGGGGGACCCGCAACGCCCTGCATCAGCCGGCCATGACCCCGGATGAATGCCGCCAGGCCCTGCACGCCGGCATGGCGCTGGTACGAGCGCTTCCCGGTAACCTGCTGCTGGTCGGGGAAATGGGCATTGGCAATACCTCTGCCGCCAGCCTGTTGCTGGCCCGGCTGGGTGCGTTGCCGGTGGCCGACTGTACCGGCCGCGGCACCGGCCTGGACGACCACGGCCTGAGCCATAAAACGCAAGTACTGCAGGCGGTGCTGGCCCGCCACGCCACCGCACAGTCCCCCCTGGCCGCCCTGGCTGCCCTGGGCGGGCTGGAAATTGCCATGATGGCCGGTGCCTTGATGCAGGCCGCCAGTGAACGGCGCATTTTGCTGATGGACGGGTTTATTGCCGGCGTGGCGCTGCTGGTAGCCGACCAGCTGGCCCCGGGCACCCGGGACTACGCGGTGTTTGGCCACGCCTCGGCCGAGCCCGGCCACCGCCACCTGCTGCGCCTGCTCGATGCCGAGCCGCTGCTCGATCTGGACTTGCGCCTGGGCGAAGGCAGCGGTGCGGCCCTGGCCTTTCCGCTGTTGCCGTCGGCCTGTGCCGTTATGGAAGAAATGGCCAGCTTTAACGACGCCGGCATCAGCGGCGCCCGCTCATGAGGCACGAGCTCATTCTGCTGCTGGTGGCCACTCAGTTTTTAACCCGGCTGCCGCTGCCGGCCCTGCGCCGTTTCGACCCGGACTGGCTGCACCAGAGCAGCCGTCACTTCCCCGCCGTGGGCCTGCTGGTGGGCGGCCTGTGCGCCCTCGCCTACGGCCTGGCCCAGCACGTTTTTGATCCGCTGGTGGCGGCGGTGCTGGCCACCGCCCTCGGCATTTATATAACCGGGGCCTTTCATGAAGACGGCCTGGCCGACACCTGTGACGGCCTGGGCGGCGGCCTGACCCGGGAGCGGGCACTCACCATCATGAAAGACTCGCGCCTGGGTACCTTTGGCACCCTGGGGCTGGTGCTGGCGCTGCTGCTGAAAATTGCCCTGCTGGCCAGCCTTGCTCCCGCCGCCGCCATGGCGGCCCTGGTCCTGGCCCACGGCGGTTCACGGCTGGCCTGCATCAGCCTGATCACCCTGCTGCCCTACGGCGGCGACCTTGAACACGCCAAGGCTAAGCCCATGGCCCAGCGACTCACCCCAGGGCAATGGTGGCTGGCCAGCCTGTGGTTGTTGCCGCCGCTTTGGCTGCTGTGGAACCGCTTTCCCCCCGGTGCCTGGCTGCTCGCCGGCCTGCTGGCGGGGCTGGCCACTTATCACCTGTTCCGGCTGCAAAAACGCCGGCTAGGCGGCTACACCGGCGACGGTCTGGGAGCGACCCAGCAACTGGTAGAAATCGCCATTTATGCCGGACTGGCGGCCCAGCTGTGACCCTGTATCTCTGGCGCCACCCCCAACCCGAACAGGTGCAGGGCCTGTGCCTGGGCCGTACCGACGCCTCCGTACATGCCCGCAAGCTGCGCCGGCTGGCCAACCAGATCCAGGGGTTTGCCCGTCGCCACAGGCTACCCAAGGTGATCCACACCAGCCCGCTGCAGCGGGCCGCCGGCGTGGGCAGGCTGCTGGCACAACGGGGCTGGCAATGGCACGTGATACCGGCCCTGCAGGAGGTGGACTTTGGCCGTTGGGACGGCCGCCCCTGGGCGGACATAGAATGGGCGGAAATCGATGCCTGGTGCGCCAACTTTGCCGGCGTTGCCCCCGGCGGCGGCGAATCCCTGCATCAACTGTTTGCCCGAGTGGAGGGCTGGCTCAACACCTTGCCAGCGCAACCGGTGCTGGCCGTCGGTCATGCTGGCTGGATAAACGCCGCCCGGCTGCTGGCGAAGGGCATGGGGGTTCCCGCCCGGGCGGCCGACTGGCCAGGATCCGTGGCCTACCGCCAGCGGGTGGTTATTGCAACAACTCCAGTTTCACCGGCGCCACGCCGGCCCTGAGCATGCCTATCTCCCGGGCAGCCTGCTCGGACAAGTCGATGACACGGCGCTTGGCATAAGGGCCGCGATCGTTGATGGTGACCACCACGGCCCGCTGGGTGCGCAGGTTGGTGACCCGCACCCGGGAGCCGAACGGCAGGGTTTTATGCGCGGCGGTCAGTGCGTTTTTATTGAACGGCTTGCCACTGGCCGTTTTGCGGCCATGATGGCGGGCACCGTAATACGACGCCATGCCCTCGTTCAGAAACACCGCCTGCTCCACCGGCGCCTCACTTACCTCGGGGAGATCCGGTCGGGAGCCACAGGCCGTGATTCCAAGCAACACAAAAAAACAGCAATAGCGCAATAATGAACGCATAAGTACTCCACTACGTCGATTATTGCATTTCCAACCAGGCGACCAGCGCCACTGCCTCTTCGGCGGAGCGTACCGTCAGTTTGGGAATGCAGCAAATGCCCAGCCCGGCGGCAAAGGCTCGCAGGCTGGCGTTGAGTTCCGGCAGGCATACTAGCCCCGGCAACCGCCGCCAGTACAGCCCTTCGCCCTCGCTCTGCGACAAAACATGCACCCGCCCGGCGCTGTCGATTAGCCGGTCGCCCGTGTGCCAGTGGTGCTCATCAAGCTCTGGCTCGTGCTGAATGTAAATAAAATCATGAGTATCCGCACAGTGGACGATGGCCGGAAAGCGGCACCGCTCCGCGGCCATGTTCCGATGAACTTCGTTTATCACTTTTGCTCCACAAATAAAAAGCTCCGCCGGCACAACCGGCGGAGCCATGATGCGGATACCAGCTTCAGATGCCCAGTATTTTCTTTGCCTCTGTCAATAAACGTACCGACTCATTGTGATCACCGGCCTTGTGCTTGGCCTCCCCTTCGGCTCTCAGCTCTGCCACCCGGGCCGCCTCTTCCGCAGACAAAACCGGATTCTCCGCCAGTTTGGCGTCGATTGCCGCCATATGGGTCGGACAGCTGTTCGCCAGCGTAACCCCACTGGCCAGCAACAGCACACCGCCCAGCAACGCAGAGAATAATGAACGCATAACCACCTCCTTCGTTCATGAGTAACGGTTTAAGGGTAGTGCATGAATGAAGAAAAACCGGATTGCCGCTTGGCGTCACTTTGCAGGTGAGCCGCTCCTGTTCAGGGACAAGGGCTGCGCACCATGAAAAAAACCCCGGCAAGCCGGGGTTAAAAGAGACCAAACTACAGGGTTAATACGATGAATTAGCGGTGCTCGCGCAGCGCCTGAATGCGTTTTTCCAGCGGCGGGTGGCTCATAAACAGCTCGCTGTGGCGCTTGCCGTTGATGCCAAAGGCGGCCAGGGAGCCTTCCAGCTGCGATTCGGGGCCGTGACGCAGGCGCTCCAGGGCAGCAATCATTTTGTCGCGGCCGGCCAGCCAGGCGCCGCCTTCATCGGCGCGGTATTCCCGCTGGCGACTGAACCACATTACGATAATGGAGGCCAAAATGCCGAACACCAGCTCCAGCACCATGACGGTCGCGAAGTAGGCAATGCCACCCATGCCGCCACCTTCTTCCTCGTTGTTGTTGCTGAGCACGCCGCTGATCAGGTTGGCCACAATGCGGGCGAAGAACATCACGAAGGTGTTGACCACCCCCTGAATGAGAGTGAGGGTCACCATATCGCCGTTGGCCACGTGGCTCACTTCGTGGGCCAGCACGGCTTCGGCTTCGTCCCGGTTCATGCTGTACATCAGGCCGGTGGACACCGCCACCAGGGAGCTGTTGCGGCTGGCACCGGTGGCAAAGGCGTTCATGTCCGGGGAGTCGTACACGCCCACTTCCGGCATGCCAATGCCCGCCTGCTGGGCCTGGCGCTGCACCGTGGTGAACAGCCAGTGTTCCATTTCGTTGCGGGGCTGCTCAATCACCTGCACGCCGTAAGCGCGCTTGGCCATCCACTTCGACATAAACAGCGAAATGGTGGCGCCGCCAAAACCGAACACGGCACAGAACACCAGCAAGCCGCCCACACTGCTGCGGTCAATGCCCAGTACGGAAAACACAATGTTCAGCACCACACCCAGCACCAGCACCACGGCCAGGTTGGTGGCAATAAACAACAGTATGCGTTTCATAACCTTTCCTTACATTCAGGTAACTGCAGACATAATATGTCCGTTAATGGGAATTTCAAGATGGTCATGATGAATTATTTCAGCAGCGGTGCAAGATCAATGAAGCTCTCGACGGTTTCGGCCTCTGCGTCGGTGAGTCTCGGCACCTCCCCCAGAAAGGGCGCGGCAATCAGTTGCTTGAGGGTGGCGGCGTTTTCTTCATAGTGACTCATATGGGCATCTACCCGGTTCAGCACCCAGCCGGCCACCACCAGGCCGTCGTGCCGAATCGCCTCCAGGCTGAGCAGGGCGTGGTTGATGCAGCCCAGCCGCGCACCCACCACCAGGATCACCGGCAGGTGCTCCTTTTTCACCCAGTCGGAGAGAAAGTGCCCCTGCCCCAACGGCAGCCGCCAGCCACCCGCGCCTTCCACAAAAATCCAGTCGGCGGCGGTTTCCTTCAGCCGCGCCAGCCCCTCGGCGATACGGGGCAACGCAATCACCTCCCCCGCCTGCTCGGCGGCAATGTGCGGGGCAATGGCCGGGGCAAAGGCGTAAGGGTTATGCATGGCGTAAGGCAACGGAATGCTGGACTCCGCCTGCAGGGTCAGGGCGTCTTCGTTTTTAAGCTCGCCATTCATCAGCTCGCAGCCCGAGGCCACCGGCTTGTAGCCCAGCACCTGCTTGCCTGCCTCCCTGGCGGCGCGCATCAGGGCGCGGGTAACAAAGGTTTTGCCCACTTCGGTGTCGGTGCCGGTCACAAAAAAGGTCTTAGCCATAAATCACTCCATATGCCAGCCGGTAGGTGGCCACGCAGTGGCCCTGTTGGTTTTTAGGATAGATGAGATTGAGCCGCTGCCAGGCGTTTCTGCCGAGCAGGCCGGGGCGGCGACCGTCGTTGACCTGGTTGGCCCCAATGCCCTTGAGATCCAGCAGCAGCCCTTTCAGCTCGGGGTAACACAGTTGCTCGGTGGCGGTGTGCAGTTGCCATTGGCGGCCGGTGGCAACAAGCTGCTCACGCAATGCCGGCTCACGCAGAAAACGGTTGATATGAGTGTGGCCGTCGAGAGTACGCCAGCTCTCGGCCAGCTCCGCCAGGCTGCCATCCAACAAGGTGGAAAACACCATCACGCCGCCGGGTTTGAGCCGCCGGCTCCAGTTACTTAGCCAGGCGGCGGTGTCGTTGCTCCACTGCATGCACAGGTTGGCAAAAATAAAATCGAGACTCGCCTCGCTCAGGGGCGGCGCGTCCATGTCGGCGCACAGGGGCACAATCTCGGCCCGGGTGGCGGCCTGTTGCAGCATGGCGGGAGCAAGGTCCAGCGCCAGCAACCGGCTTGCCCGCTGTTTCAGCGCCGGGGCAAACCAGCCGCTGCCGCAGCCCAGATCCAGCCCGGTGTGGGCCCGCGCCGGCAAATGGCCGAGCAACGCCTCGCCGCTGCGTCGTTGCAGGGCATTGTGGTGGTCGTAGCTGGCGGCGGCCCGGCTGAAGGCCTCGGCCACCCTGTGTTTGTCGACCTGTTGCATGGGGTTCTCCGGAAATCAGCTGTAAGTAAGGTCATTCCGGCCTTCAAGCCGGAATCCATTCTGCCAATGGATGTATTGTCTGCGATAGACGCCGGGGCAAGCCCGGAGTGACGGAGCTGTGCAAACCCCACCCTGCCCTCCCCTTATCAAGGGGAGGGGGAACAGGCGCCATGCAAAGCGTCGATCAGCCGTTGTACATCGGCCTGGGTGTGGGCGGCACTCAGGGTGATGCGCAACCGGGCCGAGCCCTTTGGCACGGTGGGCGGACGAATGGCGCCGGTCCACAGGCCCTGCTGTTTAAGGGCGGCAGCCAGGCTCAGGGTGGCGGCCTCTTCCCCCACCACCAGGGGCTGAATGGCGGTGGCCGAGGGCAGCAGTTGCAGCGGCAAATCCGCCACGCCGGCACGGAACTGCGAAACCAGCTCGCGCAGGTGGGCCCGTTTGTCGTCGGCCTGCCGTACCAGGCGCACGGCGGCCAGCACGGCGGCGGCCTGGGGCGGCGGCAAATGGGTGCTGTAGATATAGCTGCGGCCCAGGTTGTGCAGGTATTCCACCAGCGCTCGGCTGCCCCCCACAAAGGCACCGCTTACTCCCAGCGCCTTGCCAAAGGTGCCCATAAAAATATTCACACTGCCGGCCTCAAGGCCCTGCTCATTCAGGGTGCCCCTGCCTTCTTGTCCCAGCACCCCCAGGCCGTGGGCGTCGTCAATCATCAGCCAGTTGCCGCTGGCACTGGCAAGCCGCACCAGCTCGGGCCAGGGGGCGGTGTCGCCGTCCATGCTGAACACCCCTTCGGAGATAATCAGCCCCGCCGATGGTTTGAGTTTTGCCGCGAGGGCCGCCATGTCGTTATGGGCAAAACGCACCATGCGCGCCGGACTCAGCAAGCCAGCTTCCTGCAGCGAGGCGTGGTTTAGCCTGTCCTGCCACAGGGTGTGCTCCTTGCCAAGCAGTGCCTTTATCACCGCCTGATTGGCAGAAAACCCCGAGCTGAACAGCATGACTGCCTCCAGCCCCAGCCAGTCGCACAGTTCTTCTTCAAGCTCCCGGTGAATGGCCTGATGGCCCACCACCAGGGGCGAGGCCACGGCACCCACGCCAAATTCACGCGCCGCCTGCTCGGCAGCGGCCCGCAGCTCCGGCGCCCGGCTCAGGCCCAGATAGTCATTGCCGGCAAAGTTGAGATAGGTCTGCCCGCCGGCATGCAGCCAGCGGCCGTCCACCCGGTCGATGGCCGGCAGGGTGCGCTTCAGCCCGGCGGCGTCGCGCTCGGCCAGGCTCAGGTTAAAAGGCATGGTTCAGGCTTCGTAATACAGCGGTTTGGGCGCGTTCTGCTCGGCAATCTGCTCGTGCAGCTCTATTTCCGCCATTTCGTCCGGCTTCTGGCTTACCCCGCTGGGGCGCAGGCCAAGGCGCTTGAACAACTGCAGGTCGCTGTTTTCATCCGGGTTGGGGGTGGTGAGCAGCTTACAGCCGTAAAAAATGGAGTTGGCGCCGGCCATAAAGCACAGGGCCTGCATCTGGTCGTTCATTTTTTCCCGGCCGGCGGACAGCCGTACGTGGCTCTTTGGCATCAGAATACGGGCCACGGCAATGGTGCGGATAAAGTCGAAGTCGTCCAGCTCTTCCTGATTTTCCAGCGGAGTGCCCTTGACCTTCACCAGCATGTTGATGGGCACGCTCTCGGGCTGGCGGGGCAAATTGGCCAGGGCCAGCAGCAGGCCGGCGCGGTCTTCCGGACTTTCGCCCAGGCCCACAATACCGCCGGAGCATACCTTCATGCCCGCCTCGCGCACGTTTTCCAGGGTGTTGAGTCGATCGGCGTAGGTGCGGGTGGTAATGATGTCGCCGTAAAATTCGGGGCTGGTATCCAGGTTATGGTTGTAATAGTCGAGCCCCGCCTCGGCCAGTCGGCCGGCCTGCTCGGCGTTCAGCATGCCCAGTGTCATGCAGGTTTCCAGCCCCATGGCCTTGACCTCCTGCACCATTTTCACCAGATAGGGCATGTCGCGCTCTTTGGGGTTGCGCCAGGCGGCGCCCATGCAGAAACGGCTGGAGCCGTTGACCTTGGCTTCACGGGCCCGCTCCAGCACCTTTTCCACTTCCATCAGCCGCTCGGTTTCCAGGCCGGTGTTGTAACGGGCGCTCTGGGGGCAGTATTTGCAGTCTTCCGGGCAGGCGCCGGTTTTAATGGACAGCAGGGTACTCACCTGCACTTCGTTGGCATCGAAGTGGGCACGGTGCACCTGCTGGGCTTCAAACAGCAGATCGAAAAACGGGCGGTTAAACAGGTCGAGCACCTGCTCGCGGGTCCAGGGTGTACGGCTCATGCAGCGGCCTTTTATTGATGATTGACAAGGGTGTTTTGCCTGGCCAAGTGTAAGGGCCGATGTTAGCCTGTCAATCATAACCAACCAATGACGTTGACATTTGATTATTTTATGAACAATCAAGACTTTGATCTGCACCACCTGTGGCATCCCTACACGTCCCTGACCCGTCCTTTGCCCTGCTACGAGGTAGCCAGCGCCGAGGGGGTGCATTTGCAGTTGAAGGACGGTCGGCGACTGGTGGATGGCATGTCGTCCTGGTGGGCCTGCCTGCATGGTTACAAGGTGCCCGAGCTGAACGCCGCCGCCAGCCGTCAGCTGGAGAAAATGGCCCATGTGATGTTTGGCGGTCTGACCCACGAGCCGGCCATAGCGTTGTGTCAGGCACTGACAAACGTGCTGCCCCGAGGGCTGGATCGGTTTTTTCTGGCGGACTCGGGCTCGGTGTCGGTGGAAGTGGCACTGAAAATGGCCATTCAGTACTGGCACGGCCGGGGCACGCCCAGAACCCGCTTTGCCTCGTTAAGCCGTGGCTACCATGGCGATACCTTTGGCGCCATGAGCGTGTGCGATCCCAACGGCGGCATGCACAGCCTGTACCAGGGCTTTTTGCCCGAGCATGTCTTTGTGCCCACGCCCCAAAGCCGTTTCGGCGAGGCCTTTGACCAGGGCGATCTACAGGCACTGGAAGCGGTATTTGAACAACATCATCACGAGCTGGCGGCGCTGATCCTGGAGCCGGTGGTGCAAGGGGCCGGGGGCATGCGGTTTTACCATCCGGAGTACCTGAAAGGCGCCCGTGAGTTGTGTGATCGCTACGATATCCTGCTCATTGCCGACGAAATCGCCACCGGCTTTGGCCGCACTGGCAAGCTGTTTGCCTGCGAATGGGCCGGTATCTCCCCGGACATCCTCTGCATTGGCAAGGCGCTCACCGGCGGCTACATGACCATGGCCGCCACCATTACCACGCAACGGGTGGCCGAGACCATTTGCAACGGCCCCGCCGGGGTGCTGATGCACGGCCCCACCTTTATGGCCAACCCCCTGGCCTGCGCCGTGGCGCTGGAAAGCCTGAGGCTGCTGCTGAATTCCCCCTGGCAGCAGCGCATTGCCGCCATTGAGGCGCAAATGCAGCGGGAGCTGGCCCCGGCGCGCGAGCTTGCTTCGGTGGCCGACGTGCGGGTGCTGGGCGGCATTGGTGTAGTAGAGCTGCATGAACCACTGAAGGTGGCCGAGGTGCAGAAACGACTGGTGGAGCTGGGCGTGTGGATACGCCCCTTTGGCAAGCTGTTTTACATTATGCCGCCCTACATTATTCAACCCGAGGAGCTGAGCCAATTGACTGCGGCCATGATGGCGGTGTGTAAAGAGGCGCGCTAGCGCCTGCTCACCGCCTGCATGGATTTGGCCCGGCTCAGGTTTTCCACCGCCTTGGGATAGTAACGGGGAGAGGCATCAATGGCGCGCTGAAACAGGCTTTCGGCGTTCTCGTACTCCCCTTCCATCATGGCGATATAGCCCAGATCATTCAGCGCCTCGGCCTGGGACATGATTTTGCGCAGGGCCATCAGGGCTTCCGGGCTGCGCCCCCAGCGGTAATACAGCAGCCCCAGGTTGCTCCAGGCGCGCTCATATTCCGGCTCCTGGTTCACCGCCCGCAGCAGGGCGCGCTCGGCCTGGGGGTATTCCCCTTCCAGGTAATAGGAAAAACCCAGGTTGGTGTGCAGCATGGCCAGCCCAGGCTGGATCTGCAGGGCACACTGGTAATATTTGCGGGCCTGCTGGCCCTGCTCCAGAATGTCCGCCAGCAGCCCCAGACCGTTGTAACTGCGCCAGGGCGAGTCGGCATTGGTGACGCATTCACCCGCTTCAGCGGTGCGCTGCCCAAGCCTGGCCTGATCGGCGGCGATCACTTCCCGCAGCAGGGTTTCGGCTTCGTCGTGGCGCTTCATGTCTATCAGCAGCAGCGCCAGCCCCTCCTTGGCATCCTGGCGCTTGGCGTCTTGCTGTAGCGCACTGCGATAGGCCTGCTCGGCCCGGGCGTTGTTGTTGCGCTGGCGTTCCAGCCGGGCGATGTTGAGGTAAATTTCCACCGGCTTGAAATCGTCAAAGGCCAGGGCCTGGGTATAGGCATAGATCATGGCGTCGAGATCGCCGGAGGTCTGGGACTGGGCAATCAGCATTTGCGCTTCCTTGCCGTTGGTGGGTTTGATCGCCCCCGCCCCCGGGGTTTTGACGGAAGGCAACCCGTTGTCGTCGGAGCCGGACATGGAAGAACATCCGGACAGCAGAATGATGACCAGCGCCAATGCAGTATGTTTCATGTTGTTATCCTCAAGCCGGTTCCGTGGCTAAAGTTTTTGTTGTTGTTCTTATGCTAGTCGGTGTGTTTCGTTCGGGCCATTACATGTTGCCGAACACCCGGAATACCTTGATCAGCGCCGGGCCAATGGCCACGATAAAAAATGACGGCCAGATCATGGTCACCAATGGAAAAATCATTTTTGTGCCTACCTTGGCCGCCATTTCTTCCGCCTCCTGCTTGCGCTTGATGCGGTATTCATCGGCATACACCCGCAGGGTTTCGGCAATGCTGGTACCCAGCTGAATGCTCTGGTTAATGGCCACGGTCAGGCTTTTAAAGTCTTCCAGGCCGGTGCGCAAAATAAACTCGTCAAAGGCCTGCTGCATGCTGAAGCCGGCCCGAAGCTTGGCGGAAATCAGCGTCAGCTCCTCGGCCAGCTCCTCGTGGCTCATGCTCACTTCCCGGGCCACCCGCTGCAACGCCGCCTTAAAGCCCAGGCCGGCTTCGGTGCACACCACCAGCAAATCCAGGGCATCGGGCATGGCCAGCTTCATTCGGGTCATGCGTTTGTTGGCCAGCCGCTCCAGCACGAACACCGGTAAAATGTAAGCCACATAGCCCACCCCCAGCAGCACCAGCAAAATGCCATTCAGGGGCAGCTGGGTCAGCATGTTGAGCGTCACAAAGGTGGCCAGCAGCGCCATCAGCACCACCATCACCCGAATGCCGTTAAGCACCCGGTAGGCCGAGCCTTTCTGGTAGCCGGCGTGCACCAGCAGGGTTCGCACCCGGTGGCCGTTAAACCCGCTGCCGTGCTCTTTGGCGATGACCAGCCGCTGCTCCAGGGATTCTTCGTCTTCGTCTGCTTCCCGCTGAATTTCCCGCAGCTGGCGACGGTAGGGGCTGGTGACCCCGCTGGCCACCAGGGTGATGCCCCAGAACAGGGTAATGGCGCTCAGGGCCACCACGCCAATCAGCGTCCATTGGCGCATTTGCGGATCGGCCAGCACCTGGCCCAGCATTTGATTGAGCGTGTCCATGGTTACACCTCTATCTTGATGATTTTACTGATCCACCAGGTGCCCAGCGCCATGCCAATGGCCCCGGCAATCAGCAGTCGATGGCCTTCCGGAGTGCTCACCAGCTCGGTAATGTAACTGGGTGTGGTCACGAAGATCAGCGCAAACAGGGCAAAGGGGGTCAGCACCAGCACCCAGCCGGACATGCGCCCTTCCGCCGACAGGGTGCGCAGCTGGCGGTTGAACTTGAACCGGTCACGAATGATTTTGGCCAGCTTGTCGATGTTTTCCACCAGGTTGCCGCCGGTTTCCCGCTGCACCTGCACCGCACTGACCAGCGCCATGTTGGAGATGCTGGGTACCCGCTCCAGCAGGCCGGTCATGGCCTTGCGCACATCCTTGCGGTAGTTGATGTCGGCAAACACCAGCGCAAACTCCCGGCCAATGGGATTGGGCATTTGTTCGCTGATAAGCTTGATGGTGTCGGCAAAGGAATAGCCCGCCTGCAGGCCCCGTTTCATGATGTCCAGCGCTTCCGGCATTTGCTGCTCGTACAGCGCCAGCCGGTTCAGGTAACTGCGCTTGAGCTTGATCCAGGTAATGAGCGAGGGCACCGCCAGCATCATCAGGCTCAGCCAGAGATTGTGCAGCCACCACCAGCTGCCTACCACCAGCAGCAGGGTCATGGCGGCCACCATCAACACCAGCTGGTAGGCATAGAGCCTGGAGCCGGCCAGCTCCAGTGAAAAGGCCACCCGCTCCATTACCGGCAGGGTTTCGATACGGCGCAAAGCCGGCGACAGGGCATCCAGCTTTTTGGTACGGAAAATGGATGCCTGGGCCTGTTCGCGGTTTTCGTCCGCCAGCGCCTGTACCCGGCGCTTGAGCATGGTGGAATATTTCAGCCGGGGCTGGCTGATGGGCACAAACATGGCCATGCTCAGGCACACCACCGCCAGCCCCACCAGCGCCAGAAAAATCAGCATATTCATAAGCGCCTCCCCTCAGAAAATGCCCTTGTGCAGCTCGTCGTCGCCAAACAGGCTGCGGGGCAGCACCATGCCGCGCCGCGCCAGCCGGTCATAAAAGTTGGGCATCACCCCGGTGGCCTTGTGGCGGCCCAGCACATTACCCTCTGCATCGATGCCGGTGCGTTCAAAGGTGAAGATTTCCGACATGGTGATGGTCTCTCCTTCCATGCCGTGCACTTCCTGCATGCTGATCATCCGCCGCCTGCCGTCTTCCTGCCGTTCGAGCTGAATGATCAAGTCCAGCGCCGAGGCCACCTGGGTGCGAATGTTTTTCACCGGCATGTCGAAGCCGGTCATGGACACCATGTTCTCCAGGCGGCTCAGGGCATCCCGAGGGGTGTTGGCGTGCACCGTGGTCAGCGAGCCTTCATGGCCGGTGTTCATGGCGGTGAGCATGTCAAAGGCTTCGGCGCCGCGCACCTCCCCCACCACAATGCGATCGGGGCGCATCCGCAGGGTGTTTTTCACCAGATCCCGCAGGCTCACCTCGCCTCTGCCCTCAATGTTGGCGGGCCGGCTTTCCAGCTGCACCACGTGGGGCTGCTGCAATTGCAGCTCGGCAGAGTCTTCCACCGTAATAATACGCTGGTTGGACGGAATAAAACTCGACAGCACGTTAAGAAAGGTGGTTTTACCGGTGCCGGTACCACCCGAAATAAGAATGTTGAGCTTGCCCTTGACCACGGCCTCCATCACCTGGGCAATGGCCGGGGTAATGGTGCCAAAGTCAATCAGGGTATCGATGGCCAGCTTTTCCACGGTAAAACGGCGAATGGACACGGTCGGCCCGTTCAACGCCAATGGCGGAATAATGGCGTTCACCCGGGAGCCGTCTTTCAGGCGGGCATCCACCATGGGCGAGAGTTCGTCTATGCGCCGGCCCACGCTGGACACAATACGCTCAATCACCCCCATCAGGTGTTCGTCGTCATGAAAGGTAAGCGGCACCCGCTCAATGCGGCCCCGGCGCTCCACATAAATGCTTTTGGCGCCGTTCACCATGATGTCGGCAATGCCGGCGTCGGCCAGCAGCGGCTCCAGCGGCCCCAGCCCCAGCACCTCGTCGAGGATTTGCCGGACAATTTTCTGGCGCGAGCTCATGGACAGCGGCACCGGCGAGTCCTGCATCAGCTGGTGGGCCAGTCGCTCTATCTGATCGCTGGCCTGCTCCTTGGACACGGTCTGCAGCATGGGCAGGTCGAGCATGTCCATCAGCTTGCCGTGCAGCCGTTGTTTGTGGCCTTCTTCTTCCTGGCTGAGAATATAGTCTTCAAGGTTCATCCGTGACCCCCTTTGTCCGGTTAGTGACCGAACAGTCGTTTGAATAAGCCCGGTTTATCGTTTTGCTCATTGCCGGGCTTCAGCGCGCTGGAAAGGTGGTTAAAGCCTTCCACCAGTTTGTGGTTGCGTTTTTCTTCCGCCACCAGCCGGCCCAGATCGGTGCAGGTTTCGGCCATGGCAAAGTCGTTGGCCAGGGTGACGATACGTTTGATTTCGGTGGCTTTTTCTATTTCCTGCAGGGAAACGTCCTTTTTCTTGTCGTAACGGTTAACCAGCAGCAGAATGCGATCCTTGCCAATGCCCAGCTCATGGCGCAGCTGGCGCAGCAGAAAAATGGTTTCGCGCAGGGCGCTCAGGCTTTGCTGCATCACCACCACCACCTGCTCGGCGTTTTCCAGCAGCGGTAGGTTCCAGGCTTCGGGCCCCCGGGACATGTCCACCACCACCCGCTGATATTGCCCGCGCATCAGGTGCAGCAGCTGGGCGCACTGGCGGGCGCTGACGGTGTTTTCATCATGCAGTGGCAGTATTGAGGCGGGCATGACGTCCATGCCGTCCCGGGCCTGGCTGACCATGCCCGCCAGGGCCATGGCGTCCATTTCGTTGGCACGCTGCAGGGCATCGTTCAGGCCGCCCTGTTTTTCCCGAATATTGAGGTAGTCGGCGAGAGAGCCGTAATGACGGTTGGCATCGAGCAGCAGCACTTTTTCGTCGCTGATCTGAAACGAGTGCCCCAGGTTGGCGCACACAAAGCTGGCACCCGAGCCGCTTTTACCGTTCACCACCACGGTGACCGGTGCCAGCCGAATGCTGGCGGATACCTGGGCGGAAATGCGCACCAGCGCCGACCAGAGCTCGATGGGATCGCTTTCCAGCGGTAAAAAGTCGGCGGCGCCCATGCGCATGGCCCGGCGTACCAGGGCGGTGTTGGCCGGATCTCCCATAAACACAAGACTGCGGCTTTCCCCGGCCTTGCGTTCCAGCTCGTCGTATACCGGCGCCAGCACGGGGTGATCCACCAGCAGCAACACCTGCCGCTCGCCCTTGGGCAGAAAGTCCTGATCGTTCAGCTTTTTAAGCTGCAGCTGGCTGCTGTTATGCAGCTTTATCTTAAGCAGGGGCCACAACCGCTCGTCCGGATCCATCACATTTAGCTGCAAGGGGCAGGAAAGTGCCGGCAGTGTCTGCATGCGCTCTCGCTCCAGCTCTACTATTTTGGCGTCTGTCATAGCGACTCCATTATTAGAAACAATCAATCACGCCATCCGGTGTTTCACCCAGACTTTCGGCTCTGACCACGGTTGAAAAATTGGGGCTGAACATGGAAAGATCGACGGACAGCGGCAATATCATTTCAAAACGGTAGTTAACAATGCCGGCTCTTACATAGTGAGGCAGCTCGGTTCCCGACACTGGGATAAAACCATCTGTCAAATACTCGATGTTCACGTTACTCCCGGTTAATCCCGGCACTCCGCCCCCCAGCCTGCTGGCAACCGAGTCTGCTACAGAAACACTTTCATCGGGAGAGCATACGGTCGCCACCCTGGCCGCTTGTCGGGTAACCTCGTTCAGCACAGACCAGGTATAAAGCAGACGGCCCAGCTCCATCACCGCAAAGAGTACAAGAAACACCACAGAGCCAACGATGGCAAACTCTACCACGGCCAGGCCTTGCTGCTTGCTTTTCCCTGATTTACTCACCTGGATCACCCTCATTTCACTCTCACTGTCATGTTGGTACTCAATGGAAAATCAAGAGATATGGTGCCGGCAACAAAGGTATTGAATTCACTTCCAAAAACAGGTTGCCAGCTGTAGCTAACACCGATATCCGAATAATAGTTTCCACTATCAGCAGGAAGTTCATAAATACCACTGAAACTGACATTATCTTTGGAAAGCCCCTGCAATACCGGATTCCCGGCTCCGGCGGCATTACCATAAACAATAATATTTTTTATGGCACTTTCCTTTTCAGCTCTGGTTATCGGGTTATCAACATAAGTGCCCATTCTGTCCATGGACAAAGCACCACCACGCAATGCCTGGGTCAAAGTGGCATACTGATACAGAGCCCGACCAAACTCGCCGATGGCCAGCATCAGCAACAACATCAGCGGCAGAACAAGGGTTGCTTCAACGGCCGCCAGGCCTTTCTGTTTACCGGCGTGCTTTACAAACAAGGAGCGCATCATGAATCTCCACTGTCGGTATCATTATATAAAACCAGCCTAGGTTGGCTGAAGCCTGAGTCATCACTCGTTCCATCACCATCAGCACCACATTCCGGAATCAGTTCACCTACAATATATTGACTAAGTCCGTTACCGGTTACTTCCTGATTAAGGAAAATACAGGCCACACCAATTATGGGAATGTTTTTACCTACATCCTCTCCGCCAACTGCGACTGGGACCTTAACAATACGTCTACCATCAAGGCAGTCGACATTGCTTCCACTTTCAATATACGCCTTATAGGTATCTATTTTTTGTTCATATTGATAATAAGTTTGCATCCCATTAAAATCATCCTGATATTTTTGTATTGCATTTTTCTCACCTCCATTAGAGGCAGATTCTTTCAGCTCTTCAAATAAGGTGTCAACTTCACTTTTTGTTGTACTACCATCATTAAGCAACTCTTCTAGATAACCAACCAACTTATTGTCTTTAAAGTCTAATACGTCAGCACTGGACAAACCACAGTCAGAATAAAAGTCATCTGGCCCAGCATACTCTGCCTCTACAGTCGGCGCTTTAAACTTACCTGGATTGTAAATATTAAACCGAGTATTCAGACCCTGCCTTGTAGGGCCAGCCATATTACCTTTCTCACTATCTTCATTTGTAATTGTCAATGTGCAGTTAGGATCAGTCTCGGAGCATTCATCAACCTCGTAGTCTTCATTAATACTAATGCAGTGCCCACCTGCCAAGCCGTCACGATAGGCATCGGCACCATTCTGATCATCCAGCTTCAGAGCTTGAAAGTTACCTGGCGCCATATTAGGCTCACCGGCAGCCGGCGACTTAATCACCATAATATCGCCGGGTTCATTACCTGAGGCCATTTTATATCCATAACCTTCTTTACCTACGTCATCCTGACCCACCAGCATGAGTAGCGGCACCACATCACAAATTTCTTTTCCTTTTTCCGGAGCTAAAGAGCCCACCACTGCTGATGCTCTCACCTGCCAGACATCTACCATTAACTGGGAAAAAAACTGGGTAACAGGGACAGTTTCCATTCTCACCCTCAGGTACTTGGCTGCGGGGTCATCAATGGGTTCAAAAGGCACAGGCTTGAGAGAGAATTCAACTGTTACAGTTTCTGCCAACTTAGTGGTATCCACATTCATTTTCTGAAAGCCTTCTCCTTCAAATATGGCTTTCAGGGTCTCTATTACCGCTTTTTCGGCCTCTGCCTGGGTATTTTTATCCTCATCACTCAAGGAGAGTGTTTTTCCTCCGCTCAACGCCGCCGAATCCACCGCATCCTGAACCCGGGTTTTATTTAGTAACAAATACCCGCCGTCCAGGGCCAGGGCGGTAAAGCCGAGCAATACGAACAGCGCCACCGTCACCAGAACCAGTACGGCGCCTTTCTGTTTGTTGTGGTGTGGTAGCACGTTCATGACGTTACTCCTTAATCACCAAAGTTCAGGGTAACCTGGGTTTTGCCTTCGGCCGGGGCCTCAGCGCCTGAAACGTACTTGTCGTGCAGCGACACGCCGTATTCCCCGTTCAGGGTAAGGGCGGCCAGCTTGCCGTCGTTGCGGGCGGCGGCACCGGGGTCGAGCACCTGCAGGGTGTCGAGGTCTTTGGTGTCCTGGCCCATATCAAAACCGTAGTAACGTTCACTGGCGCAGCCGGTCAACACGGCGGCGGTCAGCAGGGTCAGCAATAACTGTTTCATGGTGGTTCTCCTTGTTCTGCCTGGGCCGCTACAGCGACTGACCATAGGTCTGCTCCATGCCGCCTTCATGCATGGCCGGGTTAACGCCGGTGTTGCCACTTTGCTCGGTAGCGGGCGCCCCGTCGCTCACGCGATCCCGGTGGGACATGCGGCCCAGCAGGTAAAACTCCAGATCATTGGGTTCAATAAAGCCGTCGGTGGGCAGGGTGACCTGCTGCTTGTTGAAGGGGCGTACCAGACGGGGGGTGACCATGATCACCAGCTCGGATTCGCCCTTGGCAAAGCTGCGGCTGGTAAAGAGGTTGCCCAGCACGGGAATGTCGCCGGCAAAGGGCAGCTGGCTGACCGACTCCCGAGTATTTTCACTGAGCAGGCCGGCAATGCTGATGGTCTGGCCGTCGCCCAGCTCCACGGTGGTGCCGGCGCTGCGCTTGCTGAGGGCGGTAATGTCACCGAACAGCGGCACGTTGGCGGAGTTGGCCACCACCGGCTCGCTGACGGTTACGTTCAGGTTAAGGTTGATTTTGCCGCTGCCCAGCACCACGGGGGTGAACTTGAGGCCCACCCCGAATTCCTTGAATTCCACCGCTATCCCGTCTTCGGTGGGCACCGGCACCGGATATTCACCACCGGACAGAAATTCGGCGGACTGGCCGCTGATGGCGGTAATGCGCGGCTCGGCCAGCACTCGGGCCAGGCCGCGGGTTTTGGCCAGATCCAGCGCCACGTTGAACACGGTGTCGGCACTGGCAAAGCCACCAATCACGGTGTTGGTACCAAAATTCTGCAACTGGCTTACGCTGTCGCGCAGCAGTGAAAAGCCCCAGTTGCCGGAGCGCTCCACCAGCTCAAAGGCCGACTCCCAACTGCGGGAAGTGTCCCGGGCCACTTCGGCCACGGTCACTTCCAGCATCACCTGCTGGCCGCCGCCCACACTCATCATGTTCATCACCTCGGAGCGGGCGGTGCCCCCCTCAGCGGCCACCACATAACCCCGGGCCAGCTCGTAGGCGGCATTGAGCCGGTCAAGGTTGGACACCTCGCCGCTGACCACCAGCTGCCCCTGGGAGGTATGCACCTGAATGGGTTCATTGGGCAGAAAGCGGTACAGGCGCTCTTTCAGCCCCTGCAGATCGTGGCTGACTTCAATGTCGTACACCTGCATCAGGTTGTCGTTCATGTCCCACACCATCAGGTTGGTATGGCCCAGCGACTTGCCCACCAGATACAGCTCCCGGTCCTGCAGCACCAGCACATCGGCAATGGCCGGGTTGCCCACCGACACCCGGCTGGCGGGCCGGTCGAGCATCAGCGAGCGGGACTTGTGAATGGGCAACTGCATTTCATTGCCCGCCTCGTTCAGGCTGCCGCCGGCCATTACCGGGCCGGTTGCCGCCAGCAGGGTTGCCCCCAATATGCTTGCCAACAGGGCTTTCATAGCCACCTCCATGTGCACTAATCGTTGAATTGTTATCGTTCGTTGTTTTAATTCGTTGTTTTAATTAATTGTTCTGGTTATCAGCTTTTTACCGGCACCTGTTGCTGGCTGGTGCCCTTGATGAGATCGATGGTGGAAGCCCGGGGCCGCACCGCCTGGGGGGCCGGCTCGGGCTCGGCTGTGGCCTGGGGCTCGCTGGCCACGGCGGCCACGGTGTCGAGTTGCAGGTCCTGTTCGTCGTTGGGGTTGCGCAGGGCCAGCTGAATGCGGCCATTGGAGCTGGCGTTCACCAGCCGCTCGGCCTGCTCGGGGTTCACTTCCAGGGTAACGGCGCGCACCAGCTTGGGGCGGTTTTCATCGGTATGCTGGGTTTGATCCACCGCCAGCACCTTGAGGTTTTTCAGCACGGTGCGGGTCATGCTGCCTTCGGTAAACAGAATATCGACCCGGTTGCCCGGCAGCAGAAAACCGGCCACGCCAATCACGTCGTTCACCCGCACGGTTACCGCCCTCATGCCCGGCTCCAGCAGCACGGAAAGGGTACTGCCCTCGCCCACCGGCGCCAGCCGCTCCCGGCGCAGCACATCACCCCGGTAGAGGTTGTTTTTGGCCACCATGTTCTGGGCTTCTTCCATGGTGGTGAGGGCGCCGGGCGGCACCAGGCGGGTGTCGATGTCTTTCAGTTGCACGTGAATGGGTTCAATGGGGGCGCCGGGCACCAGATCGACCGCCGCCACCACCACCTGGGTGGTATCGCCTTCGGCTTTGGCCTTGGCGGCCTCGCTTTGCTGGTTGAGCCAGTTGTTGGCCATGATGGCCGCCGCCACGCCAAAGCCCACGGAGAGAACGAACAATAACAGAGTACGTGTTTTCATAACCGGATCCTTGGTTTATACGTTGCTCCACGGTGGGAGTATAGTCAGTGCACGCAGTACATGTGCCAGGCCTTGGTTAAAATCTCTTCATTCAACGGCTGATTGGCCTGACCGTTGAAATGCATAATGTCCCGGGCAATGCCCAGAATATCCCGCGGATAACAGGCAATCAGGGGTTTATTGCTGCCCTGGTGCAGTTTGTCCACCATTACACGAAATACTTCGTCGGTGGCGGACAGCCGATATTTCTCCAGGTTCATGTTCCAGATTTTCCGGTACAAGTCTTCCGGCATGGCCTGTAATTGCAGTTTGTAACCCAGGCGGCGCAAAAAGGCCTCGTCGGCAATGGACTCCGGATCCAGGTTGGTGGAAAACACCAGTATCTGTTCAAAGGGAATATCAAAATGCAGGCCATTGGGCAGGGAAAGAAAATCCCGCCGCTCTTCCATGGGCACAATCCAGCGGTTAAAGAGTTCGTCGGCAGAAAAACCCTGGCGACCCAGGTCATCAATTAAAAACACGCCGTTATTGGCTTTCATTTGCAGGGGCGCACTGTACTGGCGGGACTGGCGGTCGAAATGCACCTCCAGCATATCGAGTTTAAGCTCGCCCCCCACCATCACCAGCGGACGCCGGCAGGCAATATAGCGGGCGTCCTGCTCCGCTTCGTTCTGCTCCGTCCGCCAGTGATAAAGCGGGTCGAACACCGGAATAATGGTGTTCTGAATGGCGATGGCGTGAGGCACATAAATATGCTCGTCGAACACTTTGTTAAAACGGTGGCACAAAAAGCTTTTGCCGGTACCGGCGTGGCCGTAAATCAGCAGGGGCCGGCGGGAGTTGAGGGCCGGGCCCAGCACGTTAACCAGCTCATCACTGATGACCATATCACTGAGGGCGGCTTCCAGCCGCTCCCGGCGAATGCTGCGCTCGCCCAATGACTGGGCCAGTACCAGACGGTTGTAATCGGCCAGCAGTATGGGCGCCGGACCGATGTAGCCGTCCCGCTCGTTCAGCACCTGGGCCTCGTATTGCCCTTTTTGGGTGAGAGCAAAGCGAATGGGCTCGTCCATGCGGCCCGAGGCGCGCACCTCCACCAGTTGCAGGGTTTTCAGCTCCTGCAACAGGGGCTCGACAATGCTGCCGCGCAGGCACAGCCGCTCGGCAAGCAGAGGGAGCGACAGCGACGCCTCTTCCTGCAAATGACGCAGGCAGAGGCGAAACAGCAATTCCTTGGAAAGACCAGTATCGGCCAGGGTTTTAGGTTTGGGCAGGTACATCCGTGTGACCTCCTTGCAAAAGCGGCACGCTTTTGAGCTGTAAGCTTTAAGCTGTCAGCTGTAAGTTAAAAACCTGATAGCTGATAGCTGATAGCTAAGATACCAGGGTGTAAATCTGGTATTTATTCAGAATAACCGCCAGGGCCGCACCCAGGGCCAGGGCCGGGCCGTAAGGCACTTTTAGTCCGGCCATTTCATTGTCTACCGGTGCCAGATAGCGACGGGTGCCCAATATAATGCCGTAGCGGCTGAAGGTGGCTTTAACCCCCTGCCAGCCGACTTTTCGCCAGGCCAGTACCAGCACTAGCGGCAGGCCAATGATCAGGCCATAGAGCAACCCTTCCAGAAACACCTGCCAGCCGGTAAAGGTGGCAATGGCCATGCCGAGCTTCACATCGCCGCCGGCAAAGATACGCAGCACAAAAAACGGAAACAGGATAATAAAGGAATACACCAGCCCGGATAAGGCAAAGGCCGGACCTTCACCAATAAGGGCATGAAAGGCCAGCGCCAGCGGAATAAAACTCAACGTCAGCCAGTTGGGAATCTTGTGGCGGGTCAGATCCGTCCAGCACACCGCCATCAGAAATAGCAATAATGGTAGCTGTTCCATAGCATCACCAAAAACTGAGCGAGAGCATAACTCTCGCTCAGTTAAACTTAATTAAACACAAGTCTCAGTACCACCTGCAGTACTTGCTGCCGCAGTTCCCAAATCAGTACAAAGGTCAGTCATTACGTTAGCAACGTTACCTCCTAACCCAACAAATGCAGTCACAACACCCGCAGCCACCAGTCCACCCGCAATCGCATATTCCACTACGGTCAGACCTTCTTCATCATTTACCAGACGCAGCAATTCTTTGGCAATAAACATAAGAAAACCCTCTTTCCTTGATTGTGTTTTCAGGTCCCTGCATTACAGAAAACCTTCCTGGTCAATACTTACCCTTTCAATTAACGCATTTCACACTAAACGTCTTTTTTCGTCTTTTTTAACCATTTCACTTTAAACATTAATTTAAAGTGTGGCACTATCTGTGCCTGTATTCCCCATATAGTCTCGCGGCCTCCCTTTCGCTTGATTATATGTTCCGGTACTTATTAGTCTCTTAAGTACCGGGCCTTAAGCGTTGTGCTTGTTATTAGTTATAGCGCAGTTACTTCAGGAGCAAGGCGTTTTATTAGTGCAAGTTTCCGAATGTTCGCCGCCCGTTTCCGTCCTATTGTTCATGTTTTTCGTTTGGTTCCCTGCTTGGGTTCCTTTTGGCACTTATCCCGCCTCGTTGGCGGTGCGGTTTTTGCCGTATACATCCCCGGCAAACACCAGGCTGCCGCCCTCGCTCCAGGCGGTGAAATACACCATATACACCGGCAGCCGCTCGGGGGGCGGCAGCACCTGGGTGCGCTCGTGCTCGGGCACTTGCCAGCCCAGGCCACTGGCCAGGGCATCAGGCTCGGCCAGGCGCACGCAGCCGTGGCTGAGCGCCCGCCGGTCGCGGCCGAACAGGGATTTATCGGGGGTGTCGTGCAAATACACACTGTGGCGGTTTTGCATCTCGAACTTGAGCCGTCCCAGGGCATTGGCCGGGCCGGGCTGCTGCACCAGGCGCAAGCCGGGGGGCGGACGGTGCCAGTCGATGCTGGACGGCAGCACAGGCGTATTTTCTCCGGGCAGCCAAGCGGCAAAGCCGTTGCGGTCGAGGTAACCGGCATCCCGCTGCTGGGCCGGCAGCAGGTCTTCCCGCACTATGTTGGCGGTGGGGGTCCAGTCGGGGTTCACCTTGAGGGCATCGATATGGGTAGCCAGCTCCGGCGTGGGCCAGTCGGGCCGCCCTACGATGACCTTCATCGCCAACTGGGGGCGGCCTTCCCGCACCAGGGTCAGCCGGTAGGAAGGAATGTTGATCAGCACATAGTCACGGGTGGCGGGCGGCAGCCTGAGCCAGCGGCGCAGGTTGGTTTTTATCTCGGCGCGCAGCTCGGCGGGTGAGCGGTTTATCAGGGCCCGGGTCGCCTGGTTCAGCCCGCCGGTCACCTCCAGGCCGCCGGCCCGTTGCAGGGCGGCCAGGGTTTCGCTTAAGGGCGGGTCCAGCACATCGGCGCGGCCCACGGGTGCCGGCACGTGCCGGCCCAGCTCGGCCAGCCGTTGGCGCAATGCCGGGATGGCCCCGTCCCGCTCGCCGGGGCGCACCTCGGGGCCGGGGGGTAACGGAGTGTAATCCGTTACGTTCGCCAAACGATGGTAATGACGCTGCAGCTCGCGGTAGCCGTGGTAATCGGGAGCCTGGTCGGCCATGTAGGCGGTGAGGTGTTGTTGCCGAATGGCCTGCTCAAAGCCCTCGGTGCGCCAGTGGGCCGGCAGGGTATATTGGGCAAAGCGCTCCCGCGCTTTCAGCACGGCGCGCCACTCCTGAGTAAGCCAGTCATCCCGCTCGGCCGGGCTCATGGCCGCCAGGGTGCGCTCATCGAACAATAACAGGTGCTGAAGCTGTTGCCCGGCTTCATTAAGTGCGCCCTCGGTGTGCCACAAGAGCCGGGCCGAGGCCTGAGCACTCAGCAGCAAGGTCGCGGTTAACAACAGACTAAACAGTATTCTTGCCATAACGTCCCCTCCCTGGGTCATTACAACAAGTATGGCCAACTTTGTTTTCTAGGCAGGGTAAAAGTAGAACAGCAGCAGGGTGAAAGTGGCGGCGGCGGCCAACATCACCAGATAGACCTTGAGATACTGGCTGTGGCGCCGGCCCTTGAGGTGCACCAGGGTAAAGGTGGTCACCGCCAGCCCCAGCGCGCCCCAAATGCCTAAGTGAAACCACAGTGTCGGCAGGGTCAGCCAGCCGGTGCGCACTTCCACCTCGAGATAGCGCAAATAGCCGTATTCCTGCTCGGGCCGGCCGTAGTGAAACAGGATAAGCAGCAGGAAGTAGAGCGTCCAGCCACCGCCGGTGAGTGCCGCCAACAGGGCGCCGAGCCGGTCTTTGCGTTGCTTCGCCATGGCCCCTCCCATCTTTTGCTTGAGTCCTGACCCCACACGGGTAACATTAGCTTCCTTATGTATAGTGTATCGGCCCGGGGCCGGTTTAGTTTAAAGCTGGAGAGCGATTTACATGACCCACGCATCCGTAACTGATGTGCTGGCGGGCAAATATGCCGTTGGCACCCCCCTTACCGTAAAGGGGTGGATTCGCACTCGCCGTGACTCCAAGGCGGGAATTTCGTTTTTGGCCATTCACGACGGCAGCTGCTTCAATCCGGTGCAGGCCGTGGTGCCCGAAAACGTGGCGAATTATCAGTCTGAAGTGGTGCGTTTAACCACCGGCTGTTCGGTGGAAGTGACCGGCACCGTGGTGGAGTCCCAGGGCCAGGGCCAGGACTTTGAGCTGCAGGCCACCGAGGTAAAGGTAGTGGGTTGGGTGGACGATCCCGACACCTACCCCATGGCCGCCAAACGCCACTCCATTGAATATCTGCGGGAATACGCCCACCTGCGCCCGCGCACCAACCTGATCGGCGCTGTGGCCCGGGTGCGTAACTGCCTGTCTCAGGCGCTGCACCGCTTCTTTCATGAAAACGGCTACATGTGGGTGGCCACGCCCATCGTGACCGCCTCCGACTGTGAAGGCGCCGGCGAAATGTTCCGGGTGTCCACCCTGGATCTGCACAACCTGCCGCGCACCGACAAGGGCGACATCGACTTTGGTGAAGACTTCTTTGGCAAGGAGGCGTTTCTGACCGTGTCCGGCCAGCTGAACGCCGAAACCTATGCCTGCGCCCTGAGCAAGGTGTATACCTTTGGCCCCACTTTCCGCGCCGAAAACTCCAACACCAGCCGCCACCTGGCGGAATTCTGGATGGTGGAGCCGGAGCTGGCCTTTGCGGATCTGGACGACGCCGCCCGCCTCGCCGAAGACATGCTGAAATACGTGTTCAAGGCGGTGCTGGCCGAGCGCATGGACGACATGACCTTCTTTGCCGAGCGGGTGGACAAAAACGCCATTACCCGGCTGCAGAGCTTTGTGGAAAAAGACTTCGCCCAGGTGGACTACACCGATGCGGTGGAGATCCTGAAGCAGTCCGGCAAACAGTTCGAGTTCCCGGTGGAATGGGGCGTGGACCTGTCGTCCGAGCACGAGCGTTACCTGGCGGAAGAGCACTTCAAGGCGCCGGTGGTGGTGAAGAACTACCCGAAAGACATCAAGGCCTTCTACATGAAGCTGAACGCCGACGGCAAAACCGTGGCGGCGATGGACGTGCTGGCCCCGGGCATTGGCGAGATCATCGGTGGCTCCCAGCGGGAAGAAGTGCTGGAAGTGCTGGACGCCCGCCTGGAAGAAATGGGCCTGAACAAGGATGACTACGGCTGGTACCGGGACCTGCGCCGCTACGGCACCGTGCCCCACGCCGGCTTTGGTCTGGGCTTTGAGCGCCTGGTGGCCTACGTGACCGGCATGGGCAACGTGCGCGACGTGATCCCCTTCCCGCGCACCCCGCGCAACGCAGACTTCTAAGCGTTTAACGCCAAATAACAGCAAAAGCCCCGGTTTCGGGGCTTTTTTGTATTTATACCAATCGGAATAAACATTGATTCATTGTGTATCTGAGCCGTAGGCGCCGCTTTAGCTGGCGCTAGCCTGAAGACTACTGTGTCTTCAAGGCCTGTTGCACAGGCTCTGCCGACTAAAGTGGCAGCTACAACAGGGCCGAAAACAGATCACTTGCTTAATGTAATTGGTATTCATTGTCCGCTTCGCGCCAAAAAGCGGGCAAGCTGCCCGCGCTCCAGAATCACACCCCAAAGGCAAATTTCAGCGCAAACAGCACCGCCAGGGCCCAGACCACCGGGCTTACCTCGGCGGCGCGGCCGGACAACACCTTGACCGCCACAAAACTGATAAAGCCAAAGGCGATGCCGTTGGCGATGGAAAAGGTGAAGGGCATCATCACCAGCACCACCACGGCGGGCACGGCCTCGGTAATGTCGTCCCAGTGCAGGTGAGCGAGTTGGGCCAGCATCAGCACCGCCACATACACCAGGGCACCGGCGGTGGCATAGGCCGGCACCATGCCCGCCAGGGGCGAAAACAGGATAGCGGCAATAAACAGCAGGCCGGTCACCACGGCGGTCAGGCCGCTGCGCCCGCCCACCGCCACGCCGGCGGTGCTTTCCACGTAGGAGGTGGTGGTGGACGTACCCAGCAGGGAGCCGGCAATGGAGGCGGTACTGTCGGCCAGCAGGGCGCGGCCCAGGCGCGGCAGCCGGCCTTGCTCGTCCAGCAGTTTGGCCCGCTGGGCCACGGCGATCAGGGTGCCTGAAGTATCGAACAGGTCCACAAACAGAAAGGCGAAGATCACCGACAGCATGCCCACGTTAAAGGCGCCGGCAATATCCAGCTGCAAAAAGGTGGGCATGATAGAGGGCGGCGCCGAGACGATGCCCTGGTATTCCACATCACCAAAGGCCAGCCCCAGGCCGGTGATCACCAGAATGCCAATCATCACGGCACCGCGCATGCCCCGGGCGGCCATGCCGATGATCAGGAAAAAGCCCAGCACCGCCAGCCCGGCCTGCAAGCCGGTGACATCTCCCAGGCCCACCAGGGTGGCCGGGTTGTCCACGATAATGCCGGCGCTTTTCAGCCCCACCAGCGCCAGAAACAGGCCGATACCGGCGGCAATGCCGAGCTTCAGCGGTTTGGGAATGGCGTTGATGATCCACTCCCGCACCTTGAACAGGCTGAGCAGCACGAAAATACAGCCGGAGAAGAACACCGCCCCCAGGGCGCTTTGCCAGCTGTAGCCCTCGGTCAGCACCACCGTGTAGGTGAAAAAGGCATTGAGGCCCATGCCCGGCGCCAGGGCAATGGGGTAGTTGGCCGCCAGCCCCATGATAAAACACCCCACTGCCGCCGCCAGGCAGGTGGCCACAAACACGGCGCCGTAGTCCATGCCCGCTTCCGACAGAATGGCCGGGTTCACGAAGATGATGTAGGCCATGGTGAGAAAGGTGGTGATGCCCGCCACCACTTCCTGGCGGACATTGGTATTGAGCTCTTTGAGCCGGAAATACTGTTCAAGCATGGGAATAACCTTGCAAGGGGGGATTAAAACGAAATTATCGACCCAATCGGAACTTTTGGCAACGCGGTGGCGGCCTGCCTGACCAGGAAGGCCGCATTTTAGAGTGACCCCCTCCCCTTTCCAAGGGGAGGGCTGGGGTGGGGTTGTGTTAACCCCCTCCCGGCCTCCCCCTTGTTTAAGGGGGAGGAGGTGATTATATCGCTGCCAGCAGGCCAACGCCGGCCACGGCAAAACCAAATACCCGCAACAGGGCATCGTGCAGATGGCGGGCGGCGAGCCAGCCGGCGCCATGGAGCAGACCGGTGGCCAGTACAAAGCCCGCCATAAAGGTCATGGCCGAGCCGGACGCCGGGGCTTCCAGGCCATGGGCATTGCCATGAAACAAACCAAACAGGATGCACAGCAGCATCAGGCCGCGGCCCGCACCGGCCAGGTTGGTGGCGAGCAGGCCGCCCAGCACCACCATGGAAGCCAAGATCACCGGCTCCACCGCCGGCAGGCCCAGGCCCGCCATGCCCAGGGTGGCGCCCGCCACCATGGCTGCCACAAAGGCCAACGGCAGGCGCCAGCCCTGTTGTTCCTTGTCGGCCATGGCCAGCATGCCCACCGCCACCATGGCCAGCAGGTGATCCCAGCCCATGACGGGGTGCAGCAGGCCGGCGGCAAGGCTGCCCTCACCGTGACCGGGGTGGGCAAAAGCGGCGGCGGGCAACAGCGCCGCCAGAGTAACGAGGGTTTTGTTCATGCAGGCTCTCCGTTAATGGCAAAATCGTCGGGCAGCGGTCGCAACATGCCCGCTTGCTGAATAAAGCGAATGATTTCAAACAGGCCGTCGCCGCGTATCAGGTTGGTAAACACAAAGGGCCGCGCGCCGCGCATGCGCCTGGCGTCTCTGTCCATCACCTCCAGCGAGGCATTCACCATGGGCGCCAGATCGGTCTTGTTGATGATCAGCAAATCCGACTTGGTGATACCGGGGCCGCCCTTGCGGGGGATTTTGTCACCGGCACAGACGTCGATGACATACAGGGTAAGATCCGACAGCTCCGGGCTGAAGGTGGCGGAGAGGTTGTCGCCGCCGCTTTCCACCAGCACCAGCTCCAGGCCGGGATGGCGCTGTTGCAGGGTGTCGATGGCCGCCAGGTTCATGGAGGCGTCTTCCCGAATGGCGGTGTGCGGGCAGCCGCCGGTTTCCACGCCGAGAATACGGTCTTCTTCCAGGGCTTGATGGCGCAGCAGAAATTCGGCGTCTTCCCTGGTGTAAATGTCGTTGGTGACCACCGCCAGGCTGTAGTGACGGCGCAGGGCCGCGCACAGCTGGCGCAGCAGTGCCGTCTTGCCCGAGCCCACCGGCCCTCCCACGCCAACGCGCAAACAGTGTGTACTCATGGTTTCAACTCCGGAATAAACGGGAATATTGGGTTTCATGCAGGGCACTGGCCTGCACCTGACCGGGCAGGCCCAACCCCAATTGGTTATCGTCAAGCCTCTCGGCCACGTTCAGCGCGTGAATGAGCCCGGGCTTCAGCGCCAGCAGCAGCCGCTGCACCGAGGTCTGCCCCAAAGGCAGAGTCTTGGCGGCCACCGCCAGCTGGTTTTCCAGCCAGCTCCAGGCAAACCCCAGGGCGGCGGTGCGGGCACTCAGGTCCCAGCTTCGTGCCGCCAGCGCCCAGGCGCTCATCAGCGCCGGAGGCGCGGGCAGCATGGCCACCTCCACCCCCTGCCCTTTCAGCAGCCGCACCAGGGCCAGGGCCTGCTGTTTGTCTTCAAACAGCAGCTCGCGGGTTTCCCGGCTGGCACGAAGAAAGTCGTTCCAGTAGACCATCGTCTGCTCCTGCTCCGCCGCCAGGGCCTCGTACAGACGCAACAGTACCGGCAGATCGAGGTGGGCCAGGCTCTGCAAGGCAACGGCGAGCCAGGCCTGCAGCCGGGTTTCATCGTTCACCCAGCCCAGTTCAATGGCCGACTCCAGTCCGGCGGACCAGGCAAAGCCACCAATGGGCAAGGACGGGCTGGCCAGGTGCAGCAGCCCGAGCAGTTCGTTGTCAGTGGTCATGGTGATGATGACCACCCAGGCCATGGTAGGCCCCGGACTCGGGATGAAACGGCACATGGTCCCGTTCCAGCCTGAGCCCCAGGTGTTCGGCCAGGTGCTCCAGCACATGATCGTAAGCAAAGCGCAGCCAGCATTCGCCAATCTCCAGGGTGACGTGGCGGTTGCCCAGGTGATAACAGGCGCGGGTAAAAGTGGGCCAGTCGGGGGCATGGGCGGTGATCACCGGCTCGGCCCCGGCGCGCACCTCAAATACCCGGCCGACCTCGCTCACCAGCTTGTCTCCATCCATCAGCACCCGGCCCCGCTCCAGAAACAGCCCAAGCTCGGTACCGCCATCACTGATGGCACGCAGCCGCCCCTTTCGACGCAGCTCAAAGGGCAGGGTCAGGGTATCGTCGGCCGGTGCATCGGTCTGGCCCAGGTTTTGGGTGATTCTCAACATTTGTTTCCTCCGCATATCAGTCATTCTTGTCGCATTTGCCTGCTTCACCTTGCCACCAGCCCTGGATTCCCGCCTTCGCGGGAATGACGAAGAGAACGCGGGAACGACGTTCCTTATCACTCCTCTTAAAACAGGGAATACAGCTGGGCCAGGGGCAGTACGGTGGCGGGCTCGCAGGTCAGCAGCTCGCCGTCGCACAGCACCTCGTAGGTCTGGGCGTCCACCTCGATGTGGGGCGTGGCGCCGTTGTGGATCATGTCCGCCTTGGTAATGTCGCGGGTATGCTCGCAGGCCACCAGCCGGCGTTTGAGGCCCAGCTTGCCGGGCAGATCACGGGCCAGCGCTGCCTTGCTGACAAAAGTCAGGCTGCTGGCGGCGGCCGCATGGCCAAAGGCGCCGAACATGGGGCGGTAGTGCACCGGCTGGGGCGTGGGAATGGAGCCGTTCACGTCCCCCATCGGGGCCCAGGCAATGGTGCCGCCCTTGATGATTAAGGCAGGCTTGATGCCGAAAAAGGCCGGGCTCCACAGCACCAGATCCGCCAGCTTGCCGGTTTCCACCGAGCCCACCTCGTGCCCCACCCCGTGGGCGATGGCCGGGTTGATGGTGTATTTGGCGATATAGCGTTTCACCCGGTAGTTGTCGGCGCCGGCAATGGGCTCTTGTGGCAACGGGCCGCGCTGCACCTTCATTTTGTGGGCGGTCTGCCAGGTGCGGCAGACCACCTCACCCACCCGGCCCATGGCCTGGCTGTCGGAGGACATCATCGAAATCACCCCCAGATCCTGCAAAATGTCTTCGGCGGCGATGGTTTCCTTGCGAATGCGCGAGTCGGCAAAGGCCACGTCTTCGGGAATGGCCGGATCCAGATGGTGGCACACCATCAGCATGTCGAGGTGTTCGTCCACGGTATTGATGGTGTAGGGCCGGGTCGGGTTGGTGGACGACGGCAGCACGTTGGGCAGGCTGCAGGCGGTCAGAATATCGGGGGCATGACCGCCGCCGGCCCCTTCGGTATGAAAGGTGTGAATGGTACGGCCCTTGAAGGCACCCAAGGTGTCTTCCACAAAGCCCGACTCGTTGAGAGTGTCGGAATGAATGGCAATCTGCACGTCGTACTCGTCCGCCACCGACAGGCAGCAGTCGATGGCCGCCGGGGTGGCGCCCCAGTCCTCGTGGATTTTGAGCCCCATGGCCCCCGCCTCCAGCTGCTCGCGCAGGGCCTCGGGCCGGCTGGCACAGCCCTTGCCGAGAAAACCAAAGTTCATGGGCAGGCCGTCGGTGGCCTGCAGCATGCGGGCAATGTGCCAGGCACCCGGGGTGCAGGTGGTGGCCTTGGAGCCGGTGGCAGGACCCGTGCCGCCGCCAATCATGGTGGTCATGCCCGCGCACAGGGCCTCTTCCGCCTGCTGGGGACAGATGTAGTGAATGTGGGTGTCCACGCCGCCGGCGGTGAGAATATGCCCTTCGCCGGCAATCACCTCAGTGCCCGGCCCCACATTGATGGTGACACCGTCCTGAATGTCGGGGTTGCCGGCCTTGCCAATGGCGTGAATGCGGCCGGCCTTCAGCGCCACGTCGGCCTTGACGATGCCCCAGTGATCCACGATCAGCGCATTGGTGATGACGGTATCCACGCTGTCGGCGCGCACCGCCTGACTCTGCCCCATGCCGTCGCGGATCACCTTGCCGCCACCGAACTTGACCTCTTCGCCGTAGAGGGTGAGATCTTTTTCCACCTCAATCCACAGCTCGGTATCGGCCAGGCGCACCCGATCGCCGGTGGTGGGGCCAAACATGTCGGCATAGGCCGCACGGCTGATCTTGCTCATGGCTGTTCTCCTTGCAGCGGGCCCATGACCTTGCCGCGAAATCCATATACATGGCCGCGACCACCCATGGCCACCAAGGTCACGGTGCGGTGCTGGCCCGGCTCAAAGCGCACCGCGGTGCCGGCGGCAATGTCGAGGCGAAAGCCATGGGCCTGTTCGCGATCCAGCAGCAGTGCCGGGTTGACCTCGGCAAAGTGATAATGGGAGCCCACCTGAATGGGCCGGTCGCCGGTGTTGGCCACGGTGATGGTGCGCCGCTCACGGCCAGCATTCAGCTCAATGTCGCCGGCGGCCAGTTGCAGTTCTCCGGGGATCATGAGGTCTCCTTACTGAATCGGATCATGCAGGGTGACCAGCTTGGTGCCGTCGGGAAAGGTGGCTTCTACCTGCACCTCCCGCACCAGGGCCGGCACGCCGTCCATCACCTGCTCCCGGGTCAGCCAGGTGCGGCCCTCGCCCATCAGCTCGGCCACGGTGCGCCCGTCCCGGGCCCCTTCCATTACCGCCGCCGACAGGTAGGCCACCGTCTCGGGGTAGTTGAGCCGCAGGCCCCGGGCCAGCCGGCGCTCGGCCAGCAGGGCGGCGGTAAACAGCAGCAGCTTGTCTTTTTCTCTTGGGCTGAGCTCCATGGTGACGACTCCAGTAATAAAAAATCAGGTAAACCAGATGCGGGGGAAACAGGCCGGACGCTCCAGCATGGCGGGGCGAATAAGCTCCCAGGCTTGCCACATGCCGGCGCGGCAGGCATTCATATCGTTCCCGAGGTAGCGCACCAGCAGCACGCCCAGGCGCTCGGTCACGCTGAAGCCCTCGGGCAGCGCCTGGCGCAGGGCAGTGATCAGCTCATCATCCAGCCCCGGGCCCACCGCCAACAAGGTGCCGAACACGCAACGGCCGTTGAGGCCAGCCCGGCCCCGGTGCACCCCGTCTCCCGCCTGCAACTGCAGGCGCTCGTTCAACAGCAACCGGCCTGCTCGCCACAGCTGCAGCCGCTGGCTCAGGCTGCCTTCATCAAACCAGTGTTCACCGGCGGGACGGCCCAGGCACACCAGCTCCCAGCCGATAAAACGGGCGTTTTCGGCCAGCTCGATATGCAGGTCGAGGCCGGCGTTGGCGCCCCGGTAAAGGATGGTTTCCTGGGGCAGCCATTCCAGCTCGGCGTTTTCCTCGAGCCGCAACCGTACGCGCTGCCCCTGGGCCACGCCGGCGCTGTCCTGGCGGTACACCTTGCCCGCCGAGGGGGTGGTCAGCAGCCCCTGGCTGCCCGGCTGTGCCTGCACCTCTATGCGTAAACGATCCCCGGACACCAGGCCGCCGGGCGGGTGCAACAGGTAAAGATGGCAGGGCTGGCCTTCCGGATAAAACGGTCGCTGAATACGCAACGGACCACTGAAGGTCATGCGCTTTACCTGGGTGCAGTTCAGGCCGCTGACCAACTGCAGGCTCAGTTGCGCCGACCACTGACGGCCCGGGCCGTAACCGGCAGATGAGGAGCGCGAGGCGGTATGACACAGATGCATAGGGTGGCTCGGAACATAAACAGACTGACAGCACTGAATGCATTAACCGCGCCAAAATATAAAAACAACGTAAATACAATGAGTTAAAAAATTCATGTCGTTCATTAGCCGGTCAGAGTTCATTTCAATTGAATCCCGCTCACCAGGTTGGCACAGCGTTCGGAACCAAAGCACCAGCCTGGTGCAGTCCAGGTCTTGAAGTCGCAACCCCTGCCGGCTGAAAAACAACCATGCAATCTGCAGGGTCTTGATGGATTGACGGGGATCAACTAAGCCTTGCAGCGCAGCGCCTATACTCATTCCAGGCTTTGGCAGGGATCTGTCGGTGCACCCCTGCAAACAAAAAGGTACCCACCATGAACAACAACTCCTCCGGCCGTGCATCCACCAAAGGGCGAGAGTGGCTGTCGCTGCTCTTTATTACTCTGGTGTTCTTTCCCGTACTCAGCATTATCTGCGTTGGCGGTTATGGCTTTGCCGTATGGATGCTGCAGCTCATCTTTGGCCCCCCCGGCCATGGTTGAACCGCCCTGCCTGTTTAATCACGACTCTGTCAAGCGAGCTGCATCATGAAAAACCTTATTTGCAAACTCTGGAACACCCTCAGGCGGCCTGCCGTTCACCTCAGCCTGGGCGCCGTGACCCTGGTGAGTTTTGTGGCCGGCATTATCTTCTGGGGCGGCTTCAACACCGCGCTGGAAGTCACCAATACCGAGCAGTTTTGCATCGGCTGCCACGAGATGCAGGACAACCCCTATCAGGAACTGCAAGGCACGGTGCACTGGTCCAACCGCTCCGGCGTGCGCGCCACCTGTCCCGACTGCCACGTGCCCCACGACTGGACCGACAAAATTGCCCGCAAGATGCAGGCCAGCAAGGAAGTCTGGGGCAAGGTCTTCGGCACCATCGATACCCGGGAAAAATTTCTGGAAAAACGCCTGGAGCTGGCCCAGCACGAGTGGGCGCGGCTCTCTGCCAACGGCTCGCTGGAATGCCGCAATTGCCACGATTACAACAGCATGAACTGGGAGGTGATGTCCGACGAGGCGCGCCGCTTTATGAAACCCGCCGCCGAGCGTAACCAGAGCTGCATTGACTGCCACAAAGGCATTGCCCACCACCTGCCCGAACAGATGACCTTCAAGGATCCGGCCCTGGACCAACTGGAGCAACGGGCCCAGGGCCTGAGCCCGGACGAGGGCGAACGCTATTACACCGTCAAGGCCATCACGCTTTATCTGGATGAGGCACGTACTCAGCCCGCCGGCGAGCTGGAAGCGGCAAGCCCGGTGACCCTGCTGGAAGAAAGCGGCGACAGCGTCAAGCTGCAGGTGCCCGCCTGGCGCAAGACCCGGGGCTTTGGCCGCGTGCTGTATGAAGACTTTGGCATGAACATCACCAGCCTGGTGCTGGAGAAGGAAGTGGCCCAGGACGACAGCCTGGTGCAGGTGCTTGACGAGGCTAAGGTAGACGAGCTGACCGGCCTGCCCTGGGAGCCGGTGGAAGTGACCCTGTGGGCCGAGCAAGGGGCCTTGCTGCCGGAAGCGGAAGATCTCTGGGGCTATGCCCGGGATACCTACCGCAGCGCCTGCAGCGTGTGTCACTCCCAGCCTGCCGAGGCGCACTTTGACGCCAACACCTGGCCGGGCATGTTCGCGGGCATGGTGGGCTTTACCAATATGGATGCCGCTACTCAGGCCCTGGTGCTGAAGTATCTGCAGAAACATTCGTCCGACTACGCCGACGGCGCGCATTAAGGAGCGAACATCATGGCAATTTCGAGAAGACGTTTTCTTCAGGGGCTGGCGGCGGGCTCGGCCGCGGCCCTGATTGGTCCCGGCCTGCTGGTGCGCTCCGCCGAGGCGGCGGTCACCGCCGAGGGCAGCTGGAAAATGGCCGGCTCTCATTGGGGCGCGTTCAAGGCGCTGGTCAAGGGCGGCGTGGTGGCCGAGGTCAAACCCTTTGAGCTCGATCAGCACCCTACCGACATGCTCAACGGCATTCAGGGACTTATCTACAATCCGTCGCGCATTCGCTACCCCATGGTGCGGCTCGACTGGCTGAAAAACCGCCACAACAGCGACACCGCCCAGCGCGGCGACAACCGCTTTGTGCGCGTGACCTGGGACGAAGCCCTGGACCTGTTCCATGAAGAGCTGGAACGCATACAAACCCAGTACGGCCCCTCGGCGTTGTATGCTGGCGCCACCGGCTGGCGCCAGACCGGTCAGTTCCACAGCTGCGGCAGCCATATGCAGCGGGGCGTAAACCTGCACGGCAACTTCGTCAGCAAGGTGGGCGACTACTCCACCGGCGCCGGCCAGGTGATCATGCCCTATGTGCTGGGCTCCACCGAGGTCTACGACCAGGGCACTTCCTGGCCGCTGATCCTGGAAAACACCAAGACGCTGATCTTGTGGGCCAACGATCCGTTCAAAAACCTGCAGGTGGGCTGGAACTGTGAAACCCACCAGGCTTACGGCTATCTGGCGCAACTGAAAGACAAGGTCGCCAGCGGCGATATGCGCGTTATCTGCGTGGATCCGGTGCGCTCCAAAACCCAGCGCTACCTGGAATGCGAACACCAGTATATTCACCCGCAAACCGACGTGGCCTTTATGCTCGCCCTGGCCCACACCCTGTACAGCGAAAAGCTGCACGACGAACAATTCCTGGGCACCTATACCCTGGGTTTTCAGCCCTTTATGGACTACGTGCTGGGCAAGACCGAAGACCAGGTGGAGAAAACCCCAGAATGGGCCGCCGCCATCTGCGGCATTGAGGCCGACGCCATTCGCGACTTTGCCCGCCTGATGGCATCAAACCGCACCCAGCTGATGTTTGGCTGGGCCATTCAGCGCCAGCAACACGGCGAGCAGCCCTACTGGGCCGGCGCCGTGCTGGCCGCCATGCTGGGCCAGATTGGCCTGCCCGGTGGCGGCATCAGCTATGCCCATCACTACAGCTCCATCGGCGTGCCCGGCACCAGTGCCAGTGCCCCGGGCGGTTTTCCCCGCAACCTGGATCCGGGTAAAAAACCGGTGCACGACAGTGAAGACTTCAAGGGCGCCAGCCGCATTATTCCGGTGGCCCGCTGGATTGACTGTCTGCTGGAGCCGGGCGGCAAGATTCAGTACAACGGCAGTGACGTCACCTACCCCGACATCAAAATGTGTGTATTCAGCGGCTGTAACCCCTGGCATCACCACCAGGATCACAACCGCATGAAGCAGGCGTTTCGCAAGCTGGAAACCGTGGTGACCATTGATTACTCCTGGAACGCCACCTGCCGCTTCTCGGATCTGGTGCTGCCCGCCTGTACCCAGTTTGAACGCAACGACATCGACATTTACGGCTCCTACGTCAAGCGCGGCCTGCTGGCCATGCACAAGCTGGTGGATCCGCTGTTCCACTCCCGCAGTGACTTCGACATTTTCACCGAGTTGTGCCGCCGCTTTGGCCGCCATGAGGAATACACTCAGGGCAAGGACGAACGCCAGTGGCTGGAGCAGCTTTACAACGAGTGCAAGGCCGCCAACGAAGGCAGCTACCCCATGCCCGACTTCGACCAGTTTTGGGAAGCCGGCTACGTGGACTTTGGCGAGGGCGAAAACTGGGTGCGCCATGCGGACTTTCGGGAAGACCCGGAAGTCAATGCCGTGGGCACCCCCTCGGGCTTTATCGAGATCAGCAGCCGCAAGATTGGCAGCTACGGCTACGACGACTGCAAGTCTCACCCGGTGTGGATGGAAAAGGCCGAGCGTTCCCACGGCGGCCCGGGCTCCGACAAGCACCCGCTGTGGCTGCAGTCGGTACACCCGGATCAACGCCTGCATTCGCAAATGTGCGAGTCGGATGAATACCGTGCCACCTATGCGGTACAAGGCCGGGAGCCCATTTACATCAACCCCGGTGACGCTGCCGCCCGGAACATCGCCGACGGCGATCTGGTACGGGTCTTCAACGACCGGGGCCAGCTGCTGGCCGGCGCCCGCCTCTCGGATCATTACCCGCCGGGGGTGGTACGCATTCACGAAGGCGCCTGGTATGGCCCTGTTGATGCCAGCATTGGGGCGCTGGATACCTATGGCGACCCCAACACCCTGACCCTGGACGTGGGTACCTCCAAGCTGGCCCAGGCGCCCAGCGCCAACACCTGCCTGGTGGAGATCGAAAAATTTACCGGCGACGTGCCGGCGGTCACTTCCTTTGGTGGCCCGCAACTGGTGGAGATCTGATGACCCAATCCCTTCCGGCAGGCACCGCCCTGCCCTCGTTTTCAAGGGAGCACTGGCAACGGCAGGCACTGCTGTGCCAGTGGCTGGCCACCCTGATGAGCCAGGAGCTGGACGACGCAACCCTGGCCGCCTACCAGGCCGGAGACGCCGCACCCCTGCTGGCCTGGCTGAGTGAGGACGGCCTGACGGCCGAAGCCGGTGCCCTGGACACGGCCATTAATGGGCTGTCTCTGCTTGCACACCCGCGCCTGGAGCTGGCGGCGGACTTCGCCACCCTGTTCTTGAGCGATGCCCGCCACAGCGCCGCGCCCTACGCCTCCTGTTACCTCAGCGAGCGGGGCGGCTTTATGGCGGAGCCCACCCAGCGCATGGCGGCGCGACTGGCGGATGCCGGCGTCACCCTGCCCGATGATTTCAAAGAGCCCGCCGATCACCTGGCGGTGATGCTCGACTACCTCGCCGGCGGCTATCGCCAGCTGGCGGAGCTGAACGGCCCGGCGCAGGCCCCGGTGCTGGCCGGCCTGGCCCAGTTTCTGCGTGAAGAGCTGTGCAACTGGCTGCCGACCTTTCGCCACCGCTGCCGGCATGCTGCCACCACCAGCCCTTTCTACCCAGCCCTGGCGGCCCTTATCACCGGCTTTTGCCAACAACGGCTGCTGGAGGCCGGTTAAGGGCGCGCGCCAATAAAAAAGACCCCGCAATGCGGGGTCAAAAGCACACGATTAACAGCGGGATCCTCAGGACTCGGCGGCCACCTCAGGCAGCTCGGCCGGCTTGGCGATGGGTTTCATCAGCAGGGTATAACCCACCACGCTGATCACCAGGCCCACGAAGAAGGCCATGTCCATGAAAATGAGGCTGCACACAAAGGAGACGCCGTACACCAGGAAGGCCCGCAGGTTGTAATTGTTCTGGTACACGAAGGGGCCTTTGGGGTCATAGAAGTCTTCCACCCGAATGCGGCCACGGCGCAGCAGGTAGAAGTCGGCCAGCATGATGCCCGCCACCGGACCCAGCAGGCCGGAGGTGACCACGCTGAACCACAGCAGGTTGTCGGCAAACAGCCAGGGCATCATCAGCAGGCCAATCACACCGGAAATGATCACCCCCTTGGCAAAGCTGAGGCGCGGGAACACGTTCATCAGGATCAGCGCCGACGGCATCAGGTTGGCCACGGTATTGGTGGACCACTGGGCAAAGGCGATGGTCAGCATGCTCAGGATCAGCACGATGGGCGAGCTCATGGAATTGAGCACGATTTCAATCGGATCCCAGGTGCCGGTGAGAATGCCACCTATCATGCCCACCATCAGAATGCCGGAGCCAATGATGATAAGGCCAGCCAGCTGAGCGGCAAACGGCTTGCGGTTGCGCACAAAGAAGTTCTTGCTGCTGTGATCCCGGGAGCGCTCCAGCTTACGGGTCAGATCCGGGCTGTTCAGGCCCATGGTGATCCAGATGCCGGCAATGGCCATGACCGCGAACACAAAGGAGCCGTTGTCCAGTGACGGGGCCGCCAGCACGTCACCGATGGTGGCGTTATTGGTTTCCAGCAACCAGAAGGTCACCAGACCAATCAGAATGGTCAGCGCCGGAATGGCCACCCAGTCGAACTTGGCCATGGCCTTCATGCCGTAAATGGCATTCACCACCTGCAACGCCCCGAATATCAGGATAAGAATGGTGGTATTGGTGTACCCCACCCACATCTCCAGCACCTTGCCGATGGCCACCGCCGCCACCCAGGTCTGAAAGCCAAACCAGAAACAGGCGGGAATGGCACGGAAAGCGGCCGGGATCTTGGCCCCCTTGTAGCCAAAACAGCCACGAATGTAGACGGTAAAGGGAATGCCGTAACGAATGCCGATGTCACCGGCCATGATCAGTATGGTGGTCACAATGGCGTAGGCCGCCAGGATGGCGCCGATAATGGTCCAGGGTGACAGGCCCGGATAAAGCTGGGCGCCCATGGTAAAGGCCCCCATGTTGATGGTCATGCCCGCCCAGAGCATGGTGAAGTCCCAGATGTTGATGTCCCTGTCCTTGTCGGTGGACGGCATCAACTCGGGGTTGTTCATTTCATGTACAGCCATTGGCCTCTCCCTGTTAACTGCTTAATAAAGGATGTTGCATAATCCGAAAAAATGTAAATGATAAACCCGGATTCAGGTGAACAAATTAACATTGATATTGTTAACAATAAAACAGCTATTTGTTTTACGACTGGTTAATGTGATGTTAATCACACTTCCTACCATGGCCGCCCGCTTAATTCGGTCAAAAAAAGGCCGGCGCAGGGCCGGCATGACAAAGAGCAAGGGCGGCACGCCCGTTCAGTTGATCACAAACAGATCCATAAACTCGTTCACCGGCATGGCTTCCATCCGGCCCTGATCCTGACACAATTCAAAAATCTGCCGGCTGCGGGCGGGAGGAAAACGGGTCTGCAGGTTGTGCAGAAACTTTTGCTCCAGCACCGGAATGCCATCGTGGCGGCGGCGGCGATGGCCGATGGGGTATTCCACCTCCACCTTGCCGGTGTGACTGCCGTCCTTGAAAAACACCTGAATGGCGTTGGCAATGGCGCGCTTGTCGGGCTCCAGGTAGTCGGCGCTGTAGCGAGGGTCTTCCACCACTTCCATTTTTTCCCGCATCGCATCAATACGCGGATCGCCCTGGTGAAAGGCGTCCTCGTAGTGCTCGGCGGCAAGGGTGCCGTACAGCAGCGGCACCGCCACCATGTATTGCAGGCAGTGATCCCGGTCGGCGGGATTGGTAAGCTCGCCCCCCTTGGCAATGATACGAAGGGCCGATTCATGGGTATGCAGCACGATACGGTCAATCTCCTCAAGGCGCGCCCTCACCTCGGGGTGCAGCCGCACCGCGCATTCCACCGCGGTCTGGGCATGAAACTCGGCGGGATAGCTCAGCTTGAACAGCACGTTTTCCATGACATAGCTGCCCAGCGGCTGGCTTAGGGTCACTGGCCTGCCCCTGAACAGCACATCCTGAAAGCCCCACTGGGGCGTGCTCAGCACCGAGGGCAGTCCCATCTCCCCCTTCAGGGTGATCATGGCAAGCCGTACCGCCCGGGCGGTGGCGTCGCCGGCGGCCCAGGACTTGCGCGATCCCGCATTGGGGGCATGACGGTAAACGCGCAGGGCGCCGCCGTCGGCCCAGGCCTGGGACAGGGCATCCACCATCTGGGCCCGACCGCCCCCCAGCATCTGCGTCACCACGGCGGTGGAGGCCGCCCGCACCAGCAACACATGATCCAGCCCCACCCGGTTAAAGCTGTTGTTCAGCGCCAGAACCCCCTGAATTTCATGGGCCTTGATCATGGCGGTGAGTATCTCCCCCATGGTGACCGGGGCACGGCCCTCGGCCACCGCCACCCGGCTGAGGTAATCGGCGGTGGCCAGAATGGCGCCCAGATTGTCGGACGGGTGGCCCCATTCGGCCGCCAGCCAGGTATCGTTGAAGTCGAGCCAGCGAATGCAGCAGCCGATATTAAAGGCGGCGGTCACCGGATCCAGCTCGTGGGAGGTGCCCGGCACCCGAGCCCCGTGGCGCACTGTGGTGCCCGGCACCAGCGGACCGAGGTGCTTGGTGCACTCGGGAAACCGCAGTGCCAGCAGGCCGCAGCCCAGACTGTCCATCAGGCAGTGGCGGGCGGTGCGGCGCGCCTCCGGGCTGCCGGTGTGGCTGCCGGCCACATAGTCGGCGATCTGCACCAGCAGTCCATCGGGCTCAGGGCGCCGGTTGATATTTCCATTGCTGCTCATGATCCCCCCATTCTCAAATCCCTATTCCCCAGTCCCTGACATAATCACCGCTTGTCTATCGGCAGCAAGTCCCTGTGGCCGGGGCCCACATAGTCGGCGCCGGGGCGAATAATGCGGTTGTGGGCCCGCTGCTCCATGATGTGGGCGCTCCAGCCGGTGACCCGGCTCAGCACAAAGATGGGGGTAAACAGACGGGTGGGAATGCCCATAAAGTGATAGGCGCTGGCATGATAGAAGTCGGCGTTGGCAAACAGCTTTTTCTCCCGCGCCATCACGGCTTCCACCCGCTCCGACACCGGATAGAGCACCCGGTCCCCCACCGCTTCAGCCAGCTTTTTGGCCCACTGCTTGATAATGGCGTTGCGGGGGTCTTTGGTGGTGTACACGGCATGGCCAAAGCCCATGACTTTTTCCTTGCGGGCCAGCATGGCCAGCAAGGCCGCCTCGGCGTCGTCGGGATGGCTCCACTGCGCCAGCATGGCCATGGCCGCCTCGTTGGCGCCGCCATGCAAGGGGCCGCGCAGGGTGCCGATGGCGGCGGTTACCGCCGAATGCAGATCGGTCAGGGTAGAGGCGCACACCCGAGCGGCAAAGGTGGAGGCATTGAATTCGTGCTCCGCATAGAGCACCAGCGAGCAGTGCATCACCTTGACATCCAGCGCCGGCGGCGCCTGGCCCCGCAGCATGTGCAGAAAGTGACCGCCCAGGCTGTCGTCGTCCAGGGCGGTATCGATGCGCTCGCCGTCATGGGTGTAGCGATACCAGTAACAGAGCATGGACGGCAACAGCGCCAGCAACCGCTCCGCCGCCGCCTGCTGCTCGCTGAAGCTGTGCTCGGTTTCCAGATTACCGAGCAGGGAGCAGCCGGTGCGCAGCACATCCATGGGATGGGCCGAAGCCGGGATGTGCTCCAGCACGGTGCGCAGCGCCGCCGGCAGGCCCCGGTTGGCCCGCAGCCGGGCCTTGAAGGCAGCCAGCTCGCCCCGGTTGGGCAGGCTGCCTTTCAGCAGTAAAAAGGCGACTTCCTCAAACTCGGCGTGGGCCGCCAAATCCTCAATGTCATACCCCCGGTAAGTCAGGCCGGAGCCGGTTTTGCCCACGGTACAGAGGGCGGTCTGGCCGGCAGTCTGGCCACGCAGTCCTGCGGCGTTGGTCATGGCGTTTCTCCTTTGCAGACCCTGACAGGGATTAACTCAACACTAGCAGGTGTTTTGCCCGGCCATGGGGGCCAGGGCGACAAATAAGGGGATGAAGCCGTGGCTGTCGTAAGGAAGGCGCCGACGACAACGGCGCCGGCCAAATACTCAAGGGGTGACGAAGGGGGTTAACCGGCGGGGGTATAGCGCGTCGGATGCTGCTGCAGCCAGTCGGCCACCTGCTCGGCGGGCAGCGGCCGGGCCAGCAGGTAGCCCTGGCCCAGCTGGCAGCCCAGCTGCTGCAGCCGTTGCCGCTGTTCGGGCAACTCAATGCCCTCGGCGGTCACTTCCATGTCGAGGCTTTCCGCCAGCCGAATAATGGTGTGCACCAGATCGGCGGCGCGCTGATCCGTGGTCAGATCCGAGACAAAGGACTTGTCGATCTTGAGCTTGTTCACCGGCAGCTGGCGCAGATGACTAAACGAGGAATAACCGGTGCCGAAGTCGTCGAGGGCAATCTCGACCCCCAGCCGGCGCAGCCCGGCCAGGTTCTCGAGGGAGCCGGCGGTATCCCACAGGCTGGTGTCTTCGGTGATCTCCAGCACCAGCGAGGCCGCGCTCAGTCCGGTGCGCTGCAATACCGCGCCCACGGTGCTGCCCAGCTCGCCGCTCATGAAGATATCGGGACTGATGTTCACGTTGACCTTAAGCCAGTTGTATCCCTGCTGGTGCCAGCCTTTCAGCTGACGGCAAGCGGTGAGCAGCACCCACTGGTTCAGCTGATGGGCCAGACCATGATGCTCGGCCACGGCGATGATCTCCAGCGGGCCGATATGACCGTGCTCGGCGGAGTGCCAGCGCAGCAGCGCCTCTAGGGATTCAATATTGCCGCCATCAAGGCGAAAAATCGGCTGGTAGACCAGGCTCAGCTCATCGTTTTCAATGGCCAGCTGCAACGCCACCGCCAGTTTCTGGCTGCGCAGCCGGCGCTCGTCCATGCCCACCTCAAACACCCGGGAAGCAAACTTGGGATCATGCTTGGCGTAATACATGGCGGTGTCGGCATGGCTGAGCAGCTCGGCCATGGTGGCACCATGCTCCGGATACAGGCTGGTGCCAATGCTGGCCTGAGGCGACAGGCAGCCATCGGGCAGGCGAATTTCCGCCGACAGCGCGTGCAGCAGTTGCTCGCTCAGCCGCTCGGCCTTTACCCGATGGTCAAAGGGCTGGATCACCACAAACTCGTCACCGCCCAGCCGGGCGACATACCCCTGGCCTTTCAGCATCACCCTCAGCCGGGAAGCCACCACCTTGAGTACCCGGTCGCCCACCTCGTGCCCCAGGCTGTCGTTGATGGCCTTGAAGCCGTTGAGATCCACCATGTGTATTGCCAGGCTGCGCTGTTCACGCTCGGCCCGGTTCAGGGACTGCTCCATCAGCTGATAGAAGTGCATGCGGTTGGGCAGGCCGGTGAGCATGTCGTGGTAGGCCAGGTAGCGGTTGCGCCGGTTTTCCCTGAGCAGCAGCCACAACATCAGGCCGCCGCTGAGCAGCAGGCCGCCGAGGTAAAGGGTGGAGCGCAAACGAATGTCGCCGATGATGTCCAGCTGTTGCCAGACGCTGGCCCCGGAAAAACTGTCGACATTGATTTCCCGCGCCAGGTTCCGGTAAGGCGCCAGTTCCCGTTTCAGCGCCAGTATTCCCTCGCGATCGCCGGCGCTCAGCTCATATACCCGGGGCTCCCAGTCCGCCAGTTGCTGGCGAAAGGCCAGCAGCGTGTTGCGCACCCCCGGCTGCTCGCGCATGGGGCGGCTTTCCTCGCCTTCCAGCAGGGTGTCGATGCGGCTCCACAGCAGCTCAAAGCGCAGCTGCACATGATCCTCGCTGCGAATACCCGCCGCCAGCGCGGTCAGGGCATGGTCAAACTTGAGCACTTCGGACTCCAGCTCGGAGCTGGCCCAGCCCACCGCCTTGATGGTGGCCGAGACGTAGCGCACCACTTCCAGGTCGCGGTTATAGCTGTACAGCGAGCTGGCGCTGAACAGCAGGGCGGCGATGGTGAGGATCACCAGCTTGAAGGTTTTGAGCACCGTCACTGAATATCCAGGGATTTGAGTTGCCACACCAGCATTTCATGAAAACGCTTGGTGTTGTACTGACTGTTACCGGACAAGGGCAGCATCAGCCAGACCGGGCCCTTGTCGCGCACCTTGATGGTATTGCCGTCCAGGTGGGTGGCCAGAATAAAGGGGGTGTCGTTCACCAGCGCCATGTCGATGTCGTGATGGTAGTCGTTCAGCGCCACCAGCCGCACCCGCTCGCCGGTGGCGCCCAGGGATTGCAGCAGGGTGCGCAGCTCCACCCCGCGGAAATGATGCGGGCCATCGGTCCAGGGAGTGCCGGTGGTAAATTCCTGCTGGGGAAACTGCTCCAGCATGGCGAGATCGAAGCGGGCCCGCTCGCCGCCATTGGTTTTCTCAATGTTGCCGCTCACCGACAGTATCACCCGGCCGGTGGGAGCCGGCAACTCGCTGGCGGTGGCCGCCATGCCTGTCAGCAACAGCAGCAGGCCCAGCAGTCCGGGCCAGGCGGCAAAGCGGACCGAGGCAAAACCGGTGGTCATGTGCATTGTAGATTCCCTTGAACAATCGCAGACTCAAAAGAGTATAGTCCGCCTCTTGCTTGCTTCATATCTTCGGTGGGCCGACAAGAGTAAATCAGTGAAAAAACCAAGTCGAGACACCGCGGCCAGAACCCGTGCCAAATGCCTTATTTAGCGTCAGTAGCTGACGCGTTCGAATCCAGGTCTGGCCGCGACGGCGCCTCGCGGCTGCGGCCACCGCCCCTGCGCCATCACTCCCTTGCGGCTGTTCACCGCGCAAAAAAATGCCGGGACTGGCCCGGCATGGTGCAGATCACGAAGCCATCGGCTTACCACCGGTTCAGCGTGATGCCGGTATCGGCAAGGGGGCTGAGCAGCGGGCGGCGCTCCTGCACATAGTCGATAAAGGCCTCGACCTCGGTATCACAGCGCACCCCGCCGGCCCCGCAGTTCAGCGGCTGGTTGATGTAGTGCACCTGGGTCCCGTCCTGTCCCTTGCTCAGCCGCGCCACCGGAAAGGCGGTCAGCCGGCCATTGACCCGGGCCAGATCGATGCGGTCGGTCAGCACCTGCTGAGTTTGGTACAGGGTATGCCAGCCGTCCTTGCCCGAGGCTTGGTCGGCGTTCATCACCACGGTGTAGCTGGCGTTCGGATCCACCCTGACCCACTGCGCACCCTGGCGCACCTCCAGGGTGCGCAAAAAGCCGGCACCCTTGCGGGTTTCGTCAAACTGATAGCGCAGCCCCGCCGTGTAGGGAAACGCCGCCGCGCGCAGGTCGTCGGCCAGGGCGCCATTGATGGTTTCCAGCAACAGCCCGGCCAGATCCCGGCCGGTGACGGACACCAGGCTGAGCGGCGTGGCGCCGGGCAGCAACTCCTGGCGAACCTTGCCCTGCTTCAGTTCACCCGGCTCCAGTGCGGTGCCCACGGCACTGGCCGCCACCAGGGCCAGATCGGCCCGGCGACCGGTCACGGCCCGCACCTCGGGGGTATTGACCCAGTACAGCTGGCTGGCGGCCACCAGCGGCGCCAGCTCGGACTGACTGCCGTCCCGCTCCGGCAGGCCGTGCGACAAGGTGGCCGGCACATGGCCGATGACGGTGCCATAGGCGGCGTTCAGCGCGGGCTGGTACTGCTCATCGATATGGCGGCGCAACTCGGCGTCTTCCGCCACGACGGTAATACGCGGGTCGGCGGCCACCACCTCATTCAGGCGCTGCTGCTCGGCCGCGCTCAGGCGATGGGAGTCGGCCCGGCGCACATCACGGTAAAACTCGCCGTCGGCGAGCAGGGTGTTGCCCCCTTCACAGCGGGTCACTCGGCCGTCGCGGCTGAAGGTCACGCTCACCCGGCCCATGGCCTGTCCGAAATGGCCGGCCTGCACCACGCAGGTTTTGGCGCGGCCGTCGGGGTTGGTAACCTGCTGGGCGTAGGGCGGCTGCTTGCCCAGGCCCAGACTGGCAAAGTCCCCCAGCAGGCTTTCGGAGCGTCCGCCCACGATAAGATCGATCCCGTTCACCCGGGACGCCAGCCGCTGGTCCCGCTCCAGGCCCAGATGGGTAAGGGCCACGATGTGCTTCACGCCCTGGGCACGCAGGGCATCGACGGTGCGCTGGGCGGTTTCCACTTCGTGCTCAAAGCGCAGTCCGCCGGTGTTGGCACCGAGCTCACCCAGCGCTTCCGGCACCAGGCCGAACACCGCCACCACCGGATCCCGGCCGGCGTCCTCCATGCTGGCCAGCCGCTCCTTGTCGTTGCCGTCAAAGGCATAGAGCACGTAGGGATAAAGGTTGGCCGCCCCTTGCAGGACCGGCTCCCGCTCGGTGTTGAGGTTGGCGGCCAGCACCGGCACCCCGACACTGTCGATAAAGACCGCCAACCGCCGGTTGTCGAGGGCAAACTCGGGATCACCCAGCACCATGGCGTCGAGGCCGAGACGGCCCAGCAGATCGGCGTTCATGGCTCCCTGATTGAGCTGGAAATAGCCGCTGCCCTGCCAGGCGCCCCCCCCGTGCACAAACAGCAGCGGCTGATCGGCCAGTGTCGCCTGCTCACGCAGGCTATTGGCCTGGCTCAGCAGGCGCGGAAAGCCCCCCAGCCGGGTATAGACCCGCCGGCCGTCCAGGGTCAGCGGCACATCGCTGGGGTCAAAATGGGAATGGGTGTCGTTGATGTGCGCCAGGGTCAGGGTAAAGGGCGCCTCGGGCTGCTGACTGGCGCAGCCGGACAGGGCCAGCGCCAGGGCGCCGGCCACCAGGATTTTTTTCATGACTATACGAACTCCATCGCGTGAAACCGGAAAAGGGCCTTAGCTGGTAAAGACCACTGTCTTGCCGTTGTGCAGGAACACCCTTTGTTCAATATGGTATTGCACCGCCCGGGACAGGGTGATGCATTCAATGTCTTTGCCCTTGGCGATCAGCTGCTCGGGATAATGGCTGTGATCCACCACTTCCACCCCCTGGGTGATGATGGGGCCCTCATCCAGATCGTTGTTAATGTAGTGAGCCGTCGCCCCCACCAGCTTGACGCCCTTGTCATAGGCCTGGTGATAGGGCTTGGCCCCCTTGAAACCGGGCAGCAGGGAATGATGAATATTAATGGCCCGGCCGTTCAGCCGGGCGCACAGCTCAGGGCTCAGCACTTGCATGTAGCGCGCCAGCACCACCAGATCTGCCTCGCATTCATTGATGATGGCGAGCACCTGGGCCTCCTGCTCGGCGCGGTTGTGGTCATCCACCGGCAGATGGTAATAGGGAATATGGTGCCAGTCGGCCAGCCGCTGCAGATCCGGGTGGTTGGAAATGATGGCCGGGATCTCGATGGCCAGCTGGCCGGTGCGGTAGCGGTAGAGCAAATCATTCAGGCAGTGATCCAGGCGGGACACCATGATCACCACATTGGGCCTGTGGTGGCTGGCGGTCAGCTGCCAGTCCATGGCAAACCCCTCGGCCCGGGGGGCAAAGCCCTGGCGAAAGGCCGCTTCGTCAAAGCTTGGCGCCGCCGGCGGCCGGAATTCGACGCGAATAAAAAAGTGGCGGCTCAGCACGTCGTCAAAGGTCTGCATTTCCACCACATAGCAGCCCTGCTCGCGCAGGTAGCGGGTCACCACGTCCACGGTGCCCAGGCTGCCCGGACAATGGGCGGTCAGATAATAGGTGTCTTTTGGCATGGCCACGGCCGTTCTCCCGATGTCTGAATAACACGCCGCTCGGCGGCGGCGCTATTGTGCGGCAAAGCCGGAATGAACGCCAGCCGGCGGGCAGGGCCTCAGTCCAGCTTTTTTTCCATGATAAAGCGGCTGAAACTCTGCCCCGCCTTGTGCACCTGCTGCTGATCCACCAGATGAAAGCCCCGCTGTTCAAACATCGGCCGCGACAGCACGCTGGCGTCGGTGGTCAGGCAGTGCACACCGCGCCGGCGCGCCTCCTGCTCCATTTCCTCACACAGCCGTCCGGCCAGGCCACGCCCGGAGTGCTCCGCCAGCACATAGACCAGGGCCAGGTAATGGTCCGGGTTCAGGGTGGCAAAGGCCACCGGAATGTTGTGCAGGGTCATCACCCGGGTGTAGCCGGTGCGCACCAGGCGGCTGAAATCGTCCCGGTACAGGTAGGGAAAGGCGGCCCACACCTGCACCTGCTCGTCGCTGTAGCCCCGTCGCCCCTGGCCCATGACCGCATCATGATAAATCAGCTCCAGGCTGCTGATATCGGTTTCCTGGTAGTTTCTGCTCGAGTACATGACAACTCCAAATACAAACCCATGCGCCAGCATCCTGTTCAGGAGTGTGGCTCGCCCAGACACATCACGTCCGTTTTTTCACTTAATTCCGTTCACGCCAACGGCAGGCGCCATGATAACAAAGCCGCGCCGGGGGATCTGCGCCGGCAGGCAGCATTTGCGTCATTTTATGGTGGCATCGGCGGGCCGGCCCGCCGCCTTGCCACTTTCATTTATTCAGCAATCGGATAAGCTGTCGCTCATCAGTCAACCCGGAATACCTTCATGCTCAGACGCTCCCTTGTGGCCTGCCTGATCGCCGGCGCCCTGACCGGCGGCTGCACCAGCCAGGCCAGCTCCTCCCCCCAGGCTAACACTACCGCGGCCAGCCCGGCGCCGGCGGCCGGCGCCCCGCACCAGGACTTTGCCGCCTGGCGCGACCGTTTTCGCCGCCATGCCCTGGCCGAAGGCATTGCGCCTGCGGTGTTTGACGCCGCCTTTAAGGATATCGACCTGAATCCCGGCGTAGTGAAGCTGGATCGCACCCAGGCGGAGTTTACCCGCCAGATCTGGGAATATCTGGACAGTGCCGTGTCCGCCCCCCGGGTCGGCACCGGCCGGGAAAAACGCCGGGCCCTGGCCGACACCCTCGAGCGGATGGAGCAACATTACGGCGTTCAAGCCGAGGTGCTGCTGGCGGTCTGGGGCATGGAAACCAACTACGGCGGCTACCGGGGCAACACCCCCACCATCGAGGGTCTGGCCACCCTCGCCTTTGAGGGCCGCCGCCGCCAGTTTGCCGAACAACAGCTGCTCGCCGCCCTGCGCATTCTGCAGGCGGGCGACGTGAGCGTGAACGACATGCGTGGCTCCTGGGCCGGGGCCATGGGCCATACCCAGTTCATGCCTACCAGCTATCTGGAATATGCCCAGGACTTCAACGGCGACGGCAAGCGCAACATCTGGGGGGAAGACCCCACCGATGCCCTGGCCTCCACCGCCTATTATCTGTCCCGCTTTGGCTGGCAGCCCGGGGCTCCCTGGGGGCTGGAAGTGCGCCTGCCCAGCCACTTTGATTACGCCCGGGCGGATCAGAGCCGGCGCGAGCCGGTGGCGCACTGGCGCGGCCTGGGCATCACCCAGGCCAACGGCCAGCCCCTGCCCGACTTCGGCACCGCCGCCATTCTGGTGCCGGCAGGCGCCCAGGGGCCGGCCTTTGTGGTGTTCAACAACTTTTATGTGATCAAGCGCTACAACAACGCCACCGCCTACGCCCTGGGCGTGGGACACCTGGCCGATAAAATCGCTGGCGGCCGGGATTTTTACCAGGCCTGGCCGCGTCATGAACGGGCCCTGAGCCGTACCGAAAAACAGGAGCTGCAACAGCGCCTGACCGAGCAGGGGTTCGACACGCAAGGAGCCGACGGCGTCATTGGCCCCAACACCATGGCCGCCATTCGCGCCTGGCAGCAGGCCGAGGGACTGGTGGCCGACGGCTATGCCAGCGCCAGCCTGCTGGAACGCCTGCGATAACGCCGGCCAGCGGAGCCCGGCGGTGGCTTAACGGCTTAACGGCAACCAGCCGCCAATCAGCATAAACAGGCCGCCACAGGTGCGGTTAAAGCCCCGGCCGCAACGGGTGAGCCAGCCCGAGACCCGGCCGGCAAAGCCGGCGATAAAGCCTTCGGTCAGGGCTTCCACCACCGCAAAGGTCAATGCCATCACCACAAACTGCCGCCACAGGCTGGCGGCGGGATCGATAAACTGGGGCAGAAAGGCAGCAAAAAACAGCATGGCCTTGGGATTGGCAAAGGCCGACAGCAGCCCTTGCCGGGCCATGGTCCAGACCCCGGCGCGGCCGCGGATGGTGCCCACGCCGCCTCCCGGTGCCGGCGAGCGCCACACCTGAATGCCCAGCCAGATAAGATAGATGCCGCCCAGCACCTTCATCACCAGCAGCAGCTCGCTTGCCAGGGTCAGCAGCGAGGCGATGCCAAACATCGACAACCCCACCACACCGATAAAGCCAACCGCCCCGCCGGCAATGGTGGCCAGGGTGCGTCCCGGGCCGTAGAGGGCGCCGTGGGTCAGCGCCAGCAGGCTGTTGGGGCCGGGGGTCAGCGACAGGCCGATGCAGGCCGCCAGATAAACCAGCCAGGTGTCAAATGCCATGGAAAATGCCTCGTGTCGATGGGAACCGCCTTCCTTTCTATCAGATCCCCCCGCCGTCGTCACCGGCTGCCGCGCACTCTGGTAAGATGGCCGCCGCCCACTCTTCTCTTTCGCCCAAGGACACCGCCATGCTGTGGATCCCCTTTACCCTCTTTGCCGCCCTGATGCAGGCCTGGCGCAACGCCTTTCAGAAGCGCCTGAGCCAGAACGCCGGCGCCACCGCCGTGACCCTGGCGCGTTTTGTGCTGGCCTGGCCGCTGGCGGGGCTGTACCTGTGGCTGTTGTATCGCTGGCAGCCGGCCCAGCCCCTGCCCGCCTTTACGCCGGTGTTTGCGGCGCTGATCCTGGCGGCGGCGGTCAGCCAGATCCTGGCCACGGCGCTGATGGTGCGGTTGTTCCAGCTGCGCAACTACGCGGTGGGGGTGGGCCTGGCCAAGAGCGAGGCGATACTGGCGGCGGCATTGGGGGTGTTCTTTTTCAGCGCGCCGCTCACGCTCCTGGGCTGGCTGGGGGTGATGCTTGGCGGGGTGGCGGTATGGCTGCTGAGCGGCCTGCGCCGGGCGGCAGGCCAGGGCGTACCGGTAAGCACCCTGCTCACCGGCCTGGGCAGCGGCCTGGCCTTTGCCCTCACCTCGCTGTGGGTGCGGGAAGCCAGCCTGCTGCTGGCCCTGCCCTTTCCCTTTGGCGCCGCCTGGGTGCTGCTGCTGGTGATCGGGCTGCAGACCGGGCTGCTGCTGGCCTGGCTGGGCCTGCGCAATCCGCAGGCGCTGGGCTCACTCTGGCAGCGGCCCGGGCTCACCGCCCTGGTCAGCCTCACCAGCTGCCTCGGCTCCATTGGCTGGTTCAGTGCCATGAGCCTGGAAAGCGTGGCCCTGGTAAAAACCCTGGGCCAGGTGGAAGTGCTGTTTACCCTGATGATCTCGGCCTGGTATTTTCGGGAACGGCTCGGCCGGCGGGATCACGGCGGCCTGGTGCTGATCGTGCTCGCCGCCGTCTGCGTGATGTGGGCCTGAGTGCTGCCCCTCAGTGGGCGGCGTTCTGGCTGAAGGGATAACGGCGGAACGCCAGCATTTTACGCACTCCTTCCAGTACCAGCAGCGCCACCGCCGTCCAGATGGCGATATAGGTGGGCCACTCCTCGGCAGAGATGGTTTCCCCCAGCACCAGTGACACCAGCACCAACAGCACCGGCTCCACATAGCCGAGCAGGCCGAACAGGCTGAAGGGCAGGCGGCGGCTGGCGAGAATGTAGCAGGCCAGGGCCAGGGCGCTGATCACCCCCAGGCCCAGCACCAGCGGATAGAGCAGCGGCCGTTCGGCAAACACCGCCATGGGCGAGCCGGCGGCAAACGCCAGCCAGGCCGCCGCCGGCAGCATCAGCAGCATGTCGCACCACAGGCCGCCCAGGTTGTCGTTACCCAGCCAGCGCCGCCACACGAAATACAGCGGGTAGCCAATGGCCACCACCAGGGTCTCCCAGGACAGGCCGCCGGCGTGCCATAGCTCGTTGGCCACCCCCACGGCGGCACAGGCCACTGCCAGCCACTGCAACCGGGTGGGCCGTTCGTGATAAAGAAAGCGGCCCACCAGTACCAGTACCAGGGGCATCATGAAATAACCGAGCGAGACCGCCAGGCCCCGGCCATTGATGGGCGCCCACATGAAGATCCACAGTTGCACCGCCACCAGGGCAGACGACAGCGGCAGGCCCAGCCACAGCACCGGGCGGCGTTTCAGTTGCGAAAGCAGGGTGGCCACCAGTCGCCAGTCGCCGCTGTACAGCAGAAACAGGCCCAGGCAGGGCATGGTCAGCAACATGCGCCAGCCAAACACCACCTCGCCGTTCATCGGCGTCATCAGACTGGCGTAGTAATACAGCAGCGCAAACAACACCGACGAAAACACCGACAACGCAACCCCTTTGGCCACTCGCTTTGCTCCTTTTTGATATTCAGGTCAACATTCCGCGCGCAGCTTACCAGTTTCAAGGTGAAATATTGACCTGATTTGAAAAATAAAAACAGCCATATCGATGGCTTATCACCGGCATTAACAGCAAACATCACCAGTTCACACTTCGTTTACAGCCATAATTAAAAATAACCTTTGTTTGGGGTTGGTCACGTTATTATTCCTGTACCGGACTTGGTTCAAAACGCTATAACTGAATGACATAACAACAACGGAGCCTGCTGCCATGCCTCATCCCCTCTGTGCCCTCTTGCTGCTGATGCTGACCGCCTGTGCCGGGGCCGGCGATCGGCGCCTGGTGCTGGCGCCGGCGGGCAGCTTTCCCGCGGCCTTGTCGGAAAGCTCCGGGCTCGTCGCTCAGGCCGGTGGCTTTGTCAGCCACAACGACAGCGGCAAGGCCGCCGAGCTGTTTGTGCTCGACCGCCGCGGAGCCCTGGTGCAGCGTGTACCGGTGCCCGTCCCCAACCGGGACTGGGAGGACATCACACGCCATGGCAACACCCTCTACCTGGCCGACACCGGCAACAACGGCGGCCGGCGCCAGGATCTGCGCATTGTGACCCTGACCCTCAGTGGCGAGGGCCTGGCCGAGCCCGGGCTGCTGCCGGTGAGCTACCGGGAGCAACGCAACTTTCAGCCGCCCCGCCACCAGCACAACTTTGATGCCGAAGCCCTGGCCTGGGTCAACGGCGAACTCTGGCTGCTGACCAAGCGCTGGCTCGATCAGCACAGCGCCATCTACCGGCTGCGGCCCGACGCCGAGCCGGCCCCGCTGGCGGAGTGGCAGCGGCTGCATACCCATATGCTGGTGACCGGGGCCGACTTTGATGCCGCCAGCCAGACCCTGTTGCTGGTGGGCTACAGCCGCGGCCTGCTGGACCGGCGCGCCTTTGCCTGGCTGTATCCGGTGCGCAACCACCGGGTGGTGGAAAGCGCCGGGCAACGCTACCGGCTGAGCGAAACCGGCCAGTTCGAGGCCATTGCCCTGGGTACCGACGGCCACCTGTATTTTTCCCGGGAAGGCACCGCCCCCCAGCTGTTTCGCAGCCAGCACTCCCTGAGCCGGCTGCTGGCATCAGCGGCCTCAAAAGAATAAGCGACTGTCATATTTGGTTCACGGCCCTGCCATAGAGTAGCCGCATTAGCCGTTACCATTGAGCTTCAGATGATTCCACTTTCTTGTGTCAGCAACGATCTGACCGGCCTGCTTGCCGAGGGCCGGCTGCGGCCGCTGTTTCAGCCCATCATCGATATTCGGGCCGGACGTATTCTGGGCCATGAGGCCTTGATCCGCGGCCCTCAGGGCCACCGGCTGGAGTTTCCGGCGGCGCTGTTTGGCGAGGCCCGCGAGCTCGGCCTGCTGTCGGAGCTCGATCTGGCCTGCCGCCAGGCGGCCTTGCACCGCTACCATGAGCTCGGCATGAACGGCAGCCTGTTTGTCAACGTCAATCCCAATGTGCTGCTCGACCGCCACCACCCCAGGGGCTGCACCCGCCGGCTGGCGGAAGAGCTGGGCATTGCGCCCGAGCACATCGTGATTGAGCTGTCGGAGCAGGATGCGGTGCAGGATGCCGAAGGCCTGAAACAGGCGCTCAAACGCTACCGGGAGCTGGGCTTTCGCATCGCCATTGACGATCTCGGCGCCGGCTATTCCGGACTCAAGCTGTGGTCGGAGCTGCAACCCGATTTCGTCAAAATTGACCGTCACTTCATTCAGCACCTCGACCAGGATCCGGTGAAGCGGGAGTTTGTGCGCAGCATTGCCGCCCTGGCCCGCAGCATGGACTCGGCGGTGGTGGCCGAAGGCATTGAAACCCGGGCCGAGCTGGAGCAGTTGCAGGAGATGGGCATTCACTACTGCCAGGGCTACTGGCTGGGCCGTCCCGAGGCCAGCCCCCTCAGCTCGGTGCCGGCCTTTGTGCCCACCGGTGAACGCCACCTGGCCCGCCGCCAGCAGGATACGGTAGAGAGCCTGGCCCAGACCGCCCAGGCCATGGACGTGAACGCTCGGCTGACGGACGCCTTTGAACACCTGCTGGCCGACAGCCGGCTGCATTCCATTCCGGTGCTGGCGGGGGGCATGCCGGTGGGCATGCTGCACCGTTCACGGGTGATGGAGCTGTTTTCCACCCCCTTTGGCCGCGCCCTGTACGCCAACAAGCCCCTGTCCCGGGCCATGGACACTCAGCCGGTGATCGTGGAGCGGCACACCTCCCTGGACCGGGCCAGCCAGCTTATCACCGACGACGACAACGTCACCGCCCGCCAGCATTTCATCATTACCCACAACGGCCGCTACCATGGCCTGGGCTCGGTACGCGGCCTGCTGCGCACCATCACCGAACAGCGGCTGCAGCATGCCCGCCACGCCAACCCCCTGACCCAGTTGCCGGGCAACGTGCCCATCTACCGGGAGATCGACGAGGCCCTGCACCAGCAGCGGGATTTTTACGTAGCCTATTTTGATCTCAACCATTTCAAGCCCTACAACGACGTCTACGGTTACGCCCAGGGGGACAAGGTACTGCTGTGGGTCGCGCAACTGATGCAGCAGCTCATCGGCGGTGCCGGCCAGTTTCTGGGGCATGTGGGCGGAGACGATTTTGTGGCGGTGTTTGACGCCAGCTGCAACTGGCAGCGCCTGTGCAACGAGGTGATTCAGCGCTTTGACGAGGAAATTATCGGCTTTTACCGGACCGAAGACCGGCTGCGCCGGGGCATGGTGGCCCCTGCCCGCAACGGTGAACTGCAGCACTATTCATTGCTGGGCATTGCCATCGGTGTGGTCCATCCGGATGCCCAGCGCTGTCATTCTCACGAAGACGTGGCCCTGCTGGCCAGCGCCGCCAAGCACGATGCCAAGCAGCACGAACGCAGTTGCTGCTGTTTCAGCACCGAGCGCGGGCCACGCCGAAAGCCATAAAAAAGGCCAGGGCGTTGACCGCCATGGCCCGAGAGGAGCATGCCTGCTGGCTCAGTGGTGGCCGAGCGGGCCGCTGGTAAAGAGGTAGTCCTTGAGCTCCTTGTCAAAGGTGGGATCACGACGGCGAATCCATTCCAGCACCATGGCGGCGTGCTCTTTTTCTTCGTCCCGGTTGTGTTTGAGAATGGCCTTGAGCTCGGGATCCTTGCAGGCATCCACGCGCTGATTGTACCAGTCGACCGCTTCCAGCTCTTCCATCAGCGAGGTGATGGCCCTGTGCATGTCTCGGGTATCGTCGCTGAGCTCGTCAATGGGCTCGTGATAACCTTCGTTCGCCATGGTGGGCTCCTTGTGTTGACACATTTGCGCTGTTATTCAGTCTGGCCGACACCGGCGACTTTGCAACCCACTCAAGTGGGACGTATGAAGTGAGACAAAAGACGGGAGCGAAAAAATGCCGGGCTAAAAGCCCGGCATAGTTCAGAACGCGGCCTTGAAGATCCCCACCACCTCATCGTGAGTGGGCTGCACCGGGTTGGTCAGGCCGCAGGCGTCCTTCATGGCGTTGTGCGCCAGCTCGGCAAAGTCTTCTTCCTTCACCTTGAGCTCGCGCAGGCCGGCGGGAATGCCCACCTGCCGCGCCAGCCCCTCAATGGCCGCAATGCAGCGCTCCGCGCCCTGCTCCGGGGCCAGCCCCTGCACCGGTTCGCCCAGGGCGGCGGCCACCTCGGTAAGGCGCTGCGCCGCTACCCGGCTGTTAAAGCGCTGCACATGGGGCAGCAGCAAGGCATTGCACACGCCGTGGGGCAGATCGTAGAACCCGCCCAGCTGATGGGCCATGGCGTGCACATAACCCAGGGAGGCATTGTTAAAGGCCATGCCCGCCAGCAACTGGGCATAGGCCATGTTGTTGCGGGCAGCCATGTCGGCGCCGTTGGCCACGGCATTGGCCAGGTTGTTGCTTATCAGGGTAATGGCCTGAATGGCGCAGGCATCGGTAATGGGGTTGGCGGCGGTGGACACATAGGCCTCTACCGCGTGGGTGAGCGCATCCATGCCGGTGGCGGCGGTGAGCGAGGCCGGCATGTTTTTCATCAGGCCGGGATCGTTCACCGACAGCACCGGGGTAACGTGTTTGTCGACGATGGCCATCTTGATATGGGTGTTTTCGTCGGTAATGATGCAGAAACGAGTGATCTCCGAGGCGGTGCCGGCGGTGGTGTTGATGGCCACCAGCGGCAGTTGGGGCTTGGCGGACTGGTCGACCCCTTCATAGTCACGAATGTCGCCGCCGTTGCTGGCCACCAGGGCGATGGCCTTGGCGCAGTCGTGGGGCGAACCGCCGCCCAGGGAAATCACAAAGTCACACTGATTCTGCTTCAGCATCGCCAGCCCCGCGGTTACGTTGCCGGTGGTGGGGTTGGCCTGCACGCCGTCAAACACACTGGTCTGAATGTCCTTGTCCGCCAGGGCCTGTTGCAGCTGGCCGGCGTAACCCAGCTCCACCAGGGGCTTGTCGGTCACGATCAGGGCATGACGAAAACCGGACTCACTGATCTGGTTCACCGCCTGGCTCAGGGCACCGTCGCCGATCAGGTTGACGGCGGGCATAAAAAAGGTGGCTGTGCTCATGGATTGGCTCCCTTGTTGAGGCCTGCGCCTCTGTTGTTGTTGGTGATTCAGGAAAATGGCGCCGCATGAGCGGCGCCGCTTTGATTAGAAAAAGTCATTCAGAAAAACCCAAGGGGGTTGCTGCTGTAGCTGACCAGCATGCATTTGGTGAGCTGGTAGTGATCCAGCATCATCTTGTGGGTTTCTCGGCCGATGCCCGATTTCTTGTAACCGCCAAAGGCGGCATGGGCGGGATAGGCGTGATAGCAGTTCATCCACACTCGGCCGGCCTGAATGCCCCGGGCCATGCGGTAGGCGCGGTTCACGTCCCGGGTCCAGACCCCGGCCCCCAGGCCGAACTCGGTGTCGTTGGCAATGGCCAGGGCCTCGGCTTCGTCCTTGAAGGTGGTGACCCCCACCGCCGGACCGAAGATCTCTTCCTGAAACACCCGCATGTTGTTGCGACCCTGAAAGATGGTGGGCTGAATGTAGAAGCCGTTTTCCAGTCCGCTGATGGAGTTGGCCTGGCCGCCCAGCAGCATCTGGGCCCCTTCGGCGCGGCCAATTTCCATGTAGCCGAGAATTTTGTCGAACTGCTCCCGGGAAGCCTGGGCACCCACCTGGGTCTCGGTGTCCAGCGGATTGCCCTGCTTGATTTCCCGGCCCCGAACCAGCACCCGCTCCATAAAGTCATCAAAGATGCTTTCCTGCACCAGAGCCCGGGACGGACAGGTACAGACCTCACCCTGGTTAAAGAAGGTGAGCAGCATGCCCTCGATGCACTTGTCCACGAACTCGGGCTCAAAGCGCAGCACGTCTTCAAAGAAAATGTTGGGTGATTTACCGCCCAGCTCCACGGTGGAGGGGATCAGGCGCTCGGCGGCGGCCTTGAGGATGTGTTGGCCCACCGGGGTGGAGCCGGTAAAGGCCAGCTTGGCAATGCCGGGGTGGCGCAGAATCGCCTCGCCCGCCTCCGGGCCCAGGCCGTTGACCACGTTGATCACCCCCGGCGGCAGCAGATCGCCAATCAGCTCCATCAGCACCAGAATGGACGCCGGGGTCTGCTCGGCGGGCTTGAGCACGGTACAGCACCCCGCGGCCAGCACCGGGGCCAGCTTCCAGGCCGCCATCAGCAGCGGAAAGTTCCAGGGAATAATCTGACCCACTACCCCCACCGGCTCACGGAAGTGGTAGACGGCGGTGCTGCCATCCAGTTCGGCGGCGCTGCCTTCCTGGGCCCGAATGGCCCCGGCAAAATAACGGAAGTGATCCACCACCAGGGGAATGTCGGCGGCCAGGGTTTCCCGCACCGCCTTGCCGTTGTCCCAGGTTTCGGCCACCGCCAGCATTTCTCTGCTCTGCTCGATGCGATCGGCAATGCGCAACATCAGGTTGGCCCGTTCGGCCACCGGGGTGCTGCCCCAGCTGGCAAAGGCCTGGGTGGCTGCCTTGACGGCCAGATCGACATCGGCGGCGTCGGAGCGGGGCACTTCGCAAAAGACGGCCCCGTTCACCGGTGAGGTGTTTTCCATATAACGGCCATGCACCGGCGCCGTCCATTCACCGCCAATGTAGTTCTGGTAACGGGCCTTGAAGTTGACAACGGCACCGGGTTGTCCGGGTTGCTGATAGATCATGCTGCTCTCCTTGCTGAGTGGGTTCAGTAACGGGCTGATCAGTGCAAGGGCAATGCCAGATTTACATTTACATAACAAACTGCTGCCGGGGTCTTATTCTGCAAGGCATTGCGGGCTACACTGGAGCACATTGCTCGCCGGCAAAAACCGGTGAGCTGTAGCGCGAGTGTACGGGTGTTCAGTACAAGTGTTCAGTTTCCGCACAGGCGAAGATCATGACCTATCCCGCTCCAACCCCGCAGCCCGGCGAGCTGCTGACCCGCTCCTGGCAACGCAGCCAGACCTTTGGCCTGCAACGCAACCACGCCGCCGATCCCTGCTGCCTGAGTCCGGCCGCGCTGCGCCGGCGCCAGCAGCGCCACCGCCACCTGCTGAGCCTGCTGCAAACCGCCATGCCGCTGTTTGAACAATGGCAACGGGGGCGTGACTGCCGGCTGCTGTTTGCCGATGCCGACGGCACCATTTTGCTCAGCGCCGGCGACAGCCGCTTTGGCGATCGGGCCCGGCGCCTGGCCCTGGCCACCGGCGCCCGCTGGCACGAACAGACCATGGGCACCAACGCCATTGGCACCGCCATCCTGGAGCAGCAGGAGGTCTCGGTACTGGGTGAACAACACTACATGCATGCCAATGGCGCCATCAGTTGCAGCGCCAGCCCGGTGTTTTCCCCCACCGCCGAGCTGCTGGGGGTGATCGACATCTCCAGTGAGGCCGGCGAGCACAGCGCCGACATGCTGCTGACCGCCCGGCTGATGGCGCTGACCATGGAAAATGCCCTGGTCAGCGAACAGCAGGACGCCTGCTGGCTGCTGAGTCTGGCCAGCGACGCCGCCGGTCTGCAGCAGCCCTGGTCGGCCCTGATCGCTCTGCGCGAAGACGGCCGCCTGCTGGGCGCCAACCGCCGGGCCCGCCAGTGGCTGCCGGCACTGGATCCCGCCGCCCTGTTACGCCAGCTGCGCCAGGGGGAGCTCACCCCCTGGGGTCAGGGCATGGCCCTGCTGAGCCGAAAGCCGGCGGCGGCGCGCCCTCGTCCGGTGGCGGAACACTCCCCCGACACCGCCGCCCTGAAACTGCTGGAACACGGCGTGCCCCTGCTGCTGCAGGGAGAGACCGGCACCGGCAAGGATCACCTGGTACGCCGGCTGCACCAGCAAAGCCGGCGCGCGCAAGGGCCGCTGGTGGCGGTGAACTGCGGGGCCCTGCCCAGCGAGCTGATTGAGGCGGAGCTCTTTGGCCACGCCCCCGGCGCCTTTACCGGCGGTCACAAGGCCGGGCGCACCGGTTATGTGCGCGCCGCCCATCGGGGCATTTTGTTTCTGGATGAAATCGGCGAGCTGCCGCTGGCCGCCCAGACCCGGCTGCTCAGGGTATTGCAGGAAAAAACGGTGGTACCCCTGGGCTGCCATGAGCCCGAGCCGGTGGACTTTTGCGTGGTGGCCGCCAGCCACCGGGATCTGGAGACCATGGTGGCGGAAGGCCGGTTTCGGCAGGATCTGTATTTTCGCCTGAACGGCTACCGGCTCACCCTGCCGCCCCTGCGCGAGTTTGCGCGGCCGGCGTTTGACGCCCTGGTAGAGCAATTACTGCAGGAGCTACACGGTGAACGGGCCCGGCTGGCCACCGGGTTGATGGACAGCCTGCACACCTGTTCCTGGCCGGGCAATATTCGCCAGCTCAGACAGGTGCTGGAAGTGGCCGGCATTCTCGCCGACGGTGGTGTGATTGAGGCGCATCACCTGCCCGAACTGCCCGCCCCGTCCGGAAAAAGGCCGGCACAGGATCTGAAGTCCTCAGCCGAGCGGCAAATCAGGCAAGTGTTGGCAGCCTGCGGGGGCAATGTGAGCGAGGCGGCGCGGCGCCTGGGGATCAGCCGCACCACCCTGTATGCCCGGCTCAGGAAACGCGGTTAACCTCGGTTTCCAGTGCCTCCAGCTGGCGGGTGACGTCAAGGCTGGCGGCCTCCATGGCCTGCAGGCAGCGCAGGCCTTCCTCCCCCCGGCCGGCGGCAAAGGCCTGCAATGCCAGGGCGCCCTGCTCGTGGACCCGCTTATGGCCACCTTCGAGGTTGCGGTAGGAGGTCAGGTGGCTATAAAGACGGGCTCCTCGCCCCTCGTAATACCACCGGCCCAGGCGACATTCGGTATGGGTGGTGACCGGCTGCTCAAAACTCTGCTGTTCAATGCGCTGGTAGATATCACTTTTCCAAACGGCGTGATCGAGCTTGACCGCTTCCAGAAAGGCCACGGCGGCGTTGCACTGGATCACCCGGCGCATGGCCTCGGCCTGGGTCACCACTTCCCGGGTGACTTCGTCGATCTGCTGGGCGGAAGAGGCGATTTCATTGGTGCTGAGCACGGATTCGTTGACGGTGGCGTGAATGGCCCGGCTCTGCTCCAGCACCTGCTGCACCAGGTTGTTGATGTTGCCGCTGGCTTCATGGGCCTTGCCAGCCAGGTTGCGCACCTCGTCCGCCACCACCGCAAATCCCCGACCCTGCTCACCGGCCCGGGCCGCCTCAATGGCGGCGTTGAGTGCCAACAGGTTGGTCTGCTCGGAGATTTCCTGAATGACCGACACGAAGTTGCTGATTTTTCCGGCGGTTTCCGTCAGCACGGCGGCACTGTCGGCGCTGCGGGAGACTTCGGCGTTGATCACCGATGACCGCTGCTTGAGCACCTCGGTGGCCTGGTAGGTTTGCTCGAACACCCCTTCCATTTCCACCAGTTTTTCCCGCTCGGCCAGCAGGCTCTCTGCGTTGTTCACCATGCCGGCACGAATGGCCTGCAGCATGTCGCTGCCGCGCAATACCACCTGGGTCAGACCCCGGCAACTGCGCTGCTCGTCCCGAATCTGCGCCAGCTCCTCACGCAGCCCGCTCAGCTCGCTTTCCCTGGCCGCAATGCGGGTTTCATAGTCGGCCACCTGTGCCGCCAGTTGCTGCTCCAGCTCTTCCACCCGCTTTTTTGTTTTTGACGCGAACATGCCTTCTCCTGAGTCCCTGATATGGGCTTATTAAGCAATACCGCGAAGGATGCGACAAGGGGTGACGGTAGCGGAATGGTCCTTTTTTTACGGGTTGTGATGCGGGCCGGAAAGCAAAGGCTGTCGGCTCAGATCTCCTCGTTGCGCGGGTATTTGGCAAACTCCCGGGAAATATCGGCATAGAGCTCCACCGCCCAGCGCGGCAGATTGGCGGCAAAGCCGTCGAGCGGCTCCCGGCGGGGATCTCGGGGGGCGATGATCACCGAGGTATTGCCGACACCGATATGGCTGACCAGCACAAACAGCTCCTCAATGGCGATGTCGCCGATGGCCAGGCAGCCGACGGACTCGGCCTTGCCATGAATGTAGATATCGCCGCCCGGATCGGTCCGCCCTTCCTTGGCCGCCCGCATCAGATCGTAGGAATTGGGATAGTTAAGCCGCATCGACAGATGAAAGCGGCTGTCGGGATTCAGGTGGGTAATGCGGTAGATACCCTCGGGTACCTGCTTGTCCCCTTCCCTGAGCTTGGGTCCGGGCCCGCCGCTGGCTTTGCGTACCGGGTAGCTGCGGATAAAGCGGAAATCACCGTTATCGTTGCGGGCCCACAGCTCCAGGGCTTTTTCTTCCTTGGTGGCCAGCAGCACTATGTCTCTGGGCGGGTAGTCCACCTCGGCGCGCATGAAATAGGGTTTCATGCGAATTTCCGCCAGCGGCCCATAGGCGGCAACCACATTTTCCACAGAGCCGTGGACATAGCTGAAAGCGGCGTTCGACATAAGCAGAGTCGTTAAAAAAAGGGTTGGCGCGACAAAAGCGGACAGAAAGCGCATAAATACCAGTTAACTCTTATAGACATCCTGCTTCAATGATAGCCCGGCGCAAGGATGGTTGTAACCACTTGGCACGCAAATAACGTCGTTTGGTTTGTCCTGAGAGCCCGGGGCGCCCACACTGATAGCAGGACAAGGGCGCCATCGCCCGACCCAGAACATTTGGAGGTTCACCATGTTTCCGGCTTTACGGCTGTGGCCCGTCCTGCTGCTGGCAGGTTGCGCCCAGGTTTTTCCCCCTGTCACCCGGAATGCTCCCCCCGTCATTAACGAGCGCAGCCCCGGTGTGACCGTGACTCAAGACGCGCCGCCACGCCTGGCTGCCCTCACCTTTTTTGCCACCACGGCGTTTAACGAAGCCCGGGCCGCCGCCTGCACCGAAAAGCTGCTGATGGCGCAGGCCGGGGAGGAAAAAGTCATACGCTACCGTGGCCGCGACATGCTCAGTGCCGACGGCCTGGTAGACAACCGGGCCAGGGTTTACACCCTGTTGCCGGTACAGGACCGCATTCGCTTTGAGCTGACCCTGCTGGCCAAGGTCTCGGGCACCACCTATGGCTTTCGCCGAATTGAATCGGCCCGCCATGACCCCCTGGGCATAAACAGCCACGACTACGCTCCCCTGTCCCCCTCAGGCACGGAAACCCAGCAGGTCTATCAGCGGCTGCAACGGCTGTTCCAGGAGCTGGACAGGTGTATTGAGGGTGACGAAGCGGAAATCATTGATTTACATGGTGCCCGGAGCGGGACTTGAACCCGCACGCCCTTGCGAGCGAGGGATTTTAAATCCTTTCAGCCTCATTTAAAATCAAGTACTTACAATAAAATCAACGACTTAATATTTCAGCAAGACACAAAAAATGGCAGCAAACTAAAAATTTGCTGCCATTTTGCTGCCACTTTTCAAAGCTGGTGCAGGGTGAGCGGATTGAGCTTTACCGCGTCTTCCAGGTGATTTGGCGCGAAGTGGGCATAACGCATAGTCATGGTGATGGTGGAGTGCCCAAGTATGCGCTGCAGCACCAGAATATTGCCGCCGTTCATCATGAAGTGGCTGGCAAAGGTGTGTCGCAACACATGGGAGCACTGCCCTTCCGGCAGCTCCAGTTTTGCACGGGTCACAGCATCACGGAATGCCTCGTAGCAATCCTTGAACAACCTGCCCCGCCGCCGGGGCAGCGAGGCGAACAGCTCGGGGGAAATGGGAATGGTGCGGTTGCGCTTGCCCTTGGTCTTGATAAACGACACCCGGTAGGGCGAGAGCTGCGACTGGGTGAGCGTTTCCGCCTCCGACCAGCGGGCGCCGGTGGCCAGGCAAATGCGCACCACATGGTAAAGGTCCGGGTTCTGGCTCTCCTTGCAGGCATCCAGCAGCCGGACAATCTCTTCCTGGTACAGGAACGCCAGCTCCGACTCGCTCACCTTGTAGGTGCGAATGCCGTCCAGCGGGTTGGCGCCGTCCCACTCCCCCAGCCGCTTCAGCTCGTTGAACACCGCCCGCAGATAGGCGTGCTCCCGGTTCACCGTGGTGGGCGTAACCGGCCGGGTGTTTTCGTCGCCGGCCAGCCGGCGCTCCCGGTAGCTGGCGAAGTCTTTCGCGGTAAATTCGGTGGCCACCGGATTATCCAGGGCATTCACCAGATGATTGAGCTTGGACAGGCGACTGGTGCCATCGGTCAGGCTCTGGCCGTGCAGGCCATACCAACGGTCCACTAGATCACTCAGCCGCCGTTCTTCCTGCTCGTCGGCCTCGTTCTGCCAGGGCTTGTCTGCCGAGAGCAGGTGCCGTTCAAAGGCCATGGCCTCGCCCTTGGTGGTGAACAGCCGGCGGATCCGCCGACCGTCCCGCCCTTCCGGGAACACCTGAGCCTGCCACTTGCCAGAGGGTAACTTTTTAACTGCCATATCATGTGCGGGTTATTGCAAATTACTGTAATTATATACAGCTCAAAGTGTGTAAGTACATATATAAGAACAGCAAGGTTATACAGTAACTCCATGAAAAGCTGTTGTAGGAAGGCATAAAAAAGCCGTCTTCTGACGGCTCTTTATAAATGATGAATAAATAACAAAAATCTAATTTGATACCAAAAGTGCATATATTCTTTTTACAACCATCAGAATAGTAAAAATCAGATGTGACAGAATGAATACCATAATCGGTGTAAATAAAATCTCTAAAAGATCAAAAGATATCTTACCCTTGATAGGCTCAGGCACAGATGTATAAAGTAAGGAGAGAGCAGAAACAGCAACCAGTGAGATTGAGACAACGATACAATATGATATATTCAAATAAAGTTGAGACATCAATTTTAACCTAACACCTGACATAGGGGAGTGATATGTAGAATAATCATCTCCACCCTCACACATCTTTTCTTTCAGCTTGCTTTCTTGATCGTAAACCAGCACAAGAACACTCATTAGAAGAGCGGTAAAAATAGCACCAAAGTTAACCGACAAGGATATAATATTATTATCAGCCTTCAGATCAAGAAAATAACCAAAGAGCGAAAATGAAAAAGGCACAAGTAAAAATGTAGAATAGTCTGCAAGAATGCCAGCTATCCCTTGCCCTTCATGCAAGGATTTAAAGTGTCCTCTAACAATGTGAAAAACATTTATTTTGGAGCTCATAACCCCTCCACGTTAGGGTATAGCCTAGTCCTGAAATCATCTAAAACAGACACAGTCCAATTATACATTGAATTGAACTCCGGTACACCACCTATCAACTCCACAGTGTCTGGTACAACAACCTCAGTGTTACCACGCCTGCTTTTCTTTCCAATTCTAAAAGAGCGTTGTCTATCACCCAGCTGCAATAATACTTTGACATCATCCCCAATCTCATCAAGCTCTTCAACCAATTTGGCTTCGGGCGTCCCTGGCTTTAATAGATTTCTAAAAGGCCCTAAGCTTTTATTTTTGTGAGGTTTTATTGTAAAGTTCGTGTGTATATCACCTGATAGAAAAGGAATATCTGCTATATCATTTGGCGTTTTCAACCTCATTGCTACAATTTCTTTAGTTTCAGCATTAGCCCACTCTTGCAGAATGGAGTCAAAACTAAGTGGATTCAATTGCAATGAACGTCGAGTATACCGTTCCAGATAAGGTCTAAATTGTTTCTGAAACACGGATTTGGTTCCATCGCTTCTTACAGTGTGAAACAGTGCAACTCCATCTCTCGAATTAGCAGGAACCCAGAACAAGTAAAAATACTTTGTCATATCAGCATTATCTGTTTTCTTTTCAAATTCCGTCTCATTATTTCTGATGTTGATAATGTCCGACTCTATACCATAATGCCCGTACTCTAACCAACCTGATACAATTCGTTTCTTTGCATCCGAAATCTTTGGCTCAAACTTATAAACCTGTTTGGTTTCCTTTATTGTCACATATTCTTTAGCGCCACCAATAAAGCTATTCAGTAAATTAAAAAGATCATAACCCCCTATTTTATTTAAGTAGTGATACGAGTTTTCACCTTTATTTTTACGACCAGCATCTGAGTTATGACAGCGAATTGAATAGGCAGTTACAGCGTGCACAGAATAATCCTTAATTAACGTTATAAATCAAAAAAAACAATTTCCAATTGAATAGGTTAAAAGTTAACTTTTATAAACATTAGAGCATTTCGCCCCCCCAACTTTGAAACTCTCGTTATGATTTATCAAACTCAATGCTAATCAATAACTTTCTTGCTTGCTCTGTTTTAATTTGTGCAGTTGCACACATGGCCGAAAAAAACAAAAGACTAACTATTAAAAATAGACTAGTAAGGAATGAAGAGTCATTTCCGGACTTTAGCTCATGGATTATATTCAGAAGACTCAAACCAAGCATTGAAAATGCATAGTAGCCAATCATAAAAAAAAAGCCTTTAAGCCTTAATGCTCTCACTGTGTTTTTACTATGAAGTTTGAGCTGAGAATCAGTTTTATTAAAAACAAAATAGGGTGCTGCACTTTGGTACAAGTGAATATTTAAAGACGGGCGAGAGGTCCTTAAAAAATACACAATCTCCTTATAGTTCATTAAGTAACCGTAACGTTCACTAAATACTTGCTCCACAAGGTAAGCATTACTTTTATCGAGAGTCTTTAACTCTTCAACAACAAAACGTTTCTTGGAACTAACTTCTTCAATTTTTGAATCAAAGTATTTTTTCGCCACCTTAATAGAGAAGAGAAAAAGCAACATTGAAAATATAGAAACTTGAGGTATCTGAAAAACATTTTCAGCGTATTTGATTAATGATTCCATTCAACTAGTTACTCATTGAATTATAATAATGGTTATGCACAAGTCATCATCAGAAACGGATACCTGCTCGTTATCATCTGGCACTCCCATAGCGAGCGAAAAAAGCTACTATTATTAGTTCTGGTTTCTTATACACAAACACGGACTTGGAAGAAGGCACGCTACCGACCGGGCGTTACAGGCCACCAATTCTTCCATAACCGTATCAGTAATGCCGCTAATGCAACTTAATCAACTGATAAAGCTAAACTAGACACCTAGTAAGCCTCACGAGCCTATTTTTAACCCTGCTCGTAGAACACTAACAGTTATATAGATCTATCATACGGTTCGAGTTTTCCACTTTCTTTTCTAAGCGCATACTGACGGCGGATCATTTGCTTTGCATCATCAATAGTGATACCTAACTCATTACAGTGTGAATGAAGAATCGACTCCCCACCCCCATCTCTGTAAGCAAGATAGACGCTTTCTTCTACACTTAATTTTATTTCTGACATTCCTTTCTCCTTGTTTTAGTAACGAACATTTCAATGGACAGCTGCAACTTTTTACCTGCAGCATCAGTGAAACGTTGTTAATCGATCAACTAATTCCTTTAACCGGCAATTGCTGAGAGTAAAAACGAGCCTATAGAGGCGATAGCTCCAGCATTTGGCAGCGCAGATACTAGTGTTCTAATAACAGATTTGCTTGGAGAGTTTGGCTCAAACTGAAATTGGATGGCATCGACCATCTCTAGTGCATTTTCTCTCATCTTCAGTGTCAACTAGCCTTTCTATTTCCTGTCAAAGCATTGCCAGATGCTTAGCCATATTTGATTAGTGTTAACAATATTCGTAGAATTATCTGTAGAATGGTGGTTTACACGAGCATTAGGGCCACTGATGTTATAGGTAATCGTTTGAATCGCCCACTTTATTAGTCAGCACTAATACTCCATTTACTATCTTCGAGTATTCCCATCATTTTATGTATGTAGGATATATACTCTTTAACATCTTTTTCGAGTTCGAATTTTTCTCTTCGATACCACCACCCACCAGAAGACTGCTGAATCACAAGTTCAATCTTATTACACGAACTAACACTGTATCCGGTACAACCAGTGTCTACTGGCGTCTTTGAACCTGATTCAACATCAACAGCCCAGATATAACCATCCGCAAGTTCTAAAAAATCAAAATACTGTTTTTCCACTTAGCCCCCTTCTAATCCAATCTGAAATTAAAGGAAAATGTCACACCGTCCTTTAATAATTTATCAACTGCTCACGCCATCAGCTTGCGAGTAAGCATAGACGTTACTTTGAATTTCCCGAAGAAAACATGAACAACTGTAATACTGGATTGATAGTGAGGCACTCCGAAAATAGTGGCCGTATATATTCGTTCATTCTTTGTGCCTGGCTCGCCAAATGCCATAACATCTATAGGCTGCCCTGAATAGAAATTATCTATTTCAGACTCTATTAACTTAACTTGTGGATCAGTTTGACCAACAAAATTGTGATATATGTGGCTAATCTTGTAGTTTTTGGGTAGAGGGGCTTTGCATGCTTTAAAAACGATGCCGCACGAAAGAGCTGTGAAGAAATCATTGAAACGTGCCTCGTCAACTTTGTACTTAACAGCCCCATTCGCCAACGGAATGGCACCCAAGGCCAGCTTCTTCCGAAGGGCTCCATTGTTGTACTCTAATTGTCGAACAACCTTCTCCTCGAAAACCTCTCTTGCTCGATTGCTTGGGGAAGCATTCATGCATATATGTGCAAGTACATACAAATCGTCAGTAGACTTTGCATTGTTATGTTTTTCACAAGATTTAACCGTCAGAAGCTGTTCTTTCTCTCCGTCGGGAAAAAATGAACGTGGTGGTATGTGCTCTTTGGTCGTTCCTTTGCCAGTGCATCCTTGAAAGTAGCAGCTCATCCAACTCCCCCCTAAATAATTAAAATTATAAAAAAAGAGACGCTACCGCCCGAGTGTTACAGGCCACCAAGCCTTCCTTCACCATATCAGTGATACCATCAGTTCATAACTCACTGATGCCACTGTGTTTTCCGTAACACTTTAATAGTGCGCATGCGCATATAAATTTAAATCTTCTTCCCAGTCCACCTGGCGATGATGCGTATGTCGTCGGGTTTGTTGCTTTGCGTGAGGTGGATCTCCCGGTAGGCCGGGTTGTCGCTTTTGATGTAGAGGCCGCCCATCAGGTCGGACTGCAGGCGTTTGATCAGTAGCTGGCCGTTGAGGCGGAGCACGTACACGCTGTCGGGCAGATTCTCTACTGCGTCTTCGGGCAGCATTTCCACCAGCGGGGTGTCGCCGTGTTCCAGGGTCGGGCTCATGGAGTCGCCGTGCACTTTGAGCACGGCCAGGCGTTTGCCGAGCAGGCCGTGGTCTTCAAGCCAGGCGGTGGAGAACGGCACTCGGGCTTCCAGGTGATCCCATTCGTTGTGGGCCCCGTTGCCGGCGGAGACAAAGACGTCGTAGCTATCAACCCAGAGCACTTTTGATTGTGACTCGGCAACGCTGCTATCTGCAGAACGACTACCTTGGCCAGTAGCCAGCCACTTCACATCTACGCCGGCGGCATTTGCGATAGCGATCAGCCGTTCCACGTTCGGAGTTGATGCTCCTGAACGGTACTTTTTGATGGCCGTATCGCTCAAACCACATCTGGCTCCAAACGAACGAGCCGACTCATCCCCCAGGATCAGTTCCATTCGTTCTGTAAAACCCTTCAGATCGAACGAGTCCACGCCTGCAGCCGCCTCTTTTGAACCCTCAAAGTTTGACATAGATCACACTTAGCGCCTTTTTGGTGACTATTGCGTTTTAAATGGTCTTGATGATTAAACCAAATGATCTAATAATCACTTCACACAAACGAATGGACCTGAAAATCGGTTCAAACAAGACCAACAAAGCGCAATAACAAGCAATAGGTGTCAATTATGACTCAAATAGCTATCCATTTCGACACACCCGTGGTCAGTGTTGACCGCTTTTGTGAGCTTTCGGGCATGACCAAGGCCACGGTGCAACGCCGCATTGAAGAAGGCCGCATTCCGGTTATGCCCAAGCAGGGCAAACGGGAGGTGGTCATGGTCAACCTTATGGCCCTGGCCATGCTGGGTGCCGAGCACTTCAAGGAGCACGTCGCCCCGCGCAAGCCGGGCCCCAAGTCGCGCCGCCCCCGGGCTTAACCCCTCACGCTTATTCAACCACGCCAAGGATGCCAACGAATGTTTAAGCCTCATTTGGATAAATACGGCACCGAGTTCCCGCACTGGGAGTCGGCCGTGGCCCGCTTCAAGGCCGCGCACAATCAAAGTGAAGTCGCCCGCAGCATAGGCACACAACCGCAACTGTGGATTAACAAGCTCTCCCCCGAGCAGAGCGGCGAGCCCACCGTTAAAAACGTGATTGCCGCCGCCCGCGTAACCGGCGACTGCACCCTGGTGCACGGCCTGCTACTGGAGCTGGATATGGCCGGCATTGCCCTGCCCAAGAGCAACCACCAGGGCGACGAGCAGCCGCTCACCAGCCAGGCGCTGGAGATCACCGCCACCGCCGGCGAGCTGGCCCGGGATGCCATCAGCGCTCAGCAAGCCGGCCGGGTATGCCAGCAACGCCGCGACAACGCGGTGAGCAAGGCCACTGCCATGATGGGCGCCCTCGCCCTGTTTGTGCACAACGTGGAAAGCCGCTTTCACGCCATACCCGGCATGACCGTTGCCTTCGACACCCTCACCACCAGCGCCGTACCCGGAATTTCTTGAGGAGCCACGCCATGAGCATGATTAACACCGCCCGCCTGCTGCGGGTACCCGCCCCCGTTTGCACCCCGGCACTGCGCCCGGAGGTTGTTATCCATCACGCCCGCCCCGGCTTTATTGAGCGGCAAGACGGAAGCTGGATTTGCCTGCCCGTTCAGCACAACAGCAAGCGGCGCATTAACCGCCGTCGTCGCCTGTGGGACTGGATAAAGCAGGTGCTGGGCAGTGAGGCCACCGCCGGAGGTGCCGCATGACCGCCTATCACCCCATCACCCAGCCCGCCGGCGAGCTGGCCATTCACCACATGCGCCATTTGTTAAAGCGCTGCCGCATTGCCAGTTGGTGGAGCCGCCAGCCCCGGGAAGTGCGGGAAGGGTTATGCCGCGCCGCAGCGCTGAAGCCCGCGGCGTATTGGAACAAGCCGCTGGAAACCATGAACGACACCGAGCGCGAAGCCATACGCCGCGCCGTGGTGGCCCTGAAAGACGCCCTTGCCGGCTTTACCGCCACCGACCGGGGCGAATGGCTGCATGTGGCGGACTACAAACGCCCGGACAGCGACGAACAAAAGATGGAAGCAAAGCAGGAAGCCGAACGGCGGGAAGCCCTGCACCAGCAGGCGCGGATGATTGAGCAGCGGGCTGCAGAAATAGCAAAGGCCGCCCAGCGGTAACTGAAGCGGCCTTTAAAGGTGTGTATCCACGCCAATGAATAACACGGAGTAACTATGACACAGCTTAATGCCATTAGCCAGGTAGCCAACGGCTACCTGAACGAATTCAACCGCTTGGCCCGTCAGAACCAGGCCGCCGGCATGGAACTGCAAACCGAATGCGCACTGGAAGCGCTGGCCGAAGTGGCGCACCGCTGCGGATATGACGCCCTGTATGAAGAAATTGCAGAGCGCAAAAATGCTCTATGGCTGCATGCCCCCATGGCCTCCATTACTGCCGGAGGTGAGGCATGAACCGCACAGAAATGGAGGGCCTGCTTACCCAGCTGCTGTTTTACGAGGCTCAGCGTCAGGCTGCCATTAAAGACGCCCAGTTCTGGCAGCGCCGTGCTGACGAAAGCCGCCGCTGCGGGCTGCTTGACCAAAACAAGGTCGAACAGGGCAAAGCCGCCCTGTGGCAGCTGGAAGCTGAAAAGTGGCAGCAACACATTAACGACATCACAGCCCGTTTGATGGAGGCCTGCCATGACTAACCGCGAACTGTTCCGCCGCTTTTATCGCGCTGCTCGTCTGGATGAGCAAACCGGCATTGCAGACATAGAGCTGCGCCACGTCATTACCGAAGACGCCGTAGACAGCGGGTTCAGCCCTGCCGCCGTTTTGCAGTGCCGCGCTGCCGCCCTCAATGCCCGCATGAACACGTGGCTGCCCATGCGCGAACCCAGCAAGCAGAGTGTGGCCATTCAGCTTTCCGTGCACACCTTTGGCCGCGTTACCCGGGGGCTTGCATGAGCGATATTCTCAACCCCCGCGCCCATCTGCGCCGGCACTGGTGGCAGGCCAAGGCCGACTTCTGGCGGCACTGGGAAGCCTGCTTTGAACAGGGTGCAGACCGCGAGCGCCTGCTGCTGGATCTGGGCACTATTCGCAGTCTCTACTGGCAGGCACTGGGTCAGGGCATTTTGCCGGTGGCCCGTGCCATTGGCGCCTGGTGGCGCAAAACCGCTCCCGTTCACCAACTGGGCAACACCGTAATCTAATGACCTTTGCGTTTGATAACCATGCGGCCGATGTGGCCGCCTTTTTTGCGCCTACCTCAAACGCCAGCCGGGTGGCCGGCGTTGATGTAGACAGCTCCCTTTACCGGGAGCACTTTCAGCAAGCCAACCTGAAGTGGGTTGAAAGCTATCTCAGCCAGGTGGAAGACTACGCCGCCGGCGCGCTGTTTACGCATTACCAATACCGCCTGAAAAAGGGCCACAAGCCCTCGGGCGTGAACACCTGGCTGCGCCATGCCGTGGCCAAAATCAACGAGCACGCCGCCCGCTTTCCCCTGCCCCTACGCATGATCGCCAACGAGCTGAACCGGGCCAGCATTGCCCGGCAGTGGGCCGATGCCGTCACCGCCATCATTCAGGAGCACACCCTCAACTTTACCCAGCAGGTGTCGGCCCGGGAGTTGCTAAAAGCCGCCATGGAGCCGGCCAACCGCTGGGGCATTTCTCCGGTGCTGCCGGTGTTCAAGGGCAGCGAGGCCACCGACGCCCAGCTGGACATGGCCGCCAGTGCCCTCGCCCGCCTGCAGGATCCGGAGTGGTGGAAACGCCAAATCACCAAGGCCTGGCGGCGCTACACCGAACACGTGGCCATTCTGGTGGGCAAGGTGCGCCGGGGCGTGAGCGCCTATGTGTCGCGCCGCGCCCTGCAGGATCACCAGGAGCGCAAACGCGCCGGTGCCGCCTGGCTGCAAACCATGTATGCCATTAACGAAGAGCTGGAGCTGGAAATTCCCCTGGCCGAGGCGGTGAAGTCCAGCGTGTCCAACCCCGAGATCCGCCGCATGGAGCTGATGGTGCGCATGCGCGGCTTTGAAGACCTGGCCGAAGAGCAGGGTCTGGTGGGCGAGTTTTACACCTGGACCGCGCCCAGCAAATACCACGCCTGGACGGTGGTGGATAACCGCAAAAAGGCCAAGAACGGCGAGAAGCTGGAGAACTGGGTAAAGACCATTTCCAACAGCAAATACCAGGGCTACACCCCGCGCGAAACCCAGGCCTATCTCTCCGCCCAGTGGAACAAGGCCCGCGCCAAGCTCGACCGGCTGGGCGTGCGTCGCTTTGGTTTTCGGGTGGTAGAACCGCACCACGACGGCACCCCGCACTGGCACCTGCTTGTTTTTGTGCACCCCAGCCAGCGCCGGCTGCTGCGCTCGGTGCTGCGGCAATACGCCATTGAGCACGACCGCGAGGAGCTGGGCAAAAAGGGCTACCGCGCCCGCTTCGACTGGAAGGAAATCAAAAGCGAGCTGGGCAGCGCCACCGGCTACATTGCCAAGTACATCAGCAAGAACATAGACGGCTTCAAAATGGACTGGGACGAAGAATCCCAGGAAGACGCCGCCACCTCGGCCACCGCCGTGGGCGCCTGGGCCAGCCTCTGGAACATTCGCCAGTTTCAGCAAATTGGCGGCCCCAGCGTGGAGGTGTGGCGACAGCTGCGCCGGCTGCGCAGTGCCACCCAAAACCCCATTATGGAGCCGGCCCGCCAGGCCGCCGACCGGGCCCGCTGGGCCGAGTTCGTCACCGCCATGGGCGGCATTGATGCCCAGCGCAAAGACCACTTGATCAAGCTTGCCCACATCATTCAGCCCGCCGCCAGTAAATACGGCGAAGACGTGGCCCGGCTGTTTGGCCTGCGCACCGCCGACATCACCGTGAGCGTAAACGGCATCACCACAGGGGTAATGGTGGGGGTGTCCGAGATCCAAACCCGGCACCAGGGGTGGACGTTGTCGCGGACGGGGTTGGGCGAGCGCAGCGAGCTGCCCTCAAGCGGCGGCAGCCGCGCCCCTTGGAGTTCTGACAATAACTGTACGGAGGATCAAAAACCGGCAGGAAACGATCCGCTCAGCCGCGAGCTGGCCATGCTCGGCCTGGACGAGCAGGACAAAGAACGGCTGCTGACCGGTGCAGTTATCGAAATTGACGGTTTATTCATCAGCATTCGCAACGGCAGCCTGAACACCAGCCGCCAGCGCCCAGGGCTTTGGCGACCGGAAGACCCCGTTGCCATAGCGGAGGCCAACGAGTTCGCCGAACTGGAGCACGAACGCACCCGGGAACTGGCCGCTCAATACCGGCTGCAGGTTGCTCAGCTACTGGATGACGGCGGCAGCCTTAAAGACTGGATGGCCGGCATTCCCGAGCAGCACCTGCCGCTTGCCCTGGAACAGGCCGACGCCCTGCTGGACAAGATTGAACGAGAAGCCCGCCGCACGCAGCGTGCCGAACCCATGTACCACGAAGACGATTTTGAAGACTGAATGTTTGAGCTTTGCCACGGGAGTGACCAGCAATGAGCAAAACCCAGCAATACCGCATTACCCAGCACGCTGCCCAACGCTACCGCCAGCGCCGGTGCCGGCATCCGCTCTACATGCCCGCGGATCTGAGCCGGGCCCGGCCGGCCACCAAGGGCCGCCTGCGCAAGATTGGCCGCTGGCCCCGCAGTGGCCAGCGCCTGCTGCTCACCCAGGACGGCTTCGCCTTCGTCGCCGCCGGCGCGGTGATCGTGACGTGTTTTCAGTTGGGTGCATAAGCCCATGATTTGTTTTAGTATCCCTGCCCGAAAAGGAGATAGCTATGAGCAGTACCAACGGCAATGTTTTGCCACGAGAGTCTTACCCAACACCGCAATCCGTTGTATCAGCACTGCTCTCTCGCCTTGAAGTGAGAGACAACGACCACTTCCTTGAACCTTGCCGGGGAACTGACGCTATCTGGAGTCATATCGCGTTGCCAGAGCCACAGAAGCACTGGGCAGAAATAGAAATGGGGCGTGATTATTTGACGACGTCTTTCCAACGCAAGATGGACATTATCATCACCAACCCGCCTTTTTCTTTGACGGAAGCATTCATTGAGAAGTCGCTTTCTGAGCTCAGTGATAACGGAACCATGGCTTACCTGCAGCGAGTGAACTTTCTGGGTAGTAAGAAGAGAGTGCCATTCTGGCAAAAGGTAGGGTTTCCCGATAAATCACCCATTATCGTACCCAGACCAAGGTTCGTTGGCGGAAATTCAGATAGCTGCGAATACGCCTGGTTTATATGGGATAGAGGAAACCGGTTTAATATAGACAAAGGTCTGAGCCACCTGTTATGTGATTAATCGCACAAAAATTAAACTGTACCTGTTTAATCATGACCTCTCACAACTACTAACACGGAGATAAATATATGTCAGGTACTTGTGGGAGTTGTCAGCGTCCATTGAATGACTCCATCACCATAGAAAATCACCCTTCTGGAAAAGTTAAGAGTTGCCCTCAGTGTTCGAGCAATGAAGGCAAGCATGTTTTTTATGCTTATGACTCTTTTGGCATGAGGACCATGGAAGATGGCAGCACCATAGTGCAGTCTTGGTGCCCAGGCTGCAGATCCAAAACCAAACCACACTCAGAGCCAGCCGACATCTGCTGACCATTTCAGGGGCGCACCAGGCGCCCTTTTCACCATTGCCTAAAGGCATGAGATGACCAAATCAATTATGCTCAGCGAATTGGTTTGCTTTAGATTTCAACAAAAATAGAAGGCCCTTTGCTGCCGTTTCGGACCTCCTTCATGGACTGCTCGGCAAGAGTGTCGAGAACGTACTCAGGTACCTGGGAGACAAGCTCAGGTGTACGCTCGGCCTTCCGCTGCAGCGGGGTCTTGAAGCACCTCACACGGGCCTTGTGGGTCTTAAGCATTTTTCACCTATAAAAATCAGCAACTTATGGTTATAGAAACCATTGAGTCAATCTTAATGCAAACCCATGTTTAGTGCCAATATACCGTAATAAGTAGCCAGTAATGCAGCAAGTGCCCTCCAGAATCGTGATATGTCACAGCAAAACAAGACTGTTCATTTATGGACAAATTTACTAAAGTAAACCTAAATTGACCAACACCACAGCGCCCCGGGATCCTCCCAGGGCGCTACGCATACAGGAGGGTGGTATGATGTCTCAAGCGTTACCGGCCCAAGGAAATCATGGCGTTGACCACAGCAAGGCGCTCCCGGTCGTGTTCCGGATCCTGGATAAATGGGACTGTGACACCAAAGAGCAGTTGGCCCTGCTGGGCATTAACTCACGTTCAACATTGAACAAGTACAAGGCGGCACATGGCGGACTTCGTCTAAGCCCGGACACCCTGGAGCGGATGAGCTACATCCTTAACATCCACAAGAGCCTGCGCATTCTGTTCACTGCCGAAGACAGCGTGTATGGCTGGGTGCGCAAACCCAACCAGCATCCCTTCTTCGCAGGCAGAAGCGCCATGGACGTGATGATGGGTGGCAAGGTGGCGGATCTGTACGAGGTATCCAAACGGCTGAGTGCCTGGCGCGGAGGAACGGCGTGAGCGAAGAGCTTGAGATTACCAAATTGCAGGGGCAAGAGTGCTACCGGCTGATCCCGAGCAAGTATCCGCCCATCGACCTGTACGAAGACGTGGCCTCGGTCGACGAACTGGAAGCCGTGTACGCCGTGGAGGCCATGACCAACCCGCGACTGCTGGAGCAGGCTGGTGATCTGAACCTGGTGCCCAAGGAAGATTGGCTGGTGGGAGTCCCCCACGCCAGTTACGCCATGGCCGCGTTCACCCATATCAATCCGGAGGGAGCGCGTTTCACTACCGGAGACTTTGGTGGTTATTACTGCGCCCCTTCCCTGGACACGGCAATAAAAGAAACCATCTACCACCAGGAACGGCTTTACAGTTACACCAAAGAGCCCGCACAGCGCATTCAAATGCGCTCACTGTTCGCCCGCTTCACTGCGGATCTGGTAGACATTACCGACCAACAGCACCTTTCATCCAACCTCTATCATCCCACCGACTACAGCCACAGCCAGGCCTTCGCCAGCGAGCAACGTAGTAATGGTAAAGATGGATTGATGTATCGTTCGGTCAGGCATGCCGGCCATGATTGCTTCGTGCTGTTCAGACCCAGGCTGATCACGGAAATCTGCCAGGCCAAGCACTTTGAATACTGTTGGAATGGCAATGCAATAACAAACGTACTTGAAGTAAAATTACACAAATAAAAATAGAGATGATTATGAGCACGGATGAAAAAAACAACAACCCTATAGAACCTTTGAAAAATATAGGTGTATTCTTTGGGGCTGCCACTCCTATATCAATAGTTCTTGGCAGTTTACTTATGTATGTTTACCTTTCAAAAAATAATGTAAATACATATTTTATTGAAGTAATATCCACACCTAGCATGCTAATAGCCTCCTCTATATACATAGGTATATTAATGCTTTTATCTGGCGTTATATTCTCTTGTAACTTTATATTTAAACAGGAGTTTAAAATAGGCAAGAAAAGCCTTTATGAACATCTAAAACACCACCACGAAAACGGAAACAAATTAGAAGTCAAAATTTTAAATTTCTTTTATTCATCCCTTTTAGTTGTAGCTATCGCCATGACACCACTATTCAGAGTTGAATATGGAAAGGCAATTATAACTGTAGCGTTAATTACAATATCCATTGCAAGTTCAATCATAAGCCTTTGGGTTTTTGAAAAGAACAAAAGAATACCCTTTAGTAAATACCTTAACTCTTACTTTTCATTTAGTGGTCCTCTTATAAAAAACTGGTGGACACACGCCTTATTCTTTTTTTTGATTTCAGTAAATGTATTCTCAATTTTCTTATTAATAGCCTACGTACCAAAATCGGAAAAAGTTGAAAGCGTCCTGGGTGGGTACTATTTCATTCTTGCCATCTTAGTAATAACTATCATCATATATGCAGTTAACTACATATATATAATCTCCAATAAAAAAGTCACTGCATATGTAACAGTTTCATTATTAATTTCAATGATGGTGGGAAAAATTCACTTTGACGATAATGACAAGGTATTTAGAGATGCACTAATGATCAATGAGAACAAAAAAATAATCATCTCAAAAAAAATACGAGATGAGCTATCATTATCTTCAGTGTCAGAAGAATACAAGCCATCCAGTCTCTTCACGATAAGTTATAAAAGCGTGATAGTACCAACGAATGAAAACTTTATTATAAAGACAAATGATAACTCAATCGTGAGTCTTCCTAAATCACAAGTGATTGGTGAAATTACCTATAGTACGAAGAATTGAATTCAATAAAAAAGGGCGCTTAGCGCGCCCCTTCCAGCTCCCTCAGTAAGTCTTTTTGTGCCCCCGGCGGCAGCGCCCTTACCAGGTGAAATGCCATCTGGCTGGTGGTTTTGGCGCTGGGGTTCAGCGTGTGCCGGTAACCCACACTGGCCACCCAGGTGTGGCCACACTCGGCCTCATTGCACTGGCAATACAGTTCGGTGTAGTCCCGGCTCAGGCGGTTGGTTTTTGTGATCCGGCCCTTGCTGCCGCACTCTCTGCAGTAAACGCGCATCTGTAAATTCCCCCCGATTAAACATGCACCCATGATAAATCATCCGGCCGCGCATGGCACCCAAACCACTGTATTTTCATCCAGTCATTCCAGCGCAAAATCCAGGGCCAGCCGGGCCGGAATGTCCGGGTCCGAGTTCACCTCGTCGGCGATCAGCTCGCACAGCGGCAACACCTCGTTGCGGGTATACACAATGTCGGTCTTTTCCGGGTCTCCCAGGCCGGCGGCGTTGCTGGGAATGATGCCCGCCTGCCCCGGCGGGAAACGGTGCGCCGTGAGCACGTCCTGGGCGCTGATGTTCTTGATGCGGTCAAAGTCGTCCTTGGTGGCAATGTCCCCCACCGGGATCAGCTTCACCCCGTCCGGGTTGCCGTTGGGTATGTTGATAAACAGGCTGCGGAAATTCCCCACCCCCTTGGAGCTCTGGATTTTGGCCTTCAGCTCTTCCTCCTGACTCTCGCTCAGGTTGGGGTCCGTGGCGTAGAAGATAAAGCCCATGTGGGCCCCGTTCTGGTAGTACCTGCGCCTGAACAGGGTGGCGTCCCGGTTCAGCAGCGCCGACTGAATGCCGCCCAGGTAATCCGGCAGGCCGTAAATCTGCTGCCGCGGGTCGTACTGAGACAGGTAGATCACGTCCTCCTGCCGGTAGTGCAGTTGCTCGTTGTTGGCCCGCAGCAGCCGAAAGTCGCCGCTCTGGTGCCGGCGCAGATACATGGACGGCAGCGGGTGCAACCGCACCACCCGGCCCAGGCCGTTGCGCACCTTCAAAAAGGCGGCGTCGCCGAACTGAATAAGGTCGTGCACAAAGGCCTGCATCTGCCGGCGCTTGAGGCCGGCGCCGCCCTTGAAGCGGCCGGCCACCATGTTGCGGCGGGCGTAAATCAGCGCCCCGTGGTGGGCGTTGGTGTTGGCGATCTGGGCCAGGCCCTGGCGGCTGATGGGCGTGCTCCAGTAGTCGGCGTAATGGTCGTAAAACAGCTCGGCGTAATCGGTCAGCCAGCGGTTGGGCTCTATGGCCTCCGGCTCGCCGAAGCTGAAGGCGACCAGGTCTTTGGATGGGTTGGGTGCGCTCATGCTTGAATGGCCCAGGTTGAAGTGCGTTGATTGGAGTGATCCAGCGGCTCGTTGATCACCGCGTGGGAAATGGCAAAAAAGGCGTCGGCGTGGCCGGTGGTGGCGTCCCGCCCGGCCTTGAAGGTCATGGCGTTGCCGCTGCCGGTGGTGGTGCGCTTGATGGCCATAAAGGCCAGCGGAATGTCTTTGTGCTCCCGGTCCCAGCTGATGCGCCCCGCCTCCACCACGTCGATCATCTTCAGCACCAGGCGGTTTTTGCTTTCCACCGAGTAGTGAATGGCGTGGGCTTCGCGGGGGTACTTGGTTTTGAGCAGGTCGAACACCCCGGCGCCAATGCCGGTAATGTCCACGCCGATGTAGGTTACCCGGTAGCGCTTGAACAGCTTGGCGATCTCCGCCACATGGTGCTGAAAGTTCAGCCCCCGCCAGTGGTGCTTTTCCAGCACCCGAAACGGCTCGCCGGCGACCAGCGGCGGGGCCAGCACCACCAGGGTGGCGTTGTCGCGGGTGCGGCTGGGGTCATAGCCCAGCCACACTTCCCGGGTGCCGAACGGCCGGGCCGCGCGTGGGTCGAAGTCTTCCCACAGTTCGGTGTCCACCCCGCAGCCTTCCAGCTGGCCAAACTTGAACACGCTGGCTTCGTCGTCCACGAACTCGCACATGAACAGATTGCGAAACACCTCGTCGGCGTATTCGTCCCGCAGCTCAATCACGTTGATCAGGTTGCAGCCGCTGGCCACCGCGTCTTCCACGGTAATGGCATAGCGCCACTGCCGGTCCGGGCACACCCGGCCGCCGTCGCGGTAATCGTCGAAGGAGGGGAATTCCACGTCCTTGCGACTGTCCTTGCCGTCTTTCCAGGTGTCGCCGGTCCAGAAGCCGTAGCCCGGGTGCGACTTGGCCGAGGGCGTGGAGAAATAGGTTTTACGCCACCGGCTTTGGGTGGCCATGGCCGAGGCCACGTTGGAGAGCTTGGTAAACCCCGGGATCCAGAAATATTCGTCGATGTAGACGTTGCCGCTGCGCGACTGGGCGCTGTTGGAGTTGGTGGAGAGAAAGTGCAGCTCGGCACCGTTGCTTAAGATTATCGGGTTGCCCGACAGCTCCACGCCCAGGAACTCCTGGGCGATCTTGATGATGTAGGAGCGGAACACCTCTGCCTGGGCCCGGGTGGCCGACAGGAATATCTGGTTGCCGCCGGTCAGGGCCGCGTCTTCCAGCGCTTCGCCGGCGAAATAGTAGGTCATGCCAATCTGGCGCGACTTTAATATGTTGCGGGTGCGCGGCACCTCCGGGTCGTGCATGGCCTCGCGGCAGCGCAGCTGATAGCCGAACAGCGTATCCAGGAACGGCTGAAAGTCTTCCGGCAACAACTCGCCCACGTTGTTCTTGGGCGCCTTTCCCTTCTTGCCCTTGCCGCCCCTGGCCTGGCCGCCGCCCTTGCGGCCGCGCCGTGGCTCCGGCAGTTCGTCGGCGGGTACCCCGGCCTCAATGGCCGCTTCCCGCTCCTTCAGCCCCACTTCCTTTTCGCGCAGCTGCAGCAGCTCTTTCTTCAGCCGCACATGCTGGCTGATCAGCCGATCGAGTTCGTCCAGCTCGGCCTGGCTCTTTTTCTCCCGGTTCAGCAGCAGCTGCACCCGCAAGGCAATGGCGTCTTCCAGCTGAATTTCCGACAGCAGCGAATCCCAGGCGTATTTCTCCACCCACTGATAGACCACCCGCGCCGAGTTCAGGCCCAGCTCCTGGGCAATTTCCCGGGGCAGCCAGCGCTTTAAATACAGCCCCTTGGCAGCGTTGCGGATTTCTTCGGTGTAGGCCATGGCATTCCGTGGTAGTGATCAATGCGGCCATCATACCCACCCAAAAACGTCGGCTATCCCGTTGAAATTCCGTGAAATTCCGATTTTCTGAAAATCGGAATCGGGCGGAACGTCACTGGATGAAATTGCCCTCGCCAAGCCCTAGCCTGTCGCCATCACAGAACACGAGCAGGCACATGAAACCCGATTCACGGTTACGCACAGGCTGGATTTGCATTGCCACCGAAGGCAACAGCATTGACGGGCGCTATATCTCCCGCGAGATATTGACCGAGATGGCCGAGTCCTATGACCCGGAACATTACTGCGCCCTGATTTGGCCCGACCACAACCACTACGGCAATAACGCCGGCACCGTTGAAGCGCTCAAGGCCGAAGCAGTGGACGGCAAGATGAAGCTGTTCGCCGTGCTGCGTCCGACTCGGGATCTCATCTACTGGAATCAGATTGGCCAGTACCAGTTCTGCAGCATCGAACCCAAAGCCGACTTTGCAGAGAGCGGCAAGTTCTACCTGGGCGGCCTGGGCGTGACCGACCGCCCGGCCAGCACCGGTACCACCCAGATGCAATTCAGTGCCAAGAAGCCGGATGAACCCCGTTTTATTGGCCAGAGCGAAGACCTGAACCTGAATGCTTTTGCCGAACAAGGCCGGGAAGAAGGCATGTTCAAGAAGTTCATGGCCTGGTTCAAAACCCAGGAAGAGCCCCCAGCCCCTCACGCAACCACCCCCGAGGATCCAGCAATGGACGAAAAACAGTTCAACGAGCTGAAAGGCCTGATTGGCGGCATTGCCGACAAGCAGACCGAGCTTGAAGGCAAGCTCGAAACCTTCAGCAAAAAAGAAGAGTCCGCCCCGGCCAACGAGCCCGAGCCGACCAAGACCGAGCCCGCCGCCACCGGCGTGACCGCTGAGCAATTCAGCGAGCTGCTGACCGCCGTTAAAGGCGTGGCAGCCAAGCAGGGCGAGCTGGAAACCCAATTCTCCAGCCTGCTGAAAGAGCAGCCCGGCCAGATTCCCTCCGGCGCTCCCGCCGGCGGCGACAACTATCACGTGGTGTAAGGAGCCGACATGAGCATGATCCTCACCCCTCAAGCCGCCGCCTTGCTGGACAAATACAGTGCCAGACTGGCTCAGGCCTATGGCATTGATACCAGCAAGCTGGAGCAGCAGTTCTCCGTCACCGGCCCGCAGGAAACCCGCCTGCGCGCCGCCCTGCTGGAGTCCGCCGACTTCCTGCGCATGATCACCCTGGCCGACGTGGACCAGATCAAGGGCCAGGTGGTGGACGTGGGCATTGGCAGCATCCACTCGGGGCGCAAGGCCTCGGGCCGCTTCATCAAGGCAGTGGGTGTGGGTGGCCACAACTACGAGCTGACCGAAACCGACTCCGGCGCCCTGCTGTCCTGGGCCACTCTGGCGGTATGGGCCAACGCCGGCAACGAAGGCGAGTTTCTGCGCCTGGTGAACGAGTTCATCAACCGCAGCTTTGCGCTGGACATGATCCGCGTGGGCTTCAACGGTACCTCCATTGCCACCAACACCGATCCGGAAGCCAACCCCTTGGGCCAGGACGTGAACAAGGGCTGGCAGCAGCTGGTGCGCGAGTGGAACGGTGGCTCCCAGATCATCGGCTCGGCCCAGAGCAAGGTGTATTTCGACCCCGACGGTAACGGCGATTACAACACCCTGGACGCCATGGCCTCCGACCTCATCAACAGCACCATTGACCCGGCGTTTCGCAACGACCCGCGCCTGACCGTGATGGTGGGTGCCGATCTGGTGGCTGCCGCCCAGGGCCGGTTGTATCAACAGGCCGACAAGCCCACCGAGCAGATCGCCGCTCAGCAGCTGGCCACCAGCGTTGCCGGCCGCCGTGCCATTACCCCGCCCTTCTTCCCGGGCAAGCGCATGGTGGTGACCATTCCGGCCAACCTGCACCTCTACACCCAGCGCGGCACCCGCCAGCGCAGCGCGGCCCACAACCAGGACCGCAAGGGCTTCGAGAGCCAGTACTGGCGCATGGAAGGCTACGCCGTGGGCGAATACCGCGCCTATGCCTCCTTCGACGAGTCGGGCGTGGAAATCGCCCCCACCCCGGCACCGGCGCCGTAACTGATGAGCACCCCGGCCCAGCGGCATCGTGACCGGCACCGCGCCCGGCAGGCGGCAGAAAGCGCCGCCGCCACCGGCCAGGCCACCGGCGACATTGCCCACAGCCTGCACCTGCAGCTGCTTGCCCTAGAGCAGGACGAGCAGCGGCTGAAGGCGCTGGACCGCATCAGCGACAAGGTGGCCCTCAAGCGTGAGCTGCTGCCCAAGTACCGCCCCTATGTGGAGCAGTATCTGGCCACAGAAAAAAGCCACCAGAACCCGCTGTTCGCCACGCTGATCGTCTGGCTGTTCGACCTGTGCGAGTTCGAGCAGGCGCTGGACTGGGCCGAGCTGGCCATTGCGCAAGGGCAGCGTACGCCCACCCGCATGAAGCGCGACTTTCCCCACTTTGTGGCGGACACAGTGCTGGAGTGGGCCGAGCAGCAGGCCGCCGAGGGCCAGGCGGTGGAGCCCTATTTCAGCCGGGTGTTTACCCATGTGGCCAACCACTGGCGGCTGAATGAAAAGCTTACCGCCAAATACTTCAAGTTCGCCGGGCTGCTGCTGTTGCGCGACGCCACCGGCGAGCCCAGAGCCGCCGCCGTGAACGACCCGGATGTGCTCGATAAGGCCGACGCCCTGCTGGCGAAGGCCCACGAATGGGATCCAGTGGGTGCCCAGGTAAAAACCCACCGCAACCGGATTGCCATGCGCCTGCGGGCGCTTGAGCAGGACTAGCTCCACGCCGCCGCCCCCCGGCGGTGCGGGAACAGCCAAGGCAATGCCTTAACGCTGTTGCCCAACACCGTGGCCAGGGGGGCACCTATTAACCGAGAGGGCTGCCATGTTCAGCGGAAACAGCACCGATTATCAGCAGGCCACCGTCACCAACGACGGCTTCTGGCCAGACATTGAGGTGGGCGAGTTCGAGCGCGACCGCGCCATGCCCGCCGACCTGCAGCCCGCCACCGTGGCCGCTGCGGTGCTGTCCGCCGTGGCCCAGGTCAACCTGGAACTGGTGTTCACCAAAACCAGGCTGCTGGCCGAGGGACACGCCAGTGCCGCCGCCGTGCCCGGCCCAACGGTGGGCACCCAGACCATGCTCACCGCCCTGTACCGCCAGGCGGTGTTTGCCCGCGCCAAGGCGGACCTGGTCACCGAGGCCGGCAGCCTCAGCCAGCGCGACGCCGGCAACAACCAGGCCACCCAGAGCGGTGACGTGCGCGCCGCCCTGCTGGCCGAAAGCCAGCAGCACATTCGGGCCATCAAGGGCGCCCACCGTTGCGGGATCGAATTGCTGTGAGCCAGGGCTACTACCTGCACCAGCTGAGCACCGCCATCAAGGCCGTGCTGCCGGCCAAGTGCCACAAGGACTTCGACGCCTGGATGCAGAACGGCAGCCTGCAGCTTACCCCGGCCGATGGCGGCAACGGCGTGCAGCTGGCCCGGCTCAACTACCAGGCGGTGTTCATGGTGGAAGACCTGCCGTTCCGGGAGCTGGACCCGGCGGTGGTGCTGGCCACCGTGGCCGCCTGGCTGCAGGACTTTGATGCCGACCGCGACCGGCTGGAACTGCCCGACCCGGATTACGACGTGGAGCCCATCGACGAGCACAGCGCCGATCTCACCATCAGCGTGCAGTTCTCCGAGCCGCTGTATTTGCAGCCCGACGACACCGGCCCGGTGCACTACGGCGGCAAGCGCTACCGCCTGGCTCCCTATGAGGTGTGGGTGGCCGAAACCGGCAAGCTGTGGGTGAACGACAACGGCCCCTGGCCGCTGGGTGGTGAAGCGTGATCCGGTTCGACCTTGATGTATTGCCCATTACCGACCGTCTGAAGCTCGCCACCATGCCGGCCAAACAGCGCACCCGCTTTCTGTGGCGCCTGGGCAACGAGCTGAAAAAAGCCACCGCCCGCAACATCAGGCAGCAGCGCACCCCGGACGGACAAGCCTGGGCACCACGCAAACGCAAGCCCCGCAAGGGTGGCAAGAAAAAGATGCTCACCGGCCTGCCCGCGCTGCTGGCCATCGACAACACCGCCATCGACATGACCCTGCGCTTTCGCCGGGGCTCCATGCCGGTACATGCCGGTGTGGTTGGCGGCACCCACAACAACGGCATGAACCAACGCCGCACCGCCGAGCAGGCCTCGCGCAACAAGCCACGGCGGGAACCGGCCACCGCCACCAAGGCTCAGGCCAAGCGGCTGCGCCTGTTGGGCTACCAGCGCCGGGGTAAACGCGGCAAATACGTGAACGCATCGAGCAAGTGGATTCAGGAAAACCTCAGCTATCGCCAGGCCGGCATGCTGATCAAAAAGCTCAAGGATGAGCCGGTGAAACGCAGCTGGGACATTGAACTGCCCGCACGTCAGTTCATGGGAGCCAACGAAGCCGAGCGCGCCAAAATCATCCGCCGGGTAATGCAGGGCATTGGCTTCGGCTGGAACGTGAAGAAACAACAAACGAAAGGGGCAAGTTCATGATCCCAACTATCCAGGTCAACAACCTGAACCAGATGCAGGGGCCCACCAACGAGGTGGAACGCCACTTCCTGTTTGTGGGTCAGGCCACCAAAAACAGCGGCAAGCTGCTCTCCATTAACACCCAGTCGAACCTCGACGATCTGCTGGGCACCGAAGACAGCCCGTTAAAAACCAACCTGCTCGCCGCCATGCAGAACGCCGGCCAGAACTGGAGCGCCCACGCCCACGTGCTGGCCCTGGCAGAAGACTGGACCGAGGCGGTGCTGGCCGCGCAACAGGTCGCCTCCTTTGAGGCGGTGGTGCTGCTGGAGCCAGTGACCACCGCCGAGCAGATCAACGCCGCCCAGGCCCTGCGCAACCAGCTGATTGCCACCTGGGGCCGCTGGCAGTTCATGATGCTGGCCGCCGAAGGCATTAAAGCCGACGGCGTAGACGCCCAGGACTGGCCCGCCTATGAAACCGACATGACCGCACTCGCCAACGGCATTGCCGCCGACGGCGTCATGCTGGTGCCCCAGCTGCACGGCAACAACGCCGGCGTGCTGGCCGGCCGCCTGTGCAACCGCGCCGTGACCGTGGCCGACACCCCCATGCGGGTGAAAACCGGCGCCTTGGTGGGGCTGGGCCCGGCCCCGAAAGACAGCACCGGTGCCGAGCTGAGCCTGGCCACCCTGCAAACCCTGGAAGCGGCCCGGCTGTCCGTGCCTTGGTGGTTCCCCGACTTCGACGGCGTCTACTGGGCCGACGGCAACCTGCTGGACGTGGAAGGCGGCGACTATCAGGTGGTGGAAAACCGCCGGGTTGCCGACAAGGTGGCCCGCAAGCTGCGCATTCGCGGCATTGCCCGCATTGGTGATCGCCAGCTCAACAGCACCCCGGGCAGCATTGCCGCCGCCAAGCTCTACTTCATGCGCGACCTGCGGGTGATGAGCAAGTCGGTGACCATTGCCGGCATCACCTTCCCCGGCGAGATCACGCCCCCCGACGACGGCGACATCGCCATTGAATGGCTGAGCAAATACGAAGTGGCCATCTATGCCCTGGCCCGGCCCTACGACTGCCCCAAGAAAATCGGCATCAACATCATCCTTGACCTGAGCAACCCCGGAGAACGCCAATGAGCCGCCGCATTTCCGGCATGAACTTCGACGTAGAGATCCTGGGCGTCATGCTCCACGTTGAAAAAGCCACCCTCACCATCAACGACAGCACCGCCGTAACCCAGACCCGGGGGATCACCGACGGCTATGTGGACGGCGACGTTACCGCCGACGTGGAATACGAGCTGGACACCAAGAACTTCAACCTGCTGAGCGACGCCGCCCGCCGGGCCGGCAGCTGGCGGGGCATCGACGTGCACGACGCCCTGTTCTACGCCAACACCGGCGGCGAAGAGTTCCGCGTTGAAGCCTTCGGCATCAAGCTGCAGATCTCCGACCTGCTCGACATCGACGGCAAGGGCGGAGCCAAGAACGTGCACAAGATTAAGGGCTTCGTGACCGATCCCGAGTTCGTGCGCATCAACGGCGTGCCCTACCTCTCCGCCGACGACACCCGGCACCTGATCGGTTAACCGCCATGGATGTGATTGACCACGCCAATAACCTGAACGCCTGGCTGCTGGAAAAGCAGCTGGCCGCCCAGACCGGCCACCGCAGCGCAGCACCCAGCCGCCACCAGTGCGAAGAATGCGACGACCCTATTCCCGAGGCCCGCCGCGTGGCCCTGCCCGGCGTGACCCTGTGTGTGAACTGCCAGACCCTGCTGGAGAAAAGACGATGAACAAATCCCCCTTTGAAGGCCTGCATTTCGCCCGCCGGGAATTCGCCTGCAAATGCGGCTGCGGCTTTGATGCCGTCGACATTGAGCTGCTGGGCGTGCTGGAGCAGCTGCGCCAGGACCTGGGCAACCGGCCGGTGAGCATTACCAGCGCCTGCCGCTGCGAGCCCCATAACCGCAAAGTGGGCGGTGCCCGCCACAGCGTGCACAAGCAGGGCAAGGCCGCGGATATTCGGGTGAAGGGCCTGCTGCCGGCCCAGGTGGCCGACTACCTGGAACGCACCTATCCCGACCGTTACGGCATTGGCCGCTACGCCACCTTTACCCATATCGACGTGCGCCCGGCCCCGGCCCGCTGGGGCAAGAACTGAGGTGCCCGCCATGAGCGACTGGAAAGACATTGCCACCACCGTCGGCCGCATTGCCGACAGTGTGGCGCCGCTGCTCACCGGCCCGGTGGGCGTGGCCGCCAGCATTGGCGCCCAGATTGCCGGGGTGCTCGGTACCGACAACCAGCCCGCCGCCGTGCAGCGGGAGCTGGAGCAGAACCCCGAGGCGGCGCTCAAGCTGCAGCAGTGGGCCCACCAGGAACGGGAGCAGATCCGCCAGGCACACCTGAGCCTGCAGCAGCTCGACCTGGAGCGGGAAAAGGTGTTGCTGGCCGACGTGCAACATGCCCGCCAGCAACACCAGGACAACCCCATGCCGGAACGCCTGACCCGGGCACTGGCGGTCATGGTGGTGGCCCTCACCGTGGGGCTGATGGCCATGCCGGTGCCGGACGGCTCGAAAGAGGTGGTGTTCTACATCGCCGGGCAAATCGTGACCGCCTTTCTGGCCGCCGTCACCTACTGGCTGGGCAGCTCCCGGGGCAGCGCGGAGAAGCAACGAAAACTCGACCAACTCACGGGAGGTGCCCTTGGCACAAGTAGCGGAATGGCTGGGCCTGGCCATCGCAGCGGTGGGCCTGCTGATCGGCGTGCTTAGCCCGGTGCTCACCAGCCTGTTTGGCCGGCTCAGCCGCCAGCAGGTGGACATGGCGAACCACCGGGCCCATGTGGCCGAGAACTACGCCACCAAAACCGAACTGAGCGAAGGCTTTAACCGGCTGGAGCAACGCATAGACGGCGGCTTTACCCGCCTGGATGAAAAACTGGAGAGACTACAGAAATGAGCAAACAAACCATCACCCTGACCGTAAACGGCACCGATCTGGTGTTTGAACCCACCACCCAGGCGTACAACAAGTACATCAACGAGCTGAGCATGGACGACAAGGTCGCCCCGGCCCACAACTACCTGAACCGCATCGTGGCCGCCGACAGCAAAGACGCTCTGGCCAAGGTGCTGGCCCTCACCGGCGCCGGCCTCAAGCTCGCCGCCAAGGTGAACGAGGCGTTCGTGCCCGAGCTTGAGATCAGCATAAAAAACTGAGCCGTCGGGTTGCCGCGATAGAGGGCAACCAACTGGAGCAGGTACTGGCACTGCGCCGCCACTACCTGCCCCATGAACCCGACGACGAAGAAGCCCTGGCCCGGGCCATCTGGCTCGACAAGCAACACCAGGAAAACACCAGCAAAGCCATCGCGGCGGGCATAGCAAAGGCATTTAACGGCACATGAAGCACCTGGAACAACTGATGCTCACGGTCAGCCTGGTCGACAAAGTCACCCGGCCGATTCAGGGCATCAACCAGCAGATCAGGGACACCGGAGAGCTGGGCCGCCAAAGCATGGACAACCTGATCGGCGGTGCCGCCGGCCTGGCTGCGTCCGGCGTGGCGTTGTATCAGGCGCTGATGCCCGCCATTGAAATGGACCGCGCCTTGGGTGAAGTAAAGTCCCTGGGCGTGGTACAGCAGGATCTCGATAAGCTCAGCCAGACCGCCACCGAGTTCTCCATTGAATTCGGCAAGTCGGCCACCGAGTTCGTGGGCGCCGCCTACGACATCAAATCCGCCATGGGCGATCTCACCGGCGACGAGCTGGCCGGCATCACCAAGTCGTCCGCCGTGCTGGCCGCCGCCACCAAGGCAGACACCGCCACCGTGACCGCCTACATGGGCACCATGTACGGCGTGTTCAAGAAACAGGCCGACGCCATGGGCCGGGACAACTTCGCCGCCATGGTGGCCGGCCAGACCGCCCAGGCAGTGGAATCGTTCAAAACCACCGGCGCCGAAATGAGCGCCGCCTTTGGCAGCATCGGTGCCGCCGGTACCGCCGCCGGCATTGCCATGCACGAGCAAATGGCGGTGCTCGGCACCCTGCAGGCTACCATGTCGGGATCCGAGGCCGGTACCAAGTACAAGGCGTTTCTGGCCGGCATCGCCGGCGCCCAGGACAAGCTCAACATGAGCTTTGTGGATGGCAACGGCAACATGCTGGGCATGGTGCAGATCCTGCAAAAGCTGAAAGACAAGTTCGGTGACACCTTCACCGTGGCCGAGTCGGACGCCCTGAAAAAGGCCTTCGGCTCCGACGAGGCCGTGGCGCTGATCAAGCAGATGATCCCCGACGTGGACGGCCTGGCCGCCAGCATTGACAACGTGGGCCAGCAAACCGGCATGGACAAGGCCACCCAAATGGCCGGCGCCATGACCGACCAGTGGGAGCGGCTGGAGCAGGTGTGGTTTGCCCTGCGCGCCGGCGCCGGGGCCAGCGTGCTGCCCACCATCAACGGCATTGTCGGCTCCATCGTGGATGCCATGGCGGTGCTGGTGACCTGGACCGATATGTTCCCGCACCTCACCGAGGTGGTGACTTGGGCGGTCATTGGCCTGGCCAGCCTCACCGCCGTAGCCGCCAGCTGGACGCTGATCAGTGCCATTGGCACCGGTATAGCCGTGTTTTTTGCTGGCGGGTTGAAGCTACTGCTCAGCCCGTTGGGCTTGATCAAAACGGCAATGTTGGCACTGCGAACGCCGCTGCTTGGTTTGCTCATGATGATAAAAGTCAATCTGGCGGGCGTGCTGCTGGCCGGTGCCGGCATCGTTGCCGTTATCGCGCTGATCGGTGCCGTAGCGCTGGCGGTATATAAATACTGGGAGCCCATCAAGGCCTTTGTCAGCGGGTTTATAGCAGGATTTATTGAGGCGGCCGGGCTCGGCGAGCTGTTCGCCCCCTTTGTGAACCTGTTCCGCGTATTTGCCGGCTTGCTGGGCTTGATTGGCGGCCTGGTGGCAGACCTGTTCGGCTGGTTTATGGAGCTGATCTCACCGGTAAAAAGCACGACTGAGCAACTGGACAGCGTGGCCGAAGCGGGCCGGACCATCGGGGATGTATTTGGCACCATTTTTCGGGCAATCACTTTCCCGTTGCGCGTGGCTGGCCAGCTGGTGCAGTGGTTGCTGGAAGGGCTGAACAAGATCCCCGGCATTGATATTGACCTAGGCGGGGTGGACATGGCCCTGCCGGAAACCCCGGAACTCCCCCCGGTGACTCAGCAAATCGAGCGTACCGCCGGCGAACTGCCCCGGGAAGCGACCGCCACACCGGAGATGATGGCAACGCCCCGGGAGTTCGCCGGCAGCATGGCCCCGCTGCCGGCCGACGTTCCCCAGGTAACCCAGAACGTTGAGCGCAACCTGGCCCCCTTGCCCGCCGAGGTGGTGCCCGCCACCCAAACCGTGACCCGGGCCTACCAGGATGGCAGCAACGTCACCATTCCGGCCGCCACCCAAATGGTGAACCGCCGTTATAGCGGTGAAGCCGAAGTGCAGGCCATGCCAACCCCGCCGCACTTTACCGACGCCCCGGCCGTGAAAAGCGATCAGCTGATGGCCGGCATCAACGAACGGCTGCGCACCGCCCGTACTCCCGAGTCGGTGCAGGCACCGCCGTCGCCCCTGATGCCGCAGCTGGCCAAAGTCGCCAGCCAGAACAACGGCAAAACCGTGCACTTTGGCGACGTGCATATCAAGAACGAACAGGGCATGGATCCCCACACCCTCGCCGAATGGGAGGAACTGCAACATGGCTTCTGACCGTAAATACATCGACCTGCTGGTGGAAGACGGCGGCCTGGTGCTGGACGCCGGCGCCCAGCCGGTCACCACCGATAACCGCCACAGCATAGGGCAAGACATCAAGCATGCCGTGCTGGAGTCCGGGCTGGCCCGGGCCCTGATTGGCGAGCGCAGCCCCACCCTGCGCGCCGACGTGCGTACCCAAATCCGCATTCTGGTGGAGCAGGACACCCGCCTGGTACCCGGTACCGCCGAGGTGCGCGAAGAGGCCGCCGACCGCTACCTGCTCACCGCCCGCACCTATGAATTCGGCGAACTGGAGGTGACCCTGTGAACGCCCGACCGAACGTAGACTTTACCCGGCTGATTGCCGCCGAGGGCATTCCCACCACCACCGAGGCCCTGGAGCTGGAGCTGGCCCGGGAAGTGGAAGCCGCCGGCTCCATCATCACCAACGACAGCCGCATGTCGCCGTTCTGGCGGCTGCAGCGGGCCATTGTGGTAAAGCCGGCCATGTGGTTGCTCAACACTCTGCTGGTGGGCCATGTGCTGCCCAACAGCTTTGCCGCCACCGCCAAAGGCTACTACCAGGATCTGAAAGCCTGGGACGTGGGGCTGGAGCGCAAGGCCGCCAAGGCCACCCGGGGGCTGGTGGAGTTCTTTAAAACCGACCCCGACACCGCCGTGACCATTGAGGCCGGCACCAAAGTCACCACCGAACGCATCAATGGCCGCAGTTACACCCTGGCGGTGGTGGCCAGCGTCACCATTCCCGCAGGCCTCGCCAGCGGCCTGGTGGTATGCGAAGCCACCGAGGCCGGCAGCGCCTGGAACCTGCCCGCCGGTTACTTCTGCATTTTGCCCACGGCGGTGAACGGCATTGAGCGGGTGGCCAACCCGGTGGACTGGATCACCGAGCCCGGCGACGACGAGGAAGACGACGACGCCCTGGGGCTGCGCATTCAGAACCAGTATTCGGTGGTGGGCCGCTATCACATTGATGCCGTGTATCGCTCCATGCTCGCCGCCGTGGCCGGCATTCGCTCCGACAACATCTTCTTCGAGCACGACGCCCCGCGCGGCCCGGGTACCGCCAACGCCTACATTCTGATGGAAGTGGGCGCCACGCCCCAGGCCCTGATCGACAAGCTCAACACCCATGTGAGCCACGACGGCAACCATGGCCACGGCGACGATTTGCAGTGCTTTGCCCTGCCCGACACCCAGCACGCCATCACCCTGGATATCTGGCCCCGGGCCTTTCTAGGCGACCAGGAAAAGGCCCTGCTCAAGACCAGCGCAGAGGCCATGGTGCGCGCCGCGTTCAGGGAAACCGCGGATTACCCCAGCATCACCCGCACCAAGCCACTGAGTCGTTTTTCGTTCAGCCGTCTGGGCGCAGAGCTGCACGCCGCCCTGCCCGACATCGACACCCTGGCCTTTGGCCAGCCCGACATCGACAGCGCCCAGAGCATTCCGCGCCTGTCTTCACTCACGGTAACCCTGCATGGATAAACACCAGCAACAGGCCCCCGAGCTGACCGAACACACCGCCCCCTGGTGGATGGACGGCCGCGAACAACGGGAGCCGCATTTTCTGAGCAAGGGGTTGAACGCCTTCTGGCAAAAGGCCAGAAACTGGCTGTTGTTCCCACTGCGCCAACTCGACCCGCTGGAGTGCAGCGAGGCCATGCTGGACCTGCTGGCCTGGGACAGAGGCATTCAGCGCTTCAACAACGAGCCCCTGAGCCTGTATCGCAAGCGGGTGAAATACGCCTTTGCCAACGCTCGGGACGCCGGCGATGTGGCCGGCTTCAAGCGCATCTTTGAGCGACTCGGCATTGGCTGGGTGGAAGTACACGAACGCCAGCCGAACCAGCCCTGGGACGTGATCACCATCGAGCTGGCCGACATGGAGCTGGCCGGTAACCAGCCACTGCTGCAGGTGCTGCTCCAGCACTACGGCCGCACCTGCCGCCGCTACCGCTTTCAAGTGGTGTACCCCAAGCAGCTGCGCCTGCATGCCGCTCGTTTCAGCGGCAGTTATCAAGTATTTGGAGCCAAATTAGGATGAGCCAAACCGCCATTACCCTCGCCTTTGAACAGCACCTGGCCGAGCTGCAGCTGGGTGGCCAGCCGGTGGTGCCCGACGAGTTCGTGCTGGCCTACATTCCCGGCCTCGACCTGCTCGCCCCCATCGACCGCGCCGCCGGTCTGCCCCCCGCCGGCCAGATAGTGCACCGCCAGCCGGTGGATCAGCGCGGCAAGGTCAACGCCAACGGCGTGGCCTACTCCATCATCATGGATACCCAGGTGGGCGACTTCACCTTTAACGCCATGTATCTGGTGCATAAAGCCAGCGGCATGGTGGCCATGGTGGTGCACAAGGCCGACGAAGACAAATTCAAGAACCTGACCAACCGCCCCGGCAACAGCCTGGTGAAGTCGATGCTGATGGAGTACCAGGGTGCCGCCGAGGCCACCAATACCCAGGTGGATGCCGGCACCTGGCAAATCGACTTTACCGCCCGTCTGCTCGGCCTGGATGAAGACATTCGCCTGCAGGCCCTCGACCACTACGGCGACGCTGCCTTTATCGACGGGGGTTTTGCCGTGAGCCCCGGCCAGGGCGTGAATGAGTTTCTGGTGGCCCCGGGCCTGGGCTACATCGCCGGCCTGCGCACCCTGCTGGCCAGCCAGCAATCGGTGGTGGTGAGCCAACGCCCTGCTACCCTCTATGCCGACGTGTACCACGCCGGCACCCTGCTCTCGGACTGGCACACCCAGGTGGAGATCCGGGCCAGCAGCACCCCGCTGACCGATTACACAGACGGCGCCGGCTACCCCCATTATGTGGTGCCGCTGGCCAGCCTCGCCGCCAACGGCGCCGTCACCGACCTGCGCGGCCGCGGCGGCCTGTGGTGGCATGAACACCGCCCCCTCGCCCATACCAAAGAGCAGGTGGGCCTGGACAAGCTGGAGAACTGGAGCTGGTCCCACAGCTACACCGACGCCACCGGCGGCGCCACCAAATACGCCAGCGGCAAGGCCGTTGCCGACGCCTATAACGCGTTGAACAGCAGCAAGCTGAACGCATCCAGCTACACCGCCGCCGATGTGCTGGCCAAGGTCAAATCCGTGGACGGCACCGGCTCCGGCCTGGACGCCGATCTGCTGGACGGCCAGCACGGCAGTTATTACCGCGCCTGGGGCAATCTGACCGGCGTACCGGCCACCGCCAGCCGCTGGCCCGATTTCGCCGAAGTGACCGGCAAGCCGGCAACTTATCCGCCGTCCAACCATACCCACGACGACCGTTATTACACCAAGGCACACAGGGGATAGGCGGTATCTGGATAGCTATGCTCAAAACTACACCCTGCGTTCCGCCGTCGAGGTAGGCTATACAGCCGGATCGACAAGTGGCCGCTTTGCGCATTTGCGGGGTGGTACCGGTAGTGCCGGGTTAACCTTCACTCAGGCATTGGCTGAGGCCGCAAACCGAGGTGTACGCCTGCCCACCGTAGACGAGCTGGAAGACGGTATTGCCAAAGGTACGGGAGGAGGCTTTGACGGCACTCAGTGCTGGACATGCACCGCCGTGCCAGGTCAGCCGGGTTATGTTTATACCGTTCGAGGCGATGGCGCTGCCGGAACACGCACCCCTACACCCACAAATGGAACAGCTACGGCTGATTGCCGATATGTGGCTAATGTAGACGTGCCGAGCATTTACCACACAGCCAACAAGCCCAGCAACGCAGACGTTGGCCTGAGCAACCTGCAGAACTGGTCATACAGCCACAGTTACACCGACGCCACCGGCGGTGCCACCAAATACGCCAGCGGCAAAGCGGTGGCCGATGCCTATAACGCCCTGAACAGCAGCAAGCTCAACGCCGCCAGCTACACCGCTGCCGACGTGCTGGCCAAGCTGAAAACCGTGGGTGGGGCCGCCTCGGGCCTGGACGCCGACCTGCTCGACGGCCAGCACGGCGATTATTACCGAGCCTGGGCCAACCTGACCGGCGTGCCGGCCGCCTTTCCGCCATCCAGCCATGCCCACACCTGGACCAGCATCACCGGCAAGCCAGCAACCTTTCCGCCCAGCAGTCATTCGCACCCCTGGAGCGAAGTGACCGGCAAACCAGCGACCTATCCGCCAGCCAATCATGGGCATTCATGGGAAGAAATTACCGGAAAACCAGAGCTCTTTAACCCAACAGGTGAAACCTTTGCCGACGGTAGTGGCTGGACAGTAATCGGTAAAGTCAACACTCCGAACGGCGTCAAAACCATGATTTTGCAATGGGGTTGGGCGAGAGGAATGAGCGGCCCAGGAACAACGAAGTACATCACTTTTCCTATTGCGTTCAATTGCCCCGTTGAACAAATACATGCCCAGGGAACAGGTTACCCCTGGAATACGTCCGGTGGCACTTCCAGTGTGATTAACGTAGCGCAAATACACTCTGTCACCACCGTGGGCATGAGAGTTCAGGACGGTGATACAGACAGTACTACTTTTGATATTTCATGGGAGGCAACAGGTTATATATGAACTATTACTACTCTCCTTTTTTCAACGGCTTTTACCCTGAATTCGCTACCGCTCCCGAAGACGCCACGCCCTGCCCCCGCGAGCGTTATCTAGCCACCCGCAACCCGCCGCTGGGCAAAATCCGCCAGCCCGGTGCCGACGGCCTGCCGGAACTGGTGGATGATCCCGCCTACCAGCCGCCTGGCCTGGCCGATTACGTGGCCAACAAACACGCCGAAATCAATACCTGGCGCGACAGCCAGGAACTGCTGCCGGTGGAGCACGCCGGCTACCGCTGGGATGCGGATCCCACCAGTCGCGCCCGTATCGAGTCGGTGCTGCTGGCCGGTGCCATGCCGCTGGATTACTGGACCGACGCAGACAACACCGACCGGCCCATGACCTTGGAGCAGCTGCGTGCCCTGTATGCCGCCATCGTGCAACAGGGCGGCCGCATTCACGACCGGCAGCGGCAAATGAAAACCGAAGTGGCCACCCTCACCACCATTGAAGCCGTGCAGGCCTACCCGGTCGGCTGGCCTATCGAGGAGCCGGCATGAGCTGGAGCCAACGCACCCTGACCTGGCCGCCGAGTGCGGCCAGTATTGAAACTGCCGCCGGCTCCGTGCTGGCCGGGCTACCCGCCGCCCAGCAGCAGGCAGTCAGCGCCTTAAGCAGCGCCGCCGGCGCGGTCAACTTCAAGCCCCATGCCCTGAGCGCCGAGGCCGCCGGCCTGCTGCAGCTGCGCGACCAGCTCAACCAGTGGCTGGTCAGCGGCCAGCGCCTCACCGTGACCCCCTACGACCACGACGTGGGCAGCCGGGAAGAAAGCGGTCATTACCTAGCCCCCGGCAACGCCGCCAAGCGCCTGGCCGACAAGCTGCAGGACAGCGCCGACCCCCACCGCCCCCAGGGGCAGCTGCAGGTGCTGGGCCTGCTGGTGACTGCCGCCACCCTGGGCGAGTTCGCCAATGCCCTGGAAAGCCTCACTCGCGTGCTGCCCATCCCGGAGCTGTGCACCTGCGCCCGCCGGGCCCGGGCCCGGGCCGAACTGCAACATGCCCAGACCCGAATGCAAACCCCAACCACCGGCATCACCCCCAAGTGGGTACCGGGTAGGCATAACGTCGCGCCCCTACGCCCGACCGCTGCCGCTCTGGGCGCACAACTGGCACAGCTCGAATCCCTCGCCGGCGATGCGCAAAGCCCCGTGGCCAAACTCACCGCCCTGGCCGCCAAGCGGGCCGGCTGGATCAGCCAACAACAGCAGGCCCTGGCCGAACTCAAGGCCGGGCTGAACGGCAGCCTTTACGCCCTGCAGGCCAGCGGCACCCCGGCCACCGTCGCCGCCAGCCTCACCGGCGGCCTGCCCGGCTATGAGCGGGCCCACACCGCCGCCGTGCTGCTGGCCTCTGACCAACCCCTGACGTTTTTCAAGGAGCTGCTGCCATGATTGCCCTCGACGGCGAACTGCTGCGCCTCAAATCCCCCCGCATCACCCTGAGCATGGAATTCAAGGAAAAGGACACCTCCGGGCAGACCTCCGGCACCAACGGCGCCGAACAGGGCGAAAAAGGCAAGGAGCTGCAAATCACCGGGCTGATCCCCTTCACCGACGCCATGGCCCTGGCCCGTCTGTTTGAACTGGCCCAGGACAAGGACGACGGCAACGCCCGCAAAATCTACCGCATTGGCTGCGAACTGGCCGAGGCAGTGAAGATCTACCAGGTGAAGTTCGCCGGCCGCATCATGGCCCCCGAGCAGGAAGGCCTTATGGCCTGGCGAGTGTCCTTCACCCTGCGTGAACACCTCTCCGTGCCCGAAAAGCGCGAGCAACGCGCCCCCAAACCCGAGGCCACCATTGCTCAAGGCACCGAGGGCGCCACCCCGGTGCAGCCACCGCCCGCCGAGGAAGAACAACAACGAGAACTGAGCAGGACTGAAAAAGTCTTGAAGTATCTTGACGACAAAGCAGCCGGGAAGAAGAAGGAAGAAGCACCAGATGAAGCTGAATAAACGCATCACCATCAACGGCGAAGAACGGCATCTGGTCAGTGATAAATGGCTGCTGGAGCTGTCTTCCGCCGGCCGCGGCTTTGTGACCGTGCAGGGCAGCGTGCAGACCAACACCCTGGTGCACTTCGACATGGGCTATGGCACCACCCTGCACCGCTGGTTTACCGGCGTGGTGAGCCGCGCCGAGCCCGCCGACAACGGCCACAGCCGGCTGCTGGTAAAGGAGCTGTCATGCGCCTTGGGCTTCCGGTTTACAATGAGCCAGCAGCACGCCACCTTCCGCAGCGTGATCACCGAGCTGGCCGAAGAGACCGGGCTTAACTTCGTGCTGCCAAGCGCCGACTACGTCGACACCCCCATTCCCAACTTCACCACCGCCGGTACCGGCGCCCAGCTGCTGCAGAACGCCGGCCGGGCGTTTCAAATTCCCGAGTTCTGCTGGTACCAGCAACCCGATGGCAACATTTACGCCGGCAGCTATCAGCACTCCCGCTGGCCTTCCCGAGCAGTAAGCCTGGAAGCCGAACTCACCAGCCAGCAGGCCGGCGGCAACAGCCTCACCATGCTGGTATCACCAGTCATACGCCCCGGCGCCCTGGTCAACGGCCAGCGCATCACCCACCTGGAATTCGATGGCACCAACATGACCCTGCGCTGGCAGGGCAAACAGAAAACCGCCCAGCAGCGGCAAATGGAGAAGAGCTTTCCCGAACTAGCCGCCGGCTTTCACCTGCCGGTGTTCGGCCAAGTGGTGGCCGCCTCCGACACAGCTCAAGCCGGTGAGCTGAACGACCCCTTCCGCCCCCGCTATGCCGTGGACGTGCAGCAGCTGGACGAGAACGGCCAGCCCGACGCCGACGTGCCGGTGTTTAAGGCCGTGCCCGTTCCCGTGCTGTTCGGCGGCCCCGAGCAGGGCCAGTTTCAATACCCGGTGGAAGGCACCCTGGTAGAGCTGGGCTTTGCCTTTGGGCGCGCCGATCAGCCCTTCATCCGCACCCTGCTGGGCAGCGGCTGGTCACTGCCAAACATTCAGCCCGGCGAACAGCTCACCCAGCAGCGCGGTGAGGTGTATCAGCGCACCGACAACGCCGGCAACCACACCCTGGCCACCGACCAGGCCATTCACCACATTGCCGCCCAGCTCAGCCAGCAGGCCGACGACTACCAGGGCGAGTTCGGCAACCAGCACACCACAGTGGCGCAACACAGCACCGAAGACGTGGCCGGCCGCAAACGCATAGAGGCGCTGGGTGCCATTGAACTGCTCGCCGGCGACGACCTCACTCTGGCCACCCTGGCCAACCTGCATCAGGTAACCGCCGGCGAACGAGTGGACGTGACCGGTGCCGACTACCAGCACAGCGTGGGCGGCAACAGCACCACCACCATCGCCGGCGATGAGCAGCGCACCACCCAGGGCAACACCACCGAGCAGATCACCGGCACCCGCAGCAGCACCGCCCAGGCCCAGGTGATCAAGGGCAACAGCATCGTGCTGGGCAACGGCACCCACAACCTGCTGGCCCTGATGATCAGCATGATGGCCGAGGTGCAGAGCGCCCTGCAGAAGCTCGACGGCCACACCCACCCCAACCACAACACCCCGCCCAACGTACAGGGCCAAGTGGCCAGCCACGCCGGCAACGTGGGCACCATCAAGGGCAACCTGCAGAGCTTCACCGGCTAAGCCCCACGCACCCACCCAGGCGGCCCACAGCGGCCGCCTTCTTGTATCCGCACCCCAGCAGCACCCGGGCCGGCGCCGCCACGGCAAACGCCCACGCACGCGCTCGCCCCACGGAAACCGCGCTCCTCCGCGCCCGCCTTCGCGCTTTGCGTCATAAAAATTGTGAAATTCTGCGGGTGTGCAAAACCCACCGCCAGCCCCCGCCGTTATTGGGATCTCGCGTTGATCTGAGGATCTGCAACCAATGAAGGAAATTGCACGAAAATGAAGGAATTACAGCGCCGGCAGATCACCGGCAGGATCAGTAAAGCCCCGCCGTGACTGGCCTTCGTGCCGTTTACGTGGGAAAGATACCGAAAAACAAATAATGCGGGGCAACAACCAAACTGGCTGCAAAGTCAGAGTCTGACTGGGGTTCGCTGAAATCATGCAAAGGAAGAAAATTTCAATCCGCTTCACTCGGCTACGCATGCCCAGAGAAGACAAACCGGTGGCAGGCAAAAAAGTTCTGCTGCCATTTTGCTGCCAATTCATGGCAGTTGGTGCAATTGAAAATATGAGGGAGAGCGCTTAAATCGTTGCTAAGTGCTTGATTTTCAATGGTGCCCGGAGCGGGACTTGAACCCGCACGCCCTTGCGAGCGAGGGATTTTAAATCCCTTGTGTCTACCGATTTCACCATCCGGGCGTAGACGTTTTCGAGAAGAGAGATGGAGGCGCGTTCCGGAATCGAACCGGACTAAACGGATTTGCAATCCGCTGCATAACCACTTTGCTAACGCGCCAAAGAGAGGTCGTTGATATGGCTGCATTTTAATGGCGAACGCGGCTCAGTCAACCGTTAATCGGTGTTTCTCGTCCGTTCGCACACTTTTTATGCGCAAGCGCGGCTTTTACCCTGTTTATTCACTGCGGGTCAGATCACCCCAGGCCGCTTTCAAATAGTCATAGGCGGAGAACAGGGTCAGGCCGGTGGCCACGTAGAGCAGCACATAGCTGGCCCAGATCATGTAGATGCTCTGCTGCCAGATAAGGCCGATCAACGCCAGCATCTGAATGGTGGTTTTCCACTTGCCAATCCAGCTGACGGCCACCCGCGAACGCTGGCCGATTTCCGCCATCCATTCCCGCAGGGCGGAAATAATGATTTCCCGCCCTATCATGAACATGGCCGGAATGGTCACCAATGGGCTGCTGTAGTCTTCCACAATCAGCACCAGCGCCGCCGCCACCATTACCTTGTCGGCCACCGGGTCGAGAAAGGCGCCAAAGGGCGTGCTCTGCTTCAGCCGGCGGGCCAGAAAGCCGTCGAGCCAGTCGGTGGCCGCTGCCAGGGTAAAGATGGCGGCGGCCCAGAAATAGGCCCAGTCGAACGGCAGGTAGAACAGCACAATGAAGACAGGGATCAGCAGAATGCGAAAAAACGTCAGGGAGTTGGGGACATTTATCATTGTTATTTAAACCAGAATACGATGCCGATACATGGTGCATGATGAGACTCAGTGATGCAACGCATCGTGGATCTTTTCTGCCAGGGCCCGGCTGATGCCGGGTACCTTGGACAGCTCATCCACACTCGCCCGCTTTACTTCCTGCAAGCCACCCAGGTATTTTAGCAGGGCCTGGCGGCGTTTGGCACCCACTCCGGGAATGGCCTCCAGGCTGCTGGTGGTACGCGCCTTGCCCCGCTGGGCCCGGTGGCCGGTAATGGCAAAGCGGTGGGATTCATCACGAATATGCTGGATCAGGTGCAAAGCCGGCAGATCAGCGGGCAAATGGCGTTCCTCGTGGCTGTGGCCCATGATCAGCGTTTCCAGCCCCGGCTTGCGGGTCACTCCCTTGGCCACCCCCACCAGCATTGGCTGTTTCGGGCTGTCGGCGAGCGCCTCGCTCACCACCGCCTCGGCGCGGCTGAGCTGGCCCAGGCCGCCGTCGATAAACAGCACGTCCGGCAGGGTGTCGGGATCGGCCCCCTCAAAGCGCCGGCTCAGGGCCTGCGCCATGGCGGCGTAGTCGTCGCCGGGGGTAATGCCGCTGATGTTGAAGCGACGGTAGTCGCTCTTGCGGGGGCCGTCCTGGTCGAACACCACACAGGAAGCCACGGTTTTCTCGCCCATGGTGTGGGAGATGTCGAAGCATTCCATACGGGCAATCTCCCCCACTCCCAGCACCTCCTGCAACTGCGCCAGGCGCTGGCGCTGGGTGCTGCGGTGCGCCAACCGGCTGGCCAGGGCGGTTTCGGCGTTGGTGCAGGCGAGCTTCACAAAGCGGGCCCGCTCGCTGCGCACGGCGCTGCGCAAGCGCACGCGGCGGCCGTAATGCTGGCTCAGGGTATCACCCAGCACGGTTTCATCGGGCAGGGTGCGGTCCAACAGCACTTCCGCGGGGGCTTCCCGGCCATTGATGCCGGAGAGGTAGAACTGCAGCACAAAGCTTTGCAGTATTTCCTCGGCATCGGTGTCGGGGGCCATTTTGGGAAAATAGCTGCGCCCGCCCAGCACCTTGCCCTGGCGAATAAACAGCACCTGCACGCAGGCCTGGCTGCGCTCCAGGGCCAGGCCAATCACATCAAGGTCGTCCAGCACGTTGCCGCTGACGAACTGCTGCTCCTGCACTCGGCGCAGGGCCAGCAGCTGATCCCGAAACCGGGCGGCATCCTCAAAACGCAGTTCCCGGCTGGCCAGCTCCATGCTGTCGGCCAGATCGGTCAGCACCTGCTGGTTCTTGCCCTGTAAAAACAGCCTCGCCAGTTGCACCTGGTGAGCATACTCCTCATCGCTCACCAGCCCCGTTACGCAGGGGCCGGCACAGCGCTTGAGCTGGTACAGCAAACAGGGCCGGCTGCGGTTGGCATAGACGCTGTCTTCGCACTGGCGCACCGGAAATAGCTTCTGCATCAGGTGCAGGCTTTCGCGCACCGCATTGCCGTTGGGATAAGGACCGAAATATTCGCCCCGCTTATTGCGTGCGCCACGGTGGATGCCAATGCGCGGGTGGGTGTGATCGGAGATCAGAATATAGGGGTAGGACTTGTCGTCCCGCAGCAGCACATTGTATTTGGGCAGATGCTGCTTGATCAGGTTGTGTTCAAGGATCAGCGCCTCGGTTTCGGTGTGGGTCACCGTGACCTGCACATCGTTAATCTGTCGCACCAGGGCCCGGGTTTTCTCGCCGCTGACGGTGGCGCGAAAATAGGACGACAGCCGTTTTTTCAGGTTTTTGGCCTTGCCCACATAGATCACCTCGCCCCCGGCGTCATACATCAGGTAGACGCCGGGCTGCTCGGTCACGACCTTGAGAAAGGCCTTGGCATCAAAGGGCTGGCTCATAACGGGCTGGATGACACGGGTTTCACGGGAACCGCGTCAGATCTTTTCCGCGTCGAGCATGCCGTAGCGAATGGCCAGGTGGGTCAGCTCCACATCACCATTGATATTGAGCTTGCTGAACAGCCGGTAGCGGTAACTGTTCACGGTTTTGGGGCTGAGGTTGAGCTGCTCGGAAATGTCGGTCACGCGCTGGCCGCGGGTGATCATCAGCATGATCTGCAGCTCCCGCTCCGACAGCTCCTTGAACGGGTTTTCCTCGTTGGAAAACTGGCTCAGGGCCATGCGCTGGGCAATTTCCGGTGACAGATAACGCTGGCCGCTGTGTACCAGACGAATGGCGTTGATCATCTCTTCCGGCCCGGCGCCCTTGGTCAGGTAGCCGGCGGCGCCCGCCTGCATCACCTTGGTGGGGAACGGGTTTTCGGTGTGAACGGTGAGGACAATGATTTTCACATCGGGATTGAAACGCAAAATCTTGCGGGTGGCTTCCAGCCCGCCGATGCCGGGCATGTTCATGTCCATCAGAATGACATCAGGATGATGCTCGCGACACCACTGCACGGCTTCTTCGCCGCTCTTGGCCTCGCCCATCACCTTCATTCCCTTGACATCTTCCAGTATGCGTCGGATCCCTGTGCGCACTAACTCATGGTCATCAACCAGGAATACGTTTATCAAAGCTGTTCTCCGACTGCTGTAACCTGCTTAGCATATCTCAATTACCCATGCTTCGCATCTAAACGAAAAATGCAGGCCGAACAAAAACATTCAGCCGCGGGGGACACCCTTAGTATCAAATCGGCAGGGGCTTGGCAACTCGCGCCGCCCATAAAGCAAGGCGAAACGGGAAAATGTGACGGTGGCCAAATGGCAAAACGGGCGCCGAAGCGCCCGTTGATGATGGTCTGAATGTCGCTGACAGTATCAGAAGAAGCTGTCGTCTTCGCTCTCAAGCTGGCGGTATTCGATCTCCGCCGCCGCCTTGAGGGCCGCGATCAGGCTCTGATAGTCCCGCTGGCCCTGAACCCGGCCCTGGCCCTGGCGTACCAGCGCCAGCTGGTCGGACGGGCTGTCGGGCGTGGTCACCGCGTTCAGGCGCAGCACCGCCAGATCGCCGCCCATCAGGGTTACAGTCCGCAGGCTCGGCTGCTCAGCGGGCGCCGGCATGGCGAACAGGGCGTTGAGCAGGGCCGGATCCTGGGCGCTTTCCCGGGTCACGTCGGCCAGCTCAGTCACGGTCAGCTCGCGCTCGGCCAGCCAGCCGTCAATCCCGCCCTCGGCCCACACTTGCTCCAGCTCGGCAGCAGCCTGTTGCGCCAGCTCGGCGGCCTTGTCTTTCAGCGCCAGTGCCCGAGCCTCGGCCTTGACCTCATCAAAGTCGCGCACCGCGGCCGGGCGGTAGTCCAGCACGCGGATCACCGACGCCTGGTTGTCACCCAGCTCAATCAAATCCGAGTTCATGCGCTGCTCACGCAGCTCAACGGAGAACGCCTTGCCCACCAGGCGCGGATCCTGTAACTCGTCGGGCAAGGCATCCGCCGACACAAAGTCGGTGGAGTGTACGGTCAGACCCAGCTCGTCGGCGGCCATGTCGAGGGCGTCGGGAAACTCGAACGCCAGCTCCGCCAGTCGCTGCTCACGCTGGTAGAAGTCGTCTCCGGCCTGATCGGCGGCCAGCCGCTCGGCAATGGCGTCACGCACCTCTGCCAACGGCCTGGTCTGGGCCGGACGAATGTCCAGCAGCTTGATCAGGTGCAGGCCAAATTCGCTTTCCACCACGCCGGACAGGTCGCCGGCCTCGGTCAGGTCAAAGGCAGCCTGGTCAAAGGCGGGATCCAGGGTGCCGGCTTCCATCCAGTCCAGCTCGCCGCCGTCGGCACCGGTAAAGGTGTCATCCGACTCGGTTTTGGCCAGCTCGGCAAAGTCTTCGCCCGCCGCCAGCCGTTCGGCAATGGCCTGAATGCGCGCTTCGGCCCCCTCCCCCTTGCTCACCATGATATGGGCCACCCGACGCTGCTCGGCTTGGGTATAGCTGGCCTGGTTGGCGGCGTAATAATCTGCAATGGCCTGGGGGTCGATATCCGCGGCAGAGACGGTGTTGGCATTGAGCAGCACATAGTTGAGCTTCACCTGTTCGGGACGCTGGAAGCGCTCCGGGTGTGCCTGATACCAGGCCTGTGCCTCTTCCTCGCTCACCTCGGCGCCGGCTTCAAACTGCGCCAGCGGCAGGCGTACCAGGCTGGCACTGCGCTGCTGGCGGGTCAGACGGTCCAGCAGACCAGCCTCGCTCTGCAGCGAAAATGCAGAGCCGACCACGGCATTGAGCAGCATCTGGCGGTTCAGATCCTGGCGAATGCTGTCGCGCAGTTGCTCCGGGCTCAGGTTGTTGCGGCTCAGCAGTTGCAGGTAGCGGTCGTTGTCGAAACGGCCGTCTACCTGAAATTCCGGCAGGGCGCGAATGGCGTTACGCACCTGGTCATCGCTGGCACGCAGCCCCAGCTCGGCAATTTTCTGGTCGATCAGCTGTTGCTCCACCAGTTGCTCCAGCACCGAGCGGCGAATTTGCGCCACGTAGGCGGGATCGGCCAGCAGCTGGCTGAACTGCTCACCCAGCTGGCTTTCAAGGCGGGCGCGCTCGTTGCGGTAGGCGTTTTCCAGGGTCTGGGCCAGGATCTCGTCGCCGTTGACCACGGCAGCCACTTCCTGGACCGGACGGGTGACGTAGCTGCCCACGCCGGCCAGGGCGAAGGACAATATGATGGCGCCCAGTATGATCTTGGAGGTGGTGCCCTGGGCCCCCGCTCTCAATTTGTCAAAAAACATAAGTCGTTATTGCTCCCGATGGCGCCATGGCGCCGGTGCCGAAAAAAAAGCGCACCACGGGATGCGCCTTGTTCGGAGTCAGTATACCGGCTGTGATGCCGGCGTGCTGATGTCAGTTAACGGCGTCTTTCAGTGCCTTGCCGGCCTTGAAGGCCGGGGTCTTGGCAGCGGCAATTTCAATGGTGGCGCCGGTTTGCGGGTTACGGCCGGTACGGGCGGCACGCTCGCGTACTTCAAAGGTGCCAAAGCCAACCAGAGAGACAGAGTCACCGTCTTTCAGGGTTTCGGTAATCGCTTCCACGAAGGCGTCCAGCGCACGGCCGGCAGAGGCCTTGGTGATGTCGGCGCCGTCGGCGATTCTGTCAATCAGTTGAGATTTATTCACGGTCATTCCCCTTGTTCATTATTTGGTGTTGGTCGGGTGACACCACCCTGTTATTGGAGTGCGCGATCCGGATTCATCCTGACCGGACCGCCACAAAAGCTTTCCAAGGCTACTGCGAGTCTCGGCCACTGACAAGCCTCAAACCACGGCCCGGGGCGAAAAAGCTCAGGCCGAGGCCACCGCAAAGCCCTCGGGCGGTTGCTCCAGCGCCAGCTCCAGCACCTCGTCAATCCAGCGTACCGGGTGAATTTCCAGATCGCCCTTGACGTTGTCCGGAATTTCTTCGAGATCCCGCTCGTTTTCCGCCGGTATCACCACCCGCTTGATGCCGCCCCGGTGGGCCGCCAGCAGTTTCTCTTTAAGGCCGCCGATGGGAAGCACTTCACCGCGCAGGGTGATTTCGCCGGTCATGGCCACGTCGGCGCGCACCGGGTTGCCGGTGAGGCTGGACACCAGGGCAGTACACATGGCGATGCCGGCGCTGGGACCGTCCTTGGGCGTGGCACCCTCGGGCACATGCACGTGAATGTCGCGCTTTTCGTAAAAATCGGCGTTGATGCGCCACTTTTCGGCACGGGAGCGCACCACCGTCAGGGCGGCCTGAATGGATTCCTGCATCACATCGCCGAGAGAGCCGGTGTAGCTGAGCTTGCCCTTGCCCGGCACATTGGCCACTTCAATGGTCAGCAAGTCGCCGCCCACCTCGGTCCAGGCCAGACCGGTGACCTGCCCGACCTGGTTGCTTTCTTCCGCCTTGCCGTAGTCAAAACGGTGCACACCCAGGTAGTTTTTCAGGTTGCCACCATTGATAACGACCTGTTTGATGTCTTTGTTGAGCAGAATTTCCTTCACCGCCTTGCGGCACAGCTTGGAGATTTCCCGCTCCAGGCTGCGCACCCCGGCTTCCCGGGTGTAGTAGCGGATGATGCCGATAATGGCGGAATCTTCCACCACCAGCTCGCTTTCCTTCAAACCATTGCGGCTGATCTGCTTGGACAGCAGGTGACGCTTGGCAATGTTGAGCTTTTCGTCTTCGGTGTAGCCCGACAGCCGGATCACTTCCATCCGATCCAGCAAGGGGCCGGGAATGTGCATGGAGTTGGAGGTGGCCACAAACATCACGTCGGACAGGTCGTAATCCACTTCCAGGTAGTGATCGTTGAAGCTGTGGTTCTGCTCCGGATCCAGCACTTCCAGCAGCGCCGAGGCCGGGTCGCCGCGCATGTCGGACGACATCTTATCGATTTCATCGAGCAGGAACAGCGGGTTGCGCACGCCTACCTTGGCCATTTTCTGGATCAGCTTGCCGGGCATGGAGCCGATGTAGGTACGGCGGTGACCACGGATTTCCGCTTCATCGCGCACCCCGCCCAGGGCCATGCGCACGTACTTGCGGCCGGTGGCCTTGGCGATGGACTGGCCGAGGGAGGTTTTGCCCACGCCGGGCGGTCCCACCAGGCACAGGATGGGCCCCTTCAGCTTGTTGGTGCGGGTCTGCACCGCCAGGTACTCGATAATCCGTTCCTTGACCTTTTCCAGACCATAGTGATCGGCATCAAGGATTTCTTCGGCCTTGGCCAGGTCTTTTTTCACCTTGGACCGTTTCTTCCAAGGTACCGAGATCATCCAGTCCACATAGCCGCGCACCACGGTGGCTTCCGCCGACATGGGCGACATCATTTTCAGCTTGGCCAGCTCCGCCTCGGTCTTTTGCCGGGCTTCGTCGGTCATGCCGGCGTCTTCGATTTTCTGCTGCAGCGCCTCGAACTCGTCGGGCACCTCGTCCAGCTCGCCGAGCTCTTTCTGAATGGCCTTCATCTGCTCGTTCAGATAGTACTCGCGCTGGCTCTTTTCCATCTGCTTCTTGACCCGGGCACGAATGCGGCGCTCGACCTGCAGCAGATCCATTTCCGCTTCCATCATCGCCATCAGGTATTCCAGGCGCTCGCCAACCCCGACGATCTCCAGCACCTTCTGCTTGTCTTCCAGCTTCAGCGGCATGTGGGCGGCCATGGTGTCGGCCAGGCGGGCAGCGTCCTCAATGGCGGACAGCGAGGTCAGCACCTCGGGAGGAATTTTCTTGTTGAGCTTGATGTAGCCTTCAAACTGGGTGATGGCGGAGCGCACCAGCACTTCCTGCTCGCGTTCGTCCAGCGGCTCGGTAGCCAGGTACTGGGCCTCGGCCACAAAGTAGCCGTCTTCTTCCCGCAAGGCTTCCAGGTGGGCACGCTGGGCGCCTTCTACCAGCACCTTGACGGTGCCGTCGGGCAGTTTGAGCATCTGCAGCACATTGGCCACGGTGCCGACCTGGTAGACATCGTCCACACCCGGATCGTCGGTGGAGGCATCTTTCTGGGCGATCAGCAGTACCTTCTTGTCCTGCTCCATGGCCGCTTCCAGGCAGCGAATGGATTTTTCCCGTCCCACAAACAGCGGGATGACCATGTGAGGATAAACCACCACATCCCTGAGAGGCAGGACGGGAGTTTCGATGCGTTCGGAACGCTCTAGGGTCATAGTGTCCTCTCGGCTTGAATGCAATTTATTAGCGCTTGGGTGAGTATATGGGGGCGGGATCGCAAGATTCAATCGCTACGGCGGCAAAAACGGAAAAAGGGGCAAAATGCCCCTTTTTCAGGTTAAAAAAGCCGCGTTCAGTCGCCGGAAGCGGCCTGGGCTTCGCCCTTCTCGTAGATGAGAATGGGATCGGACTCGCCCTTGATCACGGTTTCGTCGATCACCACCTTGGACACGTCATCCATGGACGGCAGGTCATACATGGTGTCGAGCAGCACCGCTTCCACAATGGAGCGCAGGCCCCGGGCACCGGTCTTGCGTTCCATGGCCTTGCGGGCAATGGAGCGCAGGGCATCGTCGCGGAACTCCAGCTCCACGTCTTCCAGCGCGAACAGGGCCGCATACTGCTTGGTGAGGGCATTCTTGGGCTCGGACAGGATCTGCACCAGGGCGTCTTCGTCCAGCTCGGTCAGGGTCGCTACCACCGGCAGACGACCGATGAACTCGGGGATCAGGCCGTACTTGACCAGATCTTCCGGCTCCACCCGAGTGAAGATTTCACTCAAGGATGCCTTCTGATCCCGGGCCTTGACCTCGGCGCCAAAGCCGATGCCAGTACCATGATCCATGCGCTGCTCCACCACCTTGTCGAGACCGGCAAAGGCGCCGCCGCAGATAAACAGGATCTTGGAGGTATCGACCTGCAGAAACTCCTGCTGCGGGTGCTTGCGGCCGCCCTGAGGCGGTACGGAAGCGACGGTGCCTTCAATCAGCTTGAGCAGCGCCTGCTGTACGCCCTCGCCCGACACGTCCCGGGTAATGGAGGGATTGTCGGACTTGCGGGAAATCTTGTCGATTTCATCGATATAGACAATGCCGCGCTGGGCCTTCTCCACATCGTAGTCACACTTTTGCAGCAGCTTCTGAATGATGTTCTCGACGTCTTCCCCCACATAACCGGCTTCGGTCAGGGTGGTGGCGTCGGCCATGGTAAAGGGCACATCCAGCAGCCGGGCCAGGGTTTCGGCCAGCAGGGTCTTGCCCGAGCCGGTGGGACCGATGAGCAGAATGTTGGACTTGCCAAGCTCCACCCCGTCGGTGCTGGTGGCGTTGCGCAGGCGCTTGTAATGGTTGTATACCGCCACCGCCAGTACCTTCTTGGCGTGGTCCTGACCGATAACATAATCGTCCAGGTGGGCACGGATCTCGTGGGGCGTAGGCAGGGCGTCGCCGTCACGCTTGGGCGAAATATCCTTGATTTCTTCCCGAATGATGTCTTCGCACAGTTCGACACATTCGTCACAAATATAGACGGAAGGGCCGGCGATCAGCTTGCGTACTTCGTGTTGGCTCTTACCGCAAAAGGAACAGTACAGCAGTTTGCCGCCGTCCCCTTCGCCCTTGCGTTTGTCTGTCATTCAGTCACCTCTTGTGGATGCAGCGCGGGGCTTAGCCCTGTCGGCTCTACTGCACAGTGTACAGCACCCCGCCCCGCTTTGCTCAGTCGCGCTTGAGAAGCACCTGGTCAACCAGGCCGTATTCTTTGGCCTGAACCGCCGACATGAAATTGTCGCGGTCGGTATCACGCTCGACCACCGACAGGTCCTGGCCGGTGTGCTCGGCCAGCAGCCGGTTGAGCTTGTCCTTGATATAGAGAATTTCCTTGGCGTGGATCTGGATGTCCGACGCCTGTCCCTGAAACCCGCCCAGGGG